>DYSO01000012.1 GCA_020718225.1 Draconibacterium orientale | reverse complement strand
TTTCTTTGTACGATCCTTGAAAGTCTTTTCGTCCAATGCCAATCTCCTCAATCGTCAATCGTCAATCGTCAATCATCAATCGTCAATCGTCAATCGTCAATCGTCAATCGTAAATCGTCAATCGTAAATCGTCAATCGTCGATCGTCACTGCATCTTCACCCGCTCTGAATAATCCCCGGTACGGGTATCTACCTTAATGATTTCGCCCGTGTCGATAAACAGTGGGACCTTTACAATTGCCCCTGTTTCAACTGTACTGTCTTTCAGTGCGTTGGTTGCGGTATTCCCACGCATTCCCGGTTCGGTATAGGTGATTTTCAACACCACAAAGGGGGGAAGTTCGCAGGTGAGCGGTGTTTCAGTATCAACATGAAAAAGAATCTCAACCTCCTGTCCCTCTTTGAGAAACTGAGGCGCATTGATAAGGTCACCGGGAATATAGATCTGTTCGAAATTTTCGATATTCATAAAATGATATCCGGAGTCATCTTTATACAGATACTGGTATTTCCGGCGTTCGACACGGGCAATTTCAATTTTTGCGCCGGAATCAAAAGTATTGGCAATGACGCGTCCGTGCTTTAAGCTTTTTAACTTTGTCCGGATGAAAGCCGGGCCTTTGCCGGGCTTCACATGTTGAAATTCGACAACACTGTATAGGTCGTTGTTAAATTCGATGACTAGACCATTTCTGATATCTGCTGTTGAGGCCATAGTGAAATTTTGATGAGCGTTTCTTTAAGGGATGCAAAATTAGTCAAATACTTGGAATATTATGGCTAAATCTTATTTTGATGTGCAGGAATCTGAAAGCCTTTTACCGCGAAGAGGCCAAGAAGTAAAAAATCAGAGGGATCGAGGCAGCACAGCTCATCAAATAACGATTTAGCCAAGATATTCTGTAATAAAACGCTTCAGATGGATTAAATATGTTATTTTTGCGGTGTTTATAAATGCAATGGCTATCTGAGGCTGATGAAACAAATTCTCAAACAATTCCTTTCCCTTCTCCATGTTTCGGTAACCAGAAACCAGAAATACGATGCTTATACCAAGAAAATAATATCCCGGTCACTGAAAACCCATTCAAATTGCATTGACATTGGCTGCCATAAGGGAGAAATCCTTGATTTGATGATTAAAAGCGCCCCCCTGGGGCAGAAATTCGGATTTGAACCCATCCCTATCCTGTTTCAGTTTTTATCTGAAAAATATCAGGCTGATCCTTCTGTTACCATAAATGCAACGGCCTTGTATGATCAAACAGGGAAGACCAGTTTTCAGTATGTTAAAAACGCGCCTGCTTACAGTGGGATAAAAAAGCGAAAATACGACGGAAAAAACGTGCAGATTGAACAGATCTCTGTTAATACCGGATTGCTTGATGAAATTATCCCAGCCGGATTTTGTCCCGATTTAATTAAAATTGATGTTGAAGGCGCTGAATATCAGGTAATGAAGGGGTCGGTGGCAACCTTGAGCCGCTGCAAACCTGTGGTTATTTTTGAATTTGGCCTCGGAGCTGCTGATTTTTATCATTCAACGCCGGATCAACTGTACCGTTTCATTTCCCTGGACTGTGGCATGAAAATTTCAACCCTGAAGGGGTTTTTGGATGGCCGGCCCTCTTTAACCCTGGAAATATTCAGGGATTTCTTTGAGAACGGCAGGGAATACTATTTTGTAGCCCATCCCTGATGGATTTGCGAATGTTCATTCACAATGATTCATTTGCAGGTTCGCCCTCCTATAATTTCCTGTAATCTTCAATACTGAATATCGCATCAGCAAAAGGTATTTCTGCCTGATGCTGGTTGGAACATATAAGAAGTGTCCGGTTTTTGGCAAGATCCTTTATCAGATTGAGGTACCATTCAATTCCTGCAGGGTCCAGGTGCATTGCGGGTTCATCGAGGAGAAGGAGTGGGACATCGCTCAAAAAAGCCAGGATCAGTTTGATCCTTTGTTTCATTCCTGATGAATATTGCCGGATTGGCTTATTAAAAGCATCTTTAAATCCAAGGAGCCCCGATACTTTGTGAACATTAAATCCGGGAATGTACCTTTTAAATGCGAAGTGAAAATCCACCATTTCCCGTAAAGTGAATTCTTCGATCAGCTCCTGATAAGGTGCAACAAGGACCAGATGCCGAAAAATTTCTGAATTTTTAATCTCCATCCCGTTCCTGGAATAATTTACCTGACCGGCTGTCGGGGAGAGGTTTCCGGCGACCAATTGCAGCAGGGTTGATTTTCCGGAGCCATTACGCCCCAGGATGGCGGTGGTACGGTGGCTCTCAAAAACAAAGTCAATATGACGGAAAATCCAATCAGAACTGAACTTTTTACCGATATCCTGAAGTTCGATCTGCATTGGGGGTGGTTTTCGGGGACAGGCTATTTTTCACGGACCTTAGAATATCCTTTCATAATCCCCCGGCTTGAATTGGCAATAAAAGAAAGGATTTCGTCGCGTTCGGGTGTTGCGGGAATATCGGCTTCGATATATTCAACTGCTTGCGATACATTGTACCCCTTCAGATAGATGATCCGGTAAATATCCTGAATCTGGTTGATTTTCTCAGCGGAAAAGCCCCTCCGGCGAAGCCCGATTGAATTAACCCCGACATAGGATATGGGTTCCCGTGCAGCTTTGGTATAAGGGGGAATGTCTTTTCGTACCAGTGAACCTCCGCCAACCATGGTATGTGCCCCAATCCTGACAAACTGATGGATAGCGACAACACCTCCCACAATGGCCCAGTCATCAATGGTGATGTGACCGGCCAGCGCTGTACTGTTCCCGAGGATGACATTGTTACCGATGACGCAATCATGGGCAATGTGAACATAAGCCATTAAGAGGCAATTATCGCAAACCACTGTTTCATAGCTTGCCTTGGTTCCCCGGTTGATGGTTACAAATTCGCGGATGGTTACATTGTTTCCGATTTTAACAATGGTATCTTCACCGGCAAACTTCAGGTCTTGGGGAATCGCCGAGATTACAGCTCCCGGAAAAATCTTACAGTTTTTCCCGATTCTGGCCCCTTCCATGATGGTAACGTTGGATCCGATCCAGGTGCCCTCTTCAATAATCACATTTTTATCGATCGATACAAAAGGTTCAATAACCACATTGGCAGCTACTTTTGCTTGTGGATTGACATAGGCTAATGGTTGGTTCATGATAATGCTTTAAATATTTTATTTGCGTTGAATCTGGGCCATCATTTCGGCTTCCATTACGACCTTGTTCCCGACATAGGCCAATCCTTTCATACTGATCAATCCACGGCGTATCGGTCCGTTAAGCTGATTGAAAAAAACAACGGTATCTCCGGGCACGACGCGTTGGCGGAATTTTACACTTTCGATTTTGACGAAAAGGGTCGTATAGTTCTGTGGATCGTCAACGGTGCTCAGGGCCAATATCCCTCCGGTTTGTGCCATGGCTTCGATCAGTATTACCCCGGGCATAACGGGTTCATCGGGGAAGTGACCGACAAAAAATGATTCGTTCATGGTCACATTCTTCAATCCTACCACATAATCGTTGCCCATTTCAAGGATCCTGTCAATAAAAAGAAAAGGGGGCCGGTGGGGGAGAATGCGTTTGATCTGGTTGATGTTGTATAGAGGGGTTTTGTTCAGATCGAATTTGGGAATATCCATGGTGCGCTTTTCCTTTTTCAGATGCTTTTTGATAAGCCGCGCAAACTCTATATTGGAATAATGGCCGGGCCTGGTAGCAATAATATGGGCTTTCAAAGGCATCCCGACAAGGGTCAGATCGCCAATGATATCCAGTAATTTATGGCGGGCCGGTTCATTGGGATATTGAAGTTCGAGGTTGTTTAAGATACCCTCTTTTAAAACCTCAACTTTTGGTTTATTAAATAATTGTGCAAGATGGTCGAGCTCCTGGCGCGAAATAACCCTGTCAACAAAGACGATGGCATTGCTCAGATCGCCTCCTTTGATCAGGTTGTTGTTTAGCAAATACTCAAGTTCGTGGAGGAACACAAAGGTCCGGCAGGTGGCAAAATCGGTTTTGAATTGTGAGATGTGGTCGAGGGTAGCATTTTGTGACTGGAGGACTTTGGATTCATAATCGATCATCACGGAAACCCTGAACTCATTGGATGGGATGGCTATCATTTCAACCTTTTTTTCAGGGTTGACATGCGTGATATTCGAGGTGAGTTCAAAATATTTTCGCAGCGCTTTTTGTTCCACGATCCCTGCTGTTTGAAGGGCTTCAACATAAAACCGGGAACTGCCGTCAAGAATGGGCGTTTCCGATTGGTCCATCTCAATCAGGATGTTGTCGATTTCAAGTCCCGTCAACGCTGCCAGAACGTGTTCTGTGGTATCTATCCGGACTCCGTCCTGCTCGATGCTGGTCCCACGGGATGTATCCACAACATTATCAACGTCAGCATCCACGAGCGTATTGGAGGAGACATCGGTGCGGCGGAATTTAATGCCATAATTTTCGGGGGCGGGTTTAAATGTAATGGTTACCTCTTTGCCTGTATGTAAGCCAACACCGGCTATGTTTACGGGTTCCCGGATGGTTTTTTGTTTTTCACTCATGCGTTTTGTTTACCAATTTTTCAATGGAATAGACTTTTTTTACGATTTCATCAAGTTTGCGCCAATGGATAAAGTTACGGCGTGCTTTTCCTATTTCGATGGCAGGCGCTCCAAGCATGACAGCGCCCTCCTGCAGGATGCTTGCTTCAACGCCTGATCCGGCGCCAATTTTTACGTTATCGGCGATGATGATGTGCCCGACAATACCGACCTGCCCCCCGATCATGCAATTCTTTCCAATCCGGGTTGACCCTGAAATTCCCGATTGTGCCGCGATAACTGTGTTTTGGCCAATCTCCACATTGTGTGCTATCTGGATCAGGTTGTCTAATTTTACCCCTTTTCGGATGACGGTCGAACCAAGAGTGGCCCGGTCGATGGTCGTATTGGAGCCAACCTCCACATCATCTTCCAGCACTACGTTCCCCAATTGTGGGATTTTCTGATAATTGTTGTCCGATTGAGGAGCAAAACCAAATCCATCGGAACCAATAATCACTCCGGAATGAAGGACACAGTTTTTTCCGACAGTACAACCGGGATAAATCTTAACGCCCGGGTAAATTATGGTGTTTTCATCAATGGTAACATCGGGACCAATATATACCTGGGGATGGATGGATACATTATCTTTAAGGGTAACACGTTCACCGATATATGAAAAATCACCCACTGAAACATCTTTACCGATGGAGGCAGAAAGGGCAACCGATGATTTCTGGGAGATCGCTCCCTGGTGGGTTGTTGTTTCCGAATAGATCTCCATCAGTCTTGCAAAAGATGAATAGGCATTGGTTACGCGTATCAAAGTAGCCCCGACAGGTTGTGTAGGGATAAAATCCTGGTTTACGATAACAATGGAAGCTTTGGTGGAATAAAGATAATGGTTGTACCTGGGATTTGCTAAAAAAGTGAGCGTTCCGGGCAGCCCTTCATCAATTTTTGATAAATTTGAAACCTTAATATCGGGATTACCTTCAATAACGCCGTTCAATAACCCGGCGATCTGAGTGGCAGTGAATTCCATGAAAGGATTTTTGTTTTTATTATCTTTAAACAAGGGCGCAAGTTACCAAAAAAAAATGAAAATCCGGGAGGTTTTTTTATTCCAGGTTATCAGACGGAGACTAATTTCGGATAACAAAGCAAATGCTTGCTGACAATGGTAGGCAGCACGGCGATGTTCAGTTGTTCGGAGGCTTCAGAAATATTGAGCAATTCATTGTTTTTTCCTTTTATCATGATCCGGTCGTGAAGGGGGTTGTAAGCTTTATTCCAGACTTTATCATGGGTGAAAAAGAATCTGGTATCCTCAGCCTGTAAATGAAATTTTTTTACAATGGCATCCAGGATGTTTTCAACATACTTGCTATCAAATGGATCGCGTTGAAGTTCAACCCTGAACAACTTCCGGTTGATTAAACTTTCGCATAGAAATGAAAAAATCGGGTCGTTGTGCCCCATTCCCATTTTTATGGAGGCAACAATGTCAAAATCATCGAGTTGCGCAAATCTGTCGAGCCACCTGGCATCTTTTTCAAAATCATCTCCTGTAGGTTGGTTTTTCAGAAACAAGCTGAAATTCGGAGTGGCAGATATGAGTTCATCCTGTCTTTGAAGCAAAAAGGCACGTTTCAACAGGTTTACCAACATCTGCTCTGCAGCAAGGACTGTTTTGTGAAGGTATACCTGCCAGTACATCAAACGGCGGGATATCAGAAATTTTTCAATGGAATAGATCCCTTTTGCTTCAACCACCAAGGCATCATTATGAACCGTCAGCATTTTTATGATCCTGTCAAAACTGATAACCCCTTCGGCTACACCGGTAAAGAAACTGTCGCGTGCAAGGTAATCGAGCCGGTCCATGTCAAGCTGACTGGAAACCAACTGATGGAGAAATTTTTTCGGGTAGTTGTTTGTAAATATCTGATAGGCCGTGCCAAGCCTGCCTTGAAAATGCCGGTTCATTTCAGCAATGAGAAGTCGCGACAGCTCCTCGTGCGGCATGTTTCTGACAATGATCTGCTCCAGGGAGTGGGAAAATGGCCCGTGGCCTATGTCATGTAAAAGAATAGCCAGGGTAACCCCTTCTGCCTCATCGTCGGTGATGTTGATGCCCTTTGACCGCAAAACCCCTATGGCCAGTCCCATGAGGTGCATCGCTCCCAAAACATGCTGAAAACGTGTATGTTGAGCCGATGGAAAAGTATAATGGGCAAGCCCGAGCTGTTTGATCCTGCGTAACCGTTGAAACCAGGGATGTTCGATAACGTCAAATACAAGATCGGAGGGGATCATGACCGCTCCGTAAACCGGATCGTTGATGTATTTCCGCTTATTGGTCACGGCCTTGATTTGAATAATTTTGTTAAAGAATTATAAAAGATGCCCCCCGGTCACAATAAAAGCAAACTTACGACATTTATAATTATTAAAACCAATCAATGGATAAAGTCGCGATTTTATGGGTTGATGATGAAATTGACCTGCTGAAGCCACACATCATTTTTTTACGGGAAAAGGGATATGATGTAACTACGGTCAACAACGGGTACGATGCTCTCGAAATCATTAAGTCCAAACCGCTGGATATCGTTTTTCTGGATGAGCAAATGCCGGGATTGTCGGGTATTGAAACCCTCGCAAGGATCAAAACAGACCTTCCAAATCTGCCTGTGGTTATGATAACCAAAAGTGAAGAAGAGACCATCATGGAGGACGCAATCGGTTCAAACATAGCTGATTATCTGATCAAGCCGGTGAAGCCAAACCAGATTTTGCTCTCCCTGAAAAAAAACCTGGAGAATAAAAAACTTGTAAGCGAGAAAACAACCCATCGCTACCAGCAGGAATTTCGTACCATTGGTATGGAGATCAGCAACAGGCTAAACTTTGAAGAGTGGGTGGAAATTTATAAAAAAATCACCCATTGGGAGCTGAAACTTGACCAATCGGGCGATGAGGGGATGAACCAGGTATTGAAAATGCAGAAAGATGAAGCCAACCAGGTATTCAGTAAGTTTGTTGAAAAGAACTATACCGGTTGGGTTAACGGAAAAACCACCCCCCATCCGGTCCAATCGCACAACCTGATCAAGGAAAAGGTATTTCCCCTGTTGAACGAAAACAAACCCTTGTTTGTCATCCTGATTGATAATCTGAGGTTTGATCAGTGGAAAGTATTACAACCCACCGTTGAAGAGTTTTTCAGGGTCGATCGCGAGGATATTTATTACAGCATCCTTCCAACGGTTACGCAATATGCCAGAAATTCACTTTTTGGCGGCCTATTACCGACTGAAATTGAAAAAAAGTACCCGAAACTTTGGGTCAATGAGGATGAGGAGGGAACAAAGAACAATAACGAGAATGAGTTATTGGGAGAATTGCTCAGGCGGTATGGACGTGATATCAAGTACTCCTATTATAAGGTCCTTAATCAGACCTACGGAAAGAAACTGGTTGAATTAATGCCCAACCTGATGGTTAATAAATTGAATGTCATCGTTTACAATTTTGTCGATATGCTTTCTCATGCCCGTACGGAGATGGAGATTATCAGGGAACTTGCCGACGACGAAAAAGCTTACCGTTCGCTCACTGTAAGCTGGTTTCGGCATTCTCCCCTGCTCGACATTTTTAAATTCCTGGCCGGAAAAGAGGTAAATGTTGCAATAACTACCGACCATGGCTCCATTCGCGTTACCAATCCGGTTAAAATATTAGGCGATCGGAATACCAACAGCAATCTGAGGTACAAAACAGGTAAAGCATTGAAATTCGAACATACTGAAGCCTTTGAGGTAAAAAATCCGGCCGATATATTCCTTCCCCGGGGCAATGTAAGTTCTTCGTTTGTTTTTTGCCGGAACGATGATTTTTTTGCCTATCCGAACAACTATAACCACTATGTAAACTATTATAAAAACACCTTTCAGCATGGTGGAATCTCTATGGAAGAATTACTGGTGCCATTTATAAATTTGAAACCCAAACTGTAAATCGTAAATCGTAAATCGTAAATCGTAAATTGTAAATCGTCCCCTGATTCTCACTTCTCCCACCGAATCCGACCTGGAACTGACAGCCAGGCAATTAATCCAGGCCCATCCGGATGCCCGTGTATTTGCTTTTTATGGGCCAATGGGAGCAGGGAAAACTACTTTTATCAAAGCAATCTGTCGCTTCCTGGGGGTTCCTGACTCCGTATATAGCCCTACGTTCTCTCTCATTAATGAGTATCAAACGGCTACCGGTGAACCGGTTTTTCATTTTGATTTTTACAGGATCAAAAAGATCGAAGAGGTTTACGACATCGGTTACGAAGATTATATTTATTCCGGTTCATATTGTTTTCTGGAATGGCCCGGTTTAATTGAAGCGTTGCTGCCACAGGATGCCGTACGTGTATCCATAAATGAAAACCAGGCGGACGGATCCCGCGAGATCGAATTTTAAATTCGTTATTCCGCTATTTCTTTTTATCTTCGTTTAAAATTTCAGGACATGGAAGGTTCAGGTCCGGATTATAACCATTTATCCCCCGCAGGCCGGTTGATGCCACAGGAAGAGATGCTTGAAGTTGCAAAGCAGCCAAGCAGCCTTATCATCGGGGTACCAAAAGAAATATCCCAACAGGAAAACAGGGTTTCCCTGGTCCCCGACGGCGTTGCATTGTTGTGCCGAAATGGCCATCAGGTCTGCATTGAATCCGGGGCTGGCATCGTTGCCCATTTCAGCGACCATGAATACAGCGAAGCCGGGGCCCGGCTGGTAAATTCGCCAGAGGAGGTATACAAAGCCGATATCATTCTAAAAGTGGCCCCGGTTACCAAAGAGGAGATGCACTGGCTGCATCCCAGACAAACATTGATATCAGCCATACAAATGACCATGCAATGTGAAGACTATTTCCGCACTTTGCTTTCGAAACGGGTTACAGCTTTGGCTTTTGAAACCATCCGAGACAGGACAAAGCAACTCTCCATCCTTCGGGCCATGAGTGAAATTGCGGGAAGTACCTCCATTTTTATTGCTGCTGAGTTTCTTGCTGATCCCGAATATGGCCGTGGAAAGATGTTCGGTGGGTTTACAGGAATCACCCCCAGCGAAGTGGTTATCATCGGAGCCGGCACTGTGGGCGAATTTGCAGCACGGTCGGCCATCGGCCTGGGGGCCCAGGTTAAAATTTTTGATAATTCGGTGTATCGGCTCCGTCGCATCCAGAGCAATCTTGGAATGCGTGTTTATACTTCTATTCTCCACCCGAAAGTATTGGTTGACTCACTGAAATCCGCCGACGTCCTGATCGGCGCCATCCACTCCCCCGAAGGCAGGAGCCCCTGTTTGATTTCTGCCGGGATGATACAGCAGATGAAAGACGGAGCTGTCGCCATTGATATAAGTATCGACCAGGGGGGCTGTTTTGAAACCTCACACCCCACCTCACACAAATCGCCGGTATATAAACTGTATGGGGTAACCCATTATGCCGTTCCCAACATTCCATCGAAAGTTCCTCATACCGCTTCCCAGGCATTGAACAACATCATTGCACCGATCATTCTCGACATCGGTTCCGAAGGGGGCATTGAGAACCTTCTCAAAAGGGATTCCGGCGTGCGCCAGGGGGTTTATATTTATAACGGAATAATGACAAACCTCTTTATCAGCAAACGGTTTAACCTTCCCTTCCAGGATATAAGTTTATTGATGGCGGCATTTCATTAATCATGACTCATTGTTTATGAAACTTACCAGCCGGATTGTTCATGCTTACCGGACCCGGATTTTTTTCGGGAATGATGCCCTGTCTGAAATAGCCAAATGGAATAATTACGGCACAGCCAGGATTTTTATTCTTGTTGACCCCGGTAGTATGGAATTCTGTCTTCCTGTTTTACTTCAGTATCTTCCTGAATGGAAAGATGCAAGGATACTCAGGGTCCCGGCCGGAGAGGAGTACAAAACCCATGAGACGGTTATTCGGTTGTGGGGTGAATTGATGGTGGCACAGGCAGGCCGCGATACGCTCCTGGTCACTTTGGGCGGGGGCATGGTTAGTGACCTGGGTGGATTTGTCGCCGCCGGATATAAACGCGGGATCACCTGCATCCATATCCCTACAACGTTGCTTGGACAGGTTGATGCTGCCATCGGAGGAAAAACCGGGATCAATATCAACCAGGTAAAAAACCAGGTTGGGTTTTTTTATACTCCTGTCGCTGTTTTTATCTATCCCGGATTTCTTCAAACCCTTTCTTCGGAACAAATCCGTTCAGGCCTTGCTGAAATCATCAAAACGGCCCTGATTGGAGATGCGCGATTATGGAAAAAAATAAAATCCCATCCCGTCGATGAATTGATGAAGATCCCTGTTGATAGCGTTATCTGGCGCCACCTGATGGCAGGCGCCATTGCCTGTAAAAACAACATCGTAAAAAAAGATTTTTTCGAAAAGAACCTCCGGGGGGCCTTGAATTTTGGACATACCATCGGCCATGCCATTGAATCCTTATCGTTATCCCGATGGAACCGCCCATTGCTTCATGGAGAAGCCGTTGCCATCGGGATGATTTGTGCCACATGGCTCTCATGGAAGAAAACCGGATTGGCAGAACAGGACATGGAAGAGATTGCATGCTATATCCGAAACGGTTTTTATATGCCACCCTTTAAACATGAGGAGTTACCCTTGCTGATTGATTTATTGGCACATGATAAAAAGAACAGGAACCTGCAGGTCAGGTTCTCCCTGCTTGTAGCTCCCGGGTTTCCAAAAATCAATATCGCATGCGGAGCCGAAGAAATTTCTGGGGCTTTGAATTATTATATGCAGATGGGGCAGCCATAGTCATCGTTTTTATAATGTAAGTTGATTCAGATGAAAGCAGTCCTGGTAACCAGTCCGACAAAAATCCTGAGGGGAAAAATAACCTTGCCTGCCTCAAAAAGTTTGAGCAACCGGTTGTTGCTTATCCGGGCATTGAGCGGAGATCATTTTCCGATACATAACCTTTCGGATGCTGATGATACCTTGTTGCTCCAGGATTTGATCGATGCTATCCAAAACCATCAGGATATATCCCGTTTGATGGAGATTGATACCAAGAATGCCGGTACTGTCATGCGGTTTCTGACGGCATATCTTGCTACCCGGCCAGGAAAATGGATGCTTACCGGTTCTGACCGGATGAAACAACGTCCGATTGGCGTGCTTGTTGAAGCCTTGACAAACCTGGGGGCCACCATCGACTATCTGTCAAAAATCGGATATCCTCCAATCCTTATCAAAGGGAACCTGCTATCCGGGAAAGAGGTAACCATCGATGCCGGGATCAGCAGTCAATTCAGCACGGCATTGCTTCTTATAGCCCCGTATTTACCCGAAGGACTGATCATCCATCACAAGGGCACGGTTGTTTCAATTCCCTATATCCGGATGACAACCCAGCTTATGCAGTATTATGGAGCGCGCCCGAAGCATGGAAAAACATGTATAAAAGTACCCCCTGGGCTCTATACTTCACGCGATTTTCAAGTTGAAGCCGATTGGTCGGCAGCAGCATTTTGGTATGAGGCGGCTGTCTTTGCGCAGGAAGTCGATCTTGAACTCAACGGCCTCTTCCAAAACAGCCTTCAGGGAGATGCCATCCTTCCGGTAATTTATCAGAATTTCGGGATACATACCGAATTCCATAACACCGGTGTCCGACTTACCCGGGTTCGTAAAAAGCCGGAAGGGTTCTATTTCGATTTCACCAATTACCCCGATATCGCCCCATCTGTGATAACAACTTGCGCATTATTAGGAATCCGTTGCAGGTTTGAAGGCCTCAGAAGCCTCCGGATAAAAGAAACCGACCGTTTAAGAGCCCTGAAGAATGAACTTGACAAGATAAGGCCCGACATCATTGTTTCCGCACCTTCCGAAGTTTTTCCCAGCCTCGAATTCCAATCTGCCAAACCCTTTGTTCCTCCCGATCAAACCTTTGAAACTTATGGGGACCATCGAATGGCCATGACTTTTGGTATGTTGGCTTTGAAATCGGGCAGCGTTCGAATCATGAACCCCGATGTGGTTATGAAATCCTATCCCGGGTATTGGAAACACATGCAAGAACTTGGGTTTGTAATTCATTAACCCATTCATGGCAAGACAATAACTTTTTTTATCTTCCCGTTCATGCAAGAACATTAATTTTTACTTTTGACCTGCCAATGGGGGTATTTCCTTCTTTGATTTTTTAACTTTCTGTTTTAACTTGATATTATGGTTGTTGATATTTTCATCCCTTGTTTTATTGATCAGATTTATCCTGAAACAGGATTAAATATGGTTAAAATTCTTGAAAAATTCGGGGTGAACGTCCACTATAACGGGAACCAAACCTGTTGTGGACAGATGGCATTTAATAGTGGCTTTTGGGATGAAGCAAAGAAAATGGGGGAAAAATTTCTGAAAGATTTTCCGAACGACCGTCCTGTAGTGGGGCCTTCTGCCTCCTGTGCCGGTTTTGTTCGCAATTACTATTCCTGGTTGTTTCATAATACTGCCTATCATTTGGAATACAAACAGTTGAAACGTAATATCTATGAATTCACCGATTTTATAGTCAATGTCAGAAAAATCGAAGATATCGGAGCTGTTTTCCCTCATGTGGTAACCTATCATGATTCTTGTGCTGCCCTTCGGGAATATAAACTGAAGGATGAACCACGAAGGTTGTTAAGCCACGTCCGGGGATTGGAGCTGCGAGAAATGAAAGACAATGAGGTTTGCTGTGGTTTTGGCGGGACATTTTCTGCCAAATTTGAACCCATTTCGACTGCAATGGCAGAACAGAAAATTAAAAATGCACTGGCCACCGGCGCAGAATATATCGTCTCAACCGATTCTTCCTGCCTGATGCATCAACAGGCATATATCGACAAACACAACCTCCCCATACAGACAATTCACATCATTGATGTTTTGGCTTCAGGCTGGTAATTATCTACTGTATTAATACGATTTCAGTGATTTCATGATGTTCGAAAAATATATTGATATCATCTCGGCAGAGTTGCGTGTTCCGGCTGGATTCATCAGCAATACCATCAACTTGCTGGAAAGCGGTGCAACCATTCCATTTATAGCGCGTTATCGGAAAGAGATGACCGGTTCTATGGATGAAGTCGTAATTGGAAATGTACGTGACCGTTTGTTGCAACTGAAAGATCTGGATGCGCGCAGAAGCGCAGTCATCAAGTCATTGACCGATCAGGAAAAACTGACTCCTGAACTTGAAAAAGCAATAGATGCAGCCCAAACCATGGCTGAACTGGAAGATATTTACCTCCCCTTCAAGCCAAAACGGAAAACACGTGCAGGGATAGCCCGTGAAAAAGGGTTGGAACCGCTGGCCAATCTGATTTTATCTCAAAAATACGATGATATCGAAATCCGGGCAGAAGCCTATCTTGATTCTGAGAAAGGTGTCCGTACGATAGAAGATGCCCTTCAGGGCGCCAGCGATATTATTGCAGAAACCGTAAATGAAGATGGTTATTCACGGAAACGGATACGGCATCTTTTTCAAAAGGAATCGCAAATTTCCTCCCGCAACGTCAAAGGGAAGGAACAGGATGGGATCAATTTTGAAATGTATTTTGATTATCATGAACCCCTGAACCGGGCGCCTTCACACCGGTTGCTGGCCATGCTCCGGGGCGAAAACGAGGGCTTTCTCCGGCTATCTGTTGATGTGGAAGAGGAAATAGCGCAGGAAATCCTTGAAAGAATCTTTATTCGGGGAAACAATGCATCTTCCAGATTGGTCCGGAATGCCATATCGGATGGTTGTAAACGCCTGCTCTTCCCATCGATGGAAACAGAAATGCGGCAATGGGCAAAAGAAAAAGCAGATACGGAAGCCATCCGGGTTTTTACCGAAAATTTACGACAACTTTTATTAGCGCCACCGCTCGGACAGAAAAATGTCCTGGCCATCGATCCCGGTTTCCGTACCGGATGTAAACTGGTTTGTCTTGACCGACAGGGGAAACTTCTTCATAATGAAACCATCTACCCCCATCCACCGCAGAACGAGGTGAAAGAATCCATCCATAAAATTAAAAGTCTGGTCAACGCCTATAAGATTGAGGCAATTGCAATCGGTAATGGCACTGCCGGCCGGGAAACAGAGCGATTAATCCGGGCAATCGCTTTCGAAAAAGAGTTGCTGGCCCTGGTTGTCAATGAAAGCGGGGCTTCTGTCTATTCTGCATCATCGGCTGCACGACGCGAATTTCCCGATTATGATATCACGGTCAGAGGCGCTGTTTCTATTGGCCGCCGGTTGATGGATCCCCTGGCCGAATTGGTTAAAATAGAACCCAAATCAATCGGGGTCGGACAATATCAGCACGATGTGGACCAGAATTCCCTGCAAAGAAGCCTTCAGGATACCGTGGTCAGCTGTGTCAATAATGTTGGAGTAGAGGTAAATACGGCTAGTGAAGAATTGCTGACCTATGTCTCCGGACTGGGCCCTTCGCTGGCTAAAAATCTCATAACCTATCGGAATGAAAACGGACCGTTTCAAACCAGGAAAGAATTCCGAAAGGTTCCCAGGTTCGGGGAAAAGGCCTTTGAACAGGCAGCCGGTTTTATGCGTATCAGGGATGCAAAAAACCCACTCGACCGTAGCGCCGTGCATCCGGAAGCATATCATGTTGTGGACCGGATGGCTGAAAAACTGAACTGCTCGGTGATTGAACTGGTTGAAAAACCGGAATTACGTGAAAAAATTAACCTGACAGAATTCATCGATAACACAATCGGATTGCCAACCCTTCAGGATATTATGGCAGAACTTGCCAAACCAGGCCGCGACCCACGACTGAAATTTGAAATTTTTGAATTCGACCGGAATATCCATTCCATTCATGATCTGAGGAAAGGGATGAAATTACCAGGCATTGTGACCAACATTACAAATTTCGGGGTTTTTGTTGATCTGGGGGTTCACCAGGACGGTCTTGTGCATATCAGCCAACTTGCCGATCGTTTTGTTAAAGATCCAAACCATGTTGTAAAACTCAATCAGAAAGTAATGGTGGAAGTCCTGGATGTCGATATCGAACGAAAAAGGATTCAACTAACCATGAAAGGACAAAATACTAATAAAGGCATTTGATCGTTTTAAATCGTAAATCGTAAATCGTAAATCGTAAATCGTAAATCGTAAATCGTAAATCGTAAATGAAGCTCTTCCGCTTACTCATTCTCCCGGTATTGTTCCTTGTTTTTGTTTTTTTTGTCGAAAAATCGTATTCCCAAAGCGTTCTTGGAGCGCTCAGCATTGGTATGAACCTTACACAGGTAGATGGTGATGAGTTTTTTGGTTTTCATAAAGTTGGCCTGAATGTCGGCCCGATGGTTATTCTGCCTTTTGGCCCGAAAAAAAACTGGTCGGTCAGTATGGAATTACTCTATTCCCAAAAAGGAAGTCACCATAATGGACAAACCGATACGACCACCTATTGGCTGAAACAGGATTATGCCGAAATCCCGGTCCTCTTTCATTTTACCGATAAAAAAATCATTTCTGTCGGAGTTGGGTTTTCGTACGGGCAACTTATCAATTTTAAGGAAACCTTCGGCGGCCAACCCATCGATACCAGTTTTTTTGCCCAACCCACAACCAGTTTGTCAAACTTTGATATTTCTGCCATTGGCGACCTTCAAATCCGCTTATGGACCAAACTATGGGCCGGCGTACGTTATCAATATTCGGTGAAAAGCAACCGGTCGGTCATGATTACCGATCCCAACGACCCAAAAAATCCATTTCCCCGGGAACAATACAACAATGTGATCACCATTCGGCTGACCTGGGTCTTTAATCAGGAAAAAAGAGATAAAGAAAATAAAAGTTATAAGGCCACCCCCGATTACTCCTCACCGGAATAACTTCAATCCGCACTCATTCTACTTGTCGCTTGTCACTCCTTCGACCATTCTTCTGATGATCCTTAACCGGTGCGTATATTTTTTTAATGCATTGCTGTAAATACCTTCGTGGTCAATAACATCCATGTGAACACTTCCGGAACAATGGATAATGGTACGATTGTCAATCAACATGCCTACATGGGTGATCGCCCCGTTTTCATCATCGAAGAAGGCCAGGTCGCCGGTTTCTGCTTCCACTAAAAAAGGGACCATTTCACCCTGTTCGGCCTGTTGTTTTGCATCTCGGAAAAGTTTAATTTGATTCAGCTTAAATACCATCTGAGTGAACCCTGAACAATCGATACCAAAAGGGGTACGCCCTCCCCAGAGGTAGGGTGTATGGAGGTACCTCCATGCATATTGCACCAAGTGTTTACGGAGTTCGGTCACCCTGCCCGGGTTTGGGGGATTAACGGCCATTGTGTTGTTTGTGACCGATCCGTCAAAATAAAAGGTATGCGGGCCAATAAACATATGATTGTCTTTGAACCCGGGGAGCGAACTTCCGACAACAATTTGAATATCAGCGTGATCAGATTTATTAATAACAGGATGTACCAGGCTCGTAGTCAGGAAAGTTTCGGCATTTTTTAACCTGATAAAATCTGGTTCACTGAGAAACTCCACCTGCAATTCAGGAATCCATCCTTCATAGTTATCAGATATCAGCTGAACATATACCCAGTTTTTTTCTTTCCCAATGATCCTGAAGAGTTCCCCGAACAGTACCTGGGTAACCATCGGGGCTGTATGGGCAGCTTCAGACCTCACAGGGACGATACTTTGTAGACAGATGCCGGATTCCGAAACCATTTGTATGAATTTAGGAGTGATTTTTATGGATTGATTTTTGATTTTTGATTTTGTTTCCTTTCATCTCTTTTTTAAGGTCAGAAAGCGCACATGCACCACCGCTTTGATTACATCCCTGGCAGTGGTCCAATGGATTAACAAAAAACCGGTACAGGTTACGTAACATAACAAGAGCGGAAAAGGCAACAATAAACCCGACTAAAATATACTGATAGTCCATGTTAAATAAATATCAAGCTTCCAACCTGGTAAACCGTAAAAGAAATAATCCAGGCAAGCGCCGTTGTATAGGTTATCAGGAAGAGGGCCCATTTCCAGCTTCCGGATTCCCGTGTTACCACTGCCACAACAGCGACGCATGGCATATAAATCAGAATAAAAAGCAGGTAAGAGATCCCTGTGAGCGGGGTAAATATTTTCTGACCTTTTTTTATTCCATCCTGATAAGTAGCTTCTTTAAGTTCCGTGTTGAGGTTCCGTTCCCCGATTTTTTCATCGTAACGGTTTGTTCCGTATAAAACACCCATGGTACTTACCACGACCTCCTTGGAAGCGGCCCCTGTAATCAAACTGATTCCCATCCTCCAGTCGAACCCAAGCGGGGCAATTACCGGTTCAATAGTCCTCCCTATTTTCCCGATATACGATTGTTTTAACCGTTCATCACGGCTGACTTTGCCTCCTGCGGGAAAATATTCAAGCGCCCATATCAGAATAACTGCAATAAGGATGACCCCCCCCATTTTTTGAAGATACTGGCCCCCTTTCTCCCACATGTGTCGTAAACTAACCCGTAAAGTCGGCATACGGTAAGGTGGTAATTCGAGAACAAAAGGGGCGCCTTTATTTTTAAAGAGGGTTTTTTTTAAGACCACAGATACCAGCACAGCCAATAAAATTCCGGTCAGATAGAGGCCAAAGATGATACTGCCCGCATATTTTGGAAAAATTATCCCGGCGATCAATATATATACCGGTAACCGCGCGCTGCACGACATAAACGGATTGATCAGCATGGTGAGTAGCCGGTCGTTGCGGTCTTTGAGCGTCCGTGTGGCCATAATGGCAGGGACATTACAACCGAACCCCATAATGAGCGGTATAAACGACTGACCATGGAGGCCGATTTTATGCATCAGTTTATCCATAATAAAAGCAGCACGGGCCATATAACCCGTATCTTCCATGATGGATATTAAAAAAAACAGAATTAAAATATTGGGAAGGAAAACGACAACACTCCCAACACCATTGATTATCCCGTCGACCAATAAATCCCGCACGGGCCCGCCGGGTAAAAGCGTTGTTGTTTGTTCGCCAATCCAGGATACCCCCCCTTCAATCCAGCTCTTTGGATAATCGCCAAGCGTAAATGTTGCCTGGAACATCAACCAAAGGAAAAAGAGAAAAATCGGAAACCCGAAAAACCGGTGGGTCAGAAAGTGGTCAATGCGTTCGCTGGTGGTTTTATCCGGTTGCTTTTTCCTGCTGGGGGTCATGGTTTCCTTCAGCGCCCCGGCAATAAACCCATACTTGGCATCCGCAACAAGAGTAGCGACATCTTCCCGGAAGTTGGATTCAAGATGATGAATTTCATTACTGACAATACTTAAAACAGCTTCACATTGGGTGGATGACCGCAATGCATCATGTATCTCTTCATCTCTTTCAAGAAGTTTGATGCTGAGATATCTGGATGAAATCCGGTCGGTCAGGCCCTGGTCTTTCCACAGGACATCCTGTATCTTATGCATGGCTTTTTCGAGGTCGGATCCATAATTGATATGGACATGCCTTACCACGGGATCACGATCTTCGTAAACATCAATGATCCGGTCGAAGAGCGTTTGGATGCCAATCCCTTTTGACCCGATGGTTGGAACAACGGGAATTCCGAGCAATTGACCCAGGGCATCCACATCGAGTAAATGGCCTGTATCCTCGAATTCATCGTACATGTTCAGGGCAATGATAACCCGGATATCCATATCGATGAGCTGGGTCGTGAGAAAAAGGTTTCGTTCCAGATTGGAACCGTCGATGACATTGACAACCACATCGGGTACTTTTTCAAAGATGTGTTGCCGTACAAATAATTCTTCAGGCGAATAAGCGGTGAGGGAGTATGTGCCTGGTAAATCTGTGATATTGAATGTGTAACCGGATTTTTTGAATTTTGCATTTTTTGATTCGACTGTAACCCCGCTGAAGTTACCGACCCTTTCATGGGAACCTGAAGCAACATTAAACAGGGTTGTCTTTCCACAATTCGGATTTCCAACCAGGGCAACATCAATCACCTTCTCTTTTTTCCCATCCGAAATTCCGGTTGTTCCCTGTGGGAAAAGTTCCCTGAAAGCCAATTGTTGATTTGAATACACCAACGGATTCAGGTCATCAGCCGCCTCATCGATCTCGATTAACCGTGCCTCGCTATGACGTAATGAAACATGGTATCCCAAAATTTTATATTCCACAGGATCTTGCAACGGAGCAGATTTAATCACTGTGACCCTCTTGCCTTTAACAAAACCCATCTCCGTGATGCGTTTGCGGAATGCGCCACGTCCCCTTACTTTTGTAATTATTCCCGATGCCCCTTGGGGAAGGTCAAATAATGTTGACAATCTTATTTAGATTAAATTAAGGCAAAGATAGTGTTTTTGTTTCATTTAGCGTTGGAGTTAAAAAAGAATGAACCCAGACCATGGAGATACCCGGAAGTTTCAGGGCCTAAGTTAAATAAACAGTCAATAATGGATAGATTTGGGATGAATCCCGATTTGGAAGAAAAAGGTTGCAGATAAAAAGGATTATCGAATATTGTTTTTTTGGATACCAGCATCTCACGATGATGAAGGAAATCATCCCGGATGAAATCATCGCTAAAAACCAATGGGCGTTCGATTTTCAGAAGTTTCAGTACCCGAAGAAGCAATTCAGCATTAAAATCAATCAGATAGGTGTATTTATTTTTATAAAAAGGGGCAAAGGTGTCCTGGTAATAGAGAAAGTATGGTGAATTGTTGTAAGCAGTTTCAATGGACCGCCAGTGATTTTTTTGCCACGATTGATGACAGGATATCCGGATATCCCTTGTAAGGGTTCGTTTTCCGTCGGCCCTGAGTACGGGAATGGACAGGGTTTGCTTCCCGTTGGGCCCGTATATGGTACAATGGTTACGGCAGGTTTGTTTTTTATAGGTTTCACAAACGTCAACAACAATGGTGTTATCCCGGATAATTTCAGCCATGTATCCGATGGATGGAAGATATGCGGTTGAAAAGATCATAGGACATAAAAGCAGGGGCCGGCAAAATTATAAAAATTTTGCCGGCCCCTGATCACGAATGAAAACGGTTTTAATTCATTTTAAGTAAAACGTCGCCGATTGCTTTTTTCAGGGAATCTTTTGGAAGCGCCCCTACTGCCATTTGGGGTTGCTCATTCATTGGAACAAACAGCATGGAAGGAATACTGCGGATGCCAAAAGCGCCTGCCAGTTCCTGCTCTGCTTCCGTATCGATTTTATATACATTGATCTTGCCTTCATACTCTTTTGACAGTTCCTCAAGAATAGGTGCAACCATTTTGCAGGGACCGCACCAATCAGCGTAAAAATCAATAATGCATGGGATGGAACCTTCATATTTCCATTCCTGGTTTTTTTCAAAATTAAAGACTTTTTCCAAAAAAGTCTCTTTGGTTAAATGTTCTATTGCCATGATTGATCAGTTTTAAATTGAAATTCGTGATTTATTTTACCTGTAATACATTTTTTATTGCATCCACATAGCCTGCTTTTTGCATCGCGCCGACCGACATCTGCGGTTTTCCGTTTTTAGGAATAAACAAAACTGCCGGGATGGATGTGATGTTGAACAACTGCGCCAATTCGCGCTGTTGTTCGGTATTAATCTTATATATTTTTACTTTTCCCTTGTATTCATTGGATAATTCTACCATGATCGGGGCAATCATTTTGCAGGGGCGGCACCAGTCGGCATAAAAATCGATGATACACGGTTGATCCCCTTTGTAGATCCATTGCTGGGGATTCTTTTTATAATCCCATACCAGTTTTTGAAATGACTCAGCGGTCAGGTGAATAACTTCAGCATTGCTGTTGTCTTTCACTTCATCATTGGCGCCGGCGTTACCGCTACAGGCGCTGACCGTTAAAGAACTCAGAAAAAATAGGAGAATGGTTAGTTTTTTCATAAAGTGATTTTTTTAAATGACGCTGCAAAGATAAAAAGTTTTTTGTAAATAAATCGCATAAATATCACTAATTTGATTATTTTTGCAAAAGATTTTTTTCAACGTGTTGGAAATATGAATTTTCTAAAGCTTGATATTAAAGAAATTTCCGTGGATTCTCTTTCCGAAGAGGATTGTTTAAATTTTATTGCAGAAAAAAAATGGGAGACAGGGTTTGTTTGTAAGAAATGCGGGCATACCAATTATTGTAAAGGAAAAACACCCTTTTCACGCCGGTGTACCCGATGTAAGCACGATGAATCGGCAACGGCAAATACAATCTTTCATCGCTGTCACATTCCATTACCGGAGGCTTTCCGTATTGTTTCCATGGTATGTAACGATCCCTCCATATCCACTTATGAATTATCGCGGCGGATCGATCTCAGGCAGATGACTTGTTGGAAGTTAAAGACACGCCTCATGGATTGCATCCATAATCTGGGGAAAATCGATATCCTTTATACAGAAAATAAAAGTAATTTTACTGGAAGATAATTCTTCTTCCCATGGCAATCCTCATTACCAATATCAAGGAACTCATCCAGGCCGGGGATAACCCCGGGCCAAAAATTGCCGGTGCGGCTATGTCGACACTCCCAACCATCCGGAATGGCTGGCTTTATATTGAAAATGACCGCATCCGGGATTACGGCGAGATGCCTGCGGATGAGATGGAATTGAAAAACCTTACCTCCGGATATATTGGATTCAAATCGGAGGGAAATCGGGCAGAGGGCTCCGGTTCCCCTCCGCCGGTCACCATCATTAATGCTGCCGGGAAAATGGTATTTCCTGCTTTTTGCGACAGTCACACCCACCTTGTCTATGCCGGGAGCCGTGAAATTGAATATATCGATAAAATCCGGGGGTTAAGTTATGAAGAGATTGCACGCCGTGGCGGTGGTATTTTAAATTCTGCTGCACGCCTGCATGATGCATCTGAAGAAGAATTGGTGATGCAGGCCCTGGCAAGGCTGCGTGAGATCATGATGCTGGGTACCGGCGCTGTCGAGATTAAGAGTGGTTATGGACTATCTGTTGAAGATGAGTTAAAAATGCTCCGGGTTATAAAAAAGTTAAAAAGCCTGACACCAGTAACCATTGTCCCCACATTTTTAGGCGCCCATGCACTTCCCGCCGGTTTTAAGGGTAACCGGAAGGCATTTGTCGATATGGTTATCAGCGAAATGATACCCCTTGTTGCAGCGGAAGGGCTGGCCGATTTTATTGATGTTTTCTGTGACCGTGGATTTTTTACGGTTACCGATACCGACCGGATACTGAATGCAGGTATGAAATATGGCATGCGCCCGAAAATCCATGCCAATGAACTGGCTAACTCAGGGGGTATTCAGGTGGGTGTAAAATACAACGCACTTTCCGTGGACCACCTGGAGTTTACCGGTGATACAGAAATTCAATGTTTGCTTGGGAGCGATACCATGCCAACCATTCTTCCGGGGGCTGCATTTTTCCTGGGAATGAAGTATGCCCCGGTACGGAAGATGATAGAAGCCGGCCTTCCTGTTGCCATGGCCTCTGATTTTAATCCCGGCTCTTCGCCTTCGGGTAATATGCAATTTATCCTCTCCATGGCCTGTATCAAGTATAAAATGATCCCGGCTGAAGCGATTCATGCCGTAACGCTCAACGGGGCTTATGCCATGGGTTTAAGCGATGATTATGGTTCTATTTCCAGAGGGAAAGTGGCCAATGTTTTTATAACCTGCCCCATCCCAACGGTTGAATATATGCCTTATGCCTATGGGAGCAACAAAGTGGAAACGGTCATCCTGAACGGAAAAGTTGTTTCACCAGTTTTTACCTGATGGTTTTCAAGGCCTGGTCCGTTGCGTCAAGCAATGGTATAATTGAGATTTCAGAGCCTACGGCATGTTTCATCCAGAGTTGCGGAATTAACCTTCCAGCCGAATAAATCCGTATTGCTTCATCGGCGAAATTCTTTCCTTTAAGAAACCGATCAAGTTGAAAGTCGATAAGATGTCCGACGGGATAATTGGATAGATACAAAGGGTTATCGATCATGTGTGAATAGATGGCCAGGATCGGGCTGTCTTTAATCCCAAAAACCGGGGCATAGTATTGGTTCCACACTTCGATGGCTGTTTTTACTACCGTCTCTTTCAATTGTTCTTTGGTGGCGGTGGGATTTTCGTACAACCATTTCCAAACAGCCATATCAACGAGGGAAACACCCATGATTTCATAGCTGGCCCAGAAATTATCCAGGGCCGACATGGCCTCTTTGTTGGGATCGTTGTCTTTTATTCCAAGAAGTTCGAGGTCGCGTTTCTGAAAGGTAAATGCAAAGGCTTCGGTAAAAGCGGTGTTGGGAACTCCCTGCATCATGTAGTAGTCAACGAAATAGAGGCTTATTGTCTGCTCAACATTATGGCCCAGTTCGTGGATTGCAATGTTGTAGCCTTTATAATCCATGCCCTCTTTTCCGATGCGGGTACGCAGATGGGCTTTGTCGCCTTTCATTTGCGCCCCCCAGGCATGACCGCTTCCCCGTGCCGGATCAACGGTTATGTGAGAGGCTATTTCCCTGGCTTTTTCGGGTTTGAACCCCAGTTTGATCAGCATGTTGGGAATGTCGGCTTCGAAAGCCCGGGTATCGGGATATTTGTCCCGGGTAATTTTATCAAGCACCTCCATATTCATGTTACTCCGGGCCTTGAACCCGTCGTACCAGATATCGAAGGGCTGCAATGGCCTGCCCAGTCTTTGACTGATCAGGTTGGCCACCTCTTTTACCTGGGTCGAAGAACATAGGTCGGTGAACAGTTTCCTGACCTGCTCTTCCGGGATTTCCATTCCGGCATCAAAGGCACGTAAAATATAGGTAGGATAAATCGGCGTGTATGGGTCAACCTCACGGAGCGCATTGAAGTTGTTCAGCAGGAATTGATATCTGGTATCCGGTTCCGGGGGCCCGGAAACCTCTTTCCCCTCTTTGTATAGTTTATTGTTGGAAGGGTTCCATTGATATGCAGGATTGTTGATAACAGGTTCGGGAATATCCTGGTTGATGATGCGCTGCATCACCTGGTAAATCATGGACTGCTTCAGGAAACCCGCTTCGCCTTTGTAATAGTTTGCCTTAAGTTCATCCCTGAGGTTCCAGTGGGAGATCAGTTTCATCTCTTTGGGAAAGTGGCTATTCATCTGATCATCGACAAGGTTGCCCACATATATGTTATAATTGGAGATGTAATTATCAGAAGCTGTGAGCGCTTCAGCAACTTTTATATTGACGTTGGCCGGGATCCGTGAAGTGAAAACATCCCCCATCCGCACATAAGCCCAGTCTTTCCGGGTCCATTCCGGGCCAAGGGATTCCTTTTCACTGAGGGAATAAGCAGGGAAATTAAGC
The DNA here is from genome assembly GCA_020718225.1 of Draconibacterium orientale. Lineage (GTDB taxonomy): Bacteria > Bacteroidota > Bacteroidia > Bacteroidales > FEN-979 > CAIVAT01. The sequence continues at coordinate 8,959 of DYSO01000012.1, read as the reverse complement.
GCTGTAATGAAGGCCAGTTTATTGTCGAAAAAATCATCAGCAAAGTGTGAACCAGGTTCATAAGCGGCAAAAACCGGATCAATGTCAAGCATCTCACCGATATCTAAATGCATCCCCCGCTTCAGGTCAAGGCTGATCATGTTGAAATGACCAAATATGGATTCGAAATTATTGCTTAACCGGTCGAATAATTGATCCCGTTTTCCGGGGTCCCCTACAAAATACTGAAGACAAAATGATTCAAATGCTTCTTCCGAACCATCCTTCTGGCCCCACAGGGCAGCAATTTGCTTTACCCCTTTTTCCATTCTCACTGCTTCGGGGCTGCCGTATTTTTGGGTGAGTTTGAATATCACAGAATCCATGGTTTTCTGATTAATGAATTGCAATTTGCCGGATTGTTTGAAATTGTCTTTTTGTGTGCACTGATAAAAAAACAATGTCAAAGGTAAAAGTACCCAAAGGATTTTTTTCATAGTACAGATTTTTAAAATGTTTCACAAAAATAGTCAAATACCCCTTTGCAGCTATATCTTATTTTATTTTGTAAAGCACATTAAAAAAGATTTTAACGGCAAAATATTTTTTTGATGTGTTGAAATAATGCTGCCTGTTACAGGAGGATTAAAAACAATCAATTTTGTCGCATTCATTTTCTCTGTTTAATCCGATTCAGGGAAAATGGTTCTCCCGGCGCTTTGTGAAAGGGATAAAAAAGGAGTTCACACCGAAAAAAATCAAGTTTCATGTCGGAATACTGCAATCGATTGATTATCTATTGCCCCGGCCTTCAGACCGGGTTTAAAAATATTTGATATTGAGGGCCTTGGCCACATTATGGGTTTAAAAGGATTTTTTCCAATTATATCACCCCTTCAGGGTTAAACATTTGTTTGTACATTTTTTCTATAATTATTACAGCCCTCCGGGCTTAATATGCCACAGACGATGCGGGATTAAGATGACGATTGAGACCCGGGCAAAATTTAACACCGGCGATTGATACTTATGAAAAAATAAAAAAAAATTCATCCACCTTCGAAGGGTTGTTTTTGGTGCATCTTTATGCCTGTCTTGATGAACCAATTCATCAGCACATCAAAATAAGATATTGCCATTTTAACCTGAAAGGTAAACCTTACCTTTGTCCTATGGTACGCATAGGAATCCTGTCCGACACCCACGGCTATATTCATCCCCGGATTTCCGGCTTTTTTGCCAATGTCGACGAAATCTGGCACGCAGGCGATATTGGGAATACTGCGACTGCACATCAGTTGGCCAAACTGAAACCGCTTCGTGCCGTTTATGGAAACATCGACAGTCAGGATGTCCGGTTGGAATATAAAAAAGTTTTAACATTTACAGTGGAAGGCGTTAAAACGCTGATGACCCACATCGGCGGATACCCGGGCCGTTACGATCGAACAGCCCGGGTATTGATCGAACAGGAACGTCCGAATCTGTTTATTTGCGGCCATTCCCATATTCTGAAAGTGATCTATGATAAAAAATATGAATTGCTGCACATCAACCCCGGAGCCGCCGGAAAATATGGAATCCACAAATCCATAACAGCCGTCAGGCTGATCATTGATCATGGTGACCTGCGGGAGCTGGAAGTGTTGGAGATTGCAGAGAAATAGATATCACCTTAATCTCTCCGATGATTTCACAAGCGCTTCATCGTGTTTTATGGACCGATGTGAAAGGATAAGAAAAACAAGGGCAACCAGCGGCATAATCATACCGGTATAGTTATAACTGGGTTCAATTCCGGTCATGGCGCTGATCCGGGTGGCATAAAAGAAGAATATTACCATGATCATCACCAGGATGGTCAGGAGATTGAAGGCACAAAGCCGGATCTGGAGAAACCGTTTTTTGTACAAAAAAATGGTGGTTACCGTGAGGATGAATGATACCAGAGCCAATACCATCAATGGGAAGGTAAACAAGAGGGAGAAATGTACCCCTGGTTCAGGATCCATGCAGGTTACCCCGTAAATAAAAAATTTGTAGTTTCCCAGAAGTTCATTGTAATAGGTCGCTAATGGAAAAAAAAACAGGAGGATAATGGCAAGGGCCGCTACCGCCAGATAAACCGATTGAATGCGCTGTAACATGGGTTGGTCATAAAAACAGGGCGAAATTATAAAAGATTTTTATCCACCTGGCAGGCAGGGAATAAAAAAAAATTGACATTTATGATAAAATGTATATCTTTGTAGCGATTTAAATCCCCACGATCGGTTCTCTGTACTATTTTCAACCCTTTTCAATTTTTAATTTCAAACCCGTTTCATTATTTACACCGACCATTCATTTGTTCAATAAACATCTTTTATCATGTATGACATTATATCCCTTGACAGCAAAGAGCTGTCGGAGATCAAAGAAATAGCACGACAATTCAACATCCCCAAAGTTGACAGGCTCGAAAAACAGGAGCTTATCTATAAAATCCTCGATCACCAGGCACTGAACCCAACCCCTGAAACGCTCTTTCAGGAAAAAAAGGAACAAACAAAACCTTTTCGTGGGCGTCCCCGGAAAGAGGATTTACCACGGCCGGCCGAAAACCGCACACCGGGCGGTCCCCGCGACCAGAAAACATCCGGTCAGCCCACCGGGAAACGCATTCCTGCTGCACAAAGCAACCCAAAAGGCCCACGCCCACCGGTAACACCGGGAACCCCTTTGGAAACCCTTACTCCGGTTGTTCCGGATACTCAGCCGGAACCCCGTCCACCATTGTCTCCGGTCACTGGCAAAGAACCGGTTACCCCGGTAATGGAAACCAGTCCGGATGAACTCCGCAATTTTCCGTCCGGTGAGAAAAAATCACCGGCCTTTCAGAAACCACCCCGTGAACTGCCCAGGCGGCGTCAGAATAAGGAGTTTAAATTTCCCCGCGACAAACGTACCGACAGAGAAAGCATAGCCGATCGGCAAACCCCTGAAAAAATGCCGATCGAACCGCTCGTTAAAATGACCCTACCCGAAGTGAACGATTTACCCGATGATGCTTATGAATTCGTGGAACCCCAGGATAAACCTTACCTGACCATCGATCCGGGAACGTTTGAACAGAAACCGGCGGAAATTACCGAACCTGCTGATGGCGAAACGGCAACCACTGAAAACATCCCTGAAAACAATATGCCTGTCATGCCGGATGACCGGAAACAACGGGATTTTCCGCGAAAATTTCCGGAACGCCACCGCGAAGAGTATAACTTTGAGTTCGAGGGAATCATTGTCAGCGAAGGAGTGCTTGAAATCATGAGCGATGGCTATGGTTTTCTCCGGTCGTCAGATTACAATTACCTGAATTCCCCCGACGATATCTATGTCTCTCAGTCACAGATTAAATTGTTCGGACTAAAAACCGGCGATACCGTACGCGGCACCATCCGGCCACCCAAAGAGGGCGAAAAATACTTCCCGCTGATCAAGGTGGACCTGATCAATGGCAGGAAATCGGAAGAGGTTCGCGATCGGATCCCGTTCGACTTCCTGACCCCACTCTTCCCGATGAAGAAATTCAGGTTGACCGGCCACAAAAACGAGAGCATGTCAACCCGTATCATCGATATGTTTGCCCCCATCGGTTTTGGCCAGCGGGGATTGATCGTGGCACAGCCCAAGACAGGGAAAACCGTGCTGCTTAAAGAAATTGCAAATGCCATTGCCGCCAATCACCCGGATGTTTATATGATCATCCTGCTCATCGATGAACGGCCCGAAGAGGTCACCGATATGCAACGCAGCGTTCATGCTGAAGTGATCTCATCCACATTCGATGAACCGGCCGAACGGCATGCCCGGATTTCAAACATCATCCTTGAAAAAGCCAAACGATTGGTGGAATGTGGCCATGATGTGGTTATCCTGCTCGACTCCATCACCCGCCTTGCCCGTGCTTACAATACCGTGGCGCCCGCTTCCGGGAAGGTTTTATCGGGCGGCGTTGAAGCCAATGCCCTTCAAAAACCCAAACGTTTCTTCGGAGCAGCCCGCCAGATTGAAAACGGAGGTTCGCTTACCATCATAGCAACAGCCCTGATAGAAACAGGTTCAAAAATGGACGAGGTGATCTTCGAAGAGTTTAAAGGAACCGGAAATATGGAGTTGCAACTCGATCGCAAATTATCGAACAAACGCATCTACCCTGCCATCGACATCGTATCTTCAAGCACCCGCCGAGAAGATCTCCTGCTCGATAAAGATGTCCTTCAACGCATCTGGATCCTGCGAAACCACCTGGCCGATATGAACCCCCTCGAAGCCATGGAATTTCTGAAAGAAAGGATGAAATTTACCTCCACCAACGAAGAGTTCCTGATTTCAATGAATGGCTGAAAAACCCGAGTGCAGGTCGATTCCGTCGAAATTTCCCGAACTCATCATCAGATAAACCATATTTTCACTGGTAATACTTCGTAACCGGTCCATCAGGCGTTGAGCGTCATTGAAAACCTCCAGGTTTTCCTTCCCAAATCCATCCCTGATTTGTTCCTCGGTGATTTCCGGTAACCGTTTCAGAGCCAGGGCATGGGGATTAAAATATACAATGGCGACATCAGCGGCGTCCATACTCCCCCGATAATGGTCCAGAAATTCCCTGCTCAGACTGCTGTAAGTATGCAGTTCAAGACAGGCCACAATTTTATGGCCGGGGTACTGTTCCCTGACAGCCTTCAGGGTTGCTTCAACCTTGGATGGGGCATGGGCAAAATCTTTATAAACAATGCAGGTACCGGTTTCAATAACCTTCTCAAGACGTTTCGCGGCGCCGGTAAAGGTCTCCATGGCTGAAAAAAAAGCGCGATCATTGATTCCCAATAGGTTGCATACCATTTTGGCTCCGTTCATATTCAATAAGTTGTGTTTTCCGAATACAAGGATCGGAAAGGAATGTCCTTCGGAAATGATAAAGGTTTTACCGTTTTGTGTCTCATATTCGGGCAGGGTATAAGGGAGTAACGATAGGTCATCGCGGCATCCTCTGCAGATTTGCTGAAGTTCCTTGTCTGAATCGCACCAGATAAGGCTTCCTCCTGGTGTAACCTGTTGGATGAAAATCCTGAATTGGTCCACATAGTTGTTGAAGGTGGGAAATACATTGATGTGGTCCCAGGCGATACCGCTAAGTAAAGCAATATCTGGTTTATAAAGGTGAAACTTAGGCCGTGGATCGATGGGGGAGGTGAGGTATTCATCTCCTTCGAAGATCATTACGGGTGCAGTGGCAGAGAGTTTAACCATTACATCGAACCCTTCGAGCTGTGCCCCGACAAGGTAGTCGCATTCGATGTTTGCCTGTCGCAGCGCATGGAGCACCATGGCCGTGATGGTTGTTTTTCCATGGCTTCCGCCAATAACGACCCGCCGTTTATCTTTCGATTGCTCGTACAGAAACTCGGGGTAAGAATATATTTTCAATCCAAGCTCTTTCGCTTTCAGCAATTCGGGGTTGTCCGATTTTGCATGCATCCCCAGGATGATGGCGTCCAGTTGCGTTGTAATTCGGGATGCATCCCAACCCTGTTCCTGTGGGAGCAACCCATAGCAGGCCAGCCGTGATTTTGACGGTTCAAAAATTTCATCATCGGAACCGCTTATCTGATACCCTTTTTTATACAATGCAATGGCCAGGTTGTGCATGGCGCTGCCACCAATAGCAATAAAATAGAGGTGCATGAGAAGAAATTTTGGTCAAAATTAATTTATTCCACAGTGAAAAGTTGCTTTTCCATCTTACTTTTTATTAAATTCACAAACTATTTCCCTTTGATCATTGTCATCACTACCCTATGAAAGAACGAATTGACGTGTGGAACCAACAATTTGAAAACGCTACTCCGGTTGACGTGATGGCGTGGTTTGCCAGCGAATATCGGGGTTCCGTTGTTTTTTCATCCAGCCTTAGCATTGAAGATCAATTGATTACATATCTTATTGCCCATCGCCGTCTGGAAATTTCTCTCTTCACTTTGGATACGGGCAGGTTGTTTCAGGAAACCTATGATTTACTGGATATCACTGAGAAAAAATATGGGATAAAAATGGCTGTTTTTTTTCCGGAAGCCTCACAAGTTGAAGAGATGGTGAACAATAAAGGGGTTAACCTGTTTTATGAAAGTGTGGAAAACCGGAAATTGTGTTGCCACATCCGGAAAATTGAACCCCTGAGACGGGCATTAAAGGGGATGTCGGTTTGGATCACCGGATTACGCAGGGAGCAGTCGGTGACACGGAAAGATTTAAAGCTTTTGGAGTGGGACCAAAACCACGCCATTGTCAAACTTAACCCACTGCTTGAAATGACGCAGGAAGAATTGTGGGCCCATATTGAAATAAACCATATCCCTGTCAACCCCCTTCATCACCAAGGGTATCCGAGCATCGGTTGTTATCCGTGCACCCGTGCCATTGCTCCCGGCGAGGATGTCAGGGCGGGTCGATGGTGGTGGGAATTGCCACAGTATAAGGAATGTGGTCTTCATCAATAAACAAAATTTCTGAATATGGATACAATCGATTTAACTGTTTTGGGCAAGTCTTTTATGGAACGTTATGAAAAACCGACCCCTCTTTACAAGGATGACCAGCACGCCGTTTACTGGCTGGGCGTTCCTGACGACAGCGCTTTCCGTATCAATGTTTATCTTATCACAGATGAAACGGAAGCGCTGCTTGTGGATCCGGGGGGACGTAGTGAGTTTTCCTTTGTCAAACAACGGGTAGACCAGATTCTGCCCTGTGAACAGGTTGGAGGCATGATTCTCTGCCATCAGGACCCGGATGTGGCAGCTTCGATGGTTGACTGGCTCGGGATCAACCCCTCCATGAAAGTATTTACAACTACACGGACCAATATCCTTCTGCCCCATTTCGGGAAGCTGGACTACACCTTTGTAAATGTGAATGAGGAACCCCTTCACTTTTTTTCGTCCGGACGAAAACTCCGGTTTATCGAAGCTCCATTTCTTCACTCCCCGGGCGCCTTTGCAACCTATGATGAGACTTCGAAATTTTTGTTTTCCGGCGATGTATGGGCTGCAATTGATATGGACTGGCGTTTGGTTGTAGAAGATTTTTCGGTCCATGAATTAAAAATGAACCTCTTTCATATAGATTATATGGCTTCCAACCTGGCAGCCAGGGGGTTTATCAACAGAATCCGTCATCTCGCACTGGATGCGATCCTTCCACAACATGGATCGATCATTCCCAAACAATTTATTCCCAAGGCATTGGAATATCTTCGTCACCTAAAATGCGGCCTTGACTTGATCTATCCCGAGTTAAAATAACCTTAAACCCATCAGCCATGTCGGAGGAATTACAACAAAAAATCAAGGAATTAGAATCGGAGAACCAAAAGCTGCGGCTTGCGACACAACAATGGGACAGGATATTCAATTTATATAAAGAAGCCAATGAAAAGTTGCAACAGCTCGAACAATCGTTATCCACTGTCAACGGACACATTGAACAGGCGCTCAAAGCCGGCGGGCTCTCCTGGTGGTCATGGGACCACGTCACCGGGAAATTGAATTTTGATAAAAACCGGTCCCGCCTCCTGGGATATGAGGAAGGTGAGGAGATGTACCACACATTTAATGATCTTGTCAATTTCATCCATCCTGACGATTACCAATTTGTCATGGACAAAATTAAGGGGCATCTTGACGGAAACCATCCTGAATATTTTGCAGAATACCGCATTAGGACCAAATCGGGCGAATGGAAATGGTTTTGTGATAAAGGCAAGATCGTAGAGACCGACATTCTGGGAAAACCGTTGAAAATTGCCGGGACACTGGCCGATATCAATCAGCGGAAAAAGACCGAAATGGAATTGGTCGAAGCCCGGGACCGGTCGATTGCCGACAGTCAGGCAAAAAGTTCTTTCCTGGCAAGCATGTCGCACGAAATTTATACACCCATGGCCGGAGTGGTCGGTATGGCCCAGATACTGAGGCAATCAAAACTGAACCAGGAGCAGAATGAATACCTCGACGTGATTGTAAAATCGGCCACCGACCTGATGTCGATCCTCAATGATATCATGGAATTTTCTAAAATCGAAGCCGGTAAGGTTGAGTTCCATGAAAAACCATTCAGTATTTTTCAGGTTGTTGAGGAGATTGCAGCCTCCCTGGCCGATAAAGCAGTGGACAAGGGAATTGAAATTCTCTCGTATCAGGATCCCAATATTCCTACCGAAGTGATAGGAGACCCTGTGAGGTTACGCCAGGTTTTAAAAGTTTTTACCGATAATTCATTGAAATTCACCGAAAAAGGAGAAATCAGAATCGAGGCTGGTTTCGAGGCATGGGACGAGGATACCGTCAGGGTCCGTTTTTCAATTGTTGATACAGGTATCGGAATCTCCCCCGAGGGAATAAAAAAACTGTTCTACTCTTTTTCAAAACTCGACTCACCAGAGTCGAAAAAGCACAGTGGCGGAGGTTTGGGACTGGCCATTGCCAAACATCTTATTGGTCGGATGAATGGCCAGATTGATGTGGAAAGCGCTCCCGGAGAAGGAACAACATTTTCTTTTTCAATAATTTTTGAACGATATAAGGATTCGGAAACACCCGATTTAATGAAAGATATGCTAAGAGGGAAGAAGGTGTTGATCATTGATACTCATGTAAGCCATGCAGAGTTGTTACAGAATTATTTCGAACGTTGGGATAGCGATGTGATCATTTGCAATGACCCGGAGGAGGCGATAAAAAAAATCCATCTACAGGCAGAACTCCGGAAACCTTACAATCTTGTGGTTATTGAGTACGGGATGGCCGGGATGAACGGGCTTGAATTTGCAACACGTATCAAAAAGGACCCATTGATGAAACCATCAAAGATATTGCTTACCACCTCCCGGCTCGCGCCGGTTACCCCGGTTGAACTTGCTACTGCTGGCATTCGTGAATGC
>DYSO01000251.1 GCA_020718225.1 Draconibacterium orientale | reverse complement strand
AAATTGTTAATAACCCCTGAATTTATAAAAACAGGGGGTGAATAGTTACAAATATTTATTTGTGTGTTTTGTTTAACATGATAAATATATGAAGATACCCGGATTTAAGCCACGCCCGTCATACCTGAGTAAGGTACAGCCATTTATAGGTTAACCATTGATTAAGGTTTTTACAGGACAGCGGCGTTCGGGCAAGAGCTTTATCATGCTTCAGACCATGGATTATATTCAGAAGATATTGATTTCATTGCCTCGAAAGGGGATAGCACCATTTATATTCAGGTTGCATTCAATGTTTCTGAAGAAAAAACCTTTGAGCGGGAATTTGGCAATTTGCTGTTGATCCGCGACAACCATGCCAAATATGTTGTTACTCTGGATGAGTATGCTACCGGCAACCACCAGGGAATAATTCATATGAACCTGCGCGACTTTTTGAACGAAGGGGCTCATTTGTCGTGAAACAGGGAAAAATTTCGTTCCTCTTTTCACAAAAATTTTACCTTGGCAAACGAAAATTAATACCGCATTTTCGGTATGTTACGTAAAATTTAATATTCGTGTTATATTTGTATTAAAATGGCTCTGTCATGAACAAAACATTTCCATCGGCTGAACAGGTTTTTGATAAGGTCGGGAAAGGCCTGTTCCGTGAACTCACTGCCGAAGAAGAACTGGTATTTTACCGCGAGGTGGTAAATAAAGTGAAAGCGATGATCTATATCAACCAGATCGGCGACGTGGATGATTTCACCACGGCAAAGAATGTCTGGGTGAATAAAAACGGCTCCGACCTGATGGGCTATTCCGTTGAGGAGGCGTATGACATGGGGCACAAGTTTTTCCGGGAGGTCACCCATCCGGATGACCTGGCCGCCGGCGCCCTCGCGATCGATTACCACAAACTTAAAAAAGGCGATACATACGGAGGCGTGATCCGGCAGGTCACCAGTGATAAAAAAGTGATCTGGTGCCATGGAAATTGCATCGTTCTCAACGAGAAGAATGGCAATCCCTGGCAGTTCCTGAATGTCCAGGTCAACATCCAGGATGAAACGGAAACCCAACTTCAACTGCTTGAACTCCAGAAGCAAAACATGCTCCTGAAAAACAAGGCAAAACTATCGTCGCTCACCAAACGCGAAAAAGAAATACTCTGTATGATCATCATGGGAAAGAGCGATAAGATAATCGCGGAAGATCTTAACCTGAGCATCGAAACCACACGGACACACCGGAAAAACATTTTAAAGAAGACCGGTAAGAAAAAATCGACCGACCTGGTTGTTTTCGCTTCTGAGTATAATTAACCCCAGACAAAATCATCGCATCTGTCTGATCATCGGGAATGGTGTTTTTGAAAGCGCTTTGCAGCCCCCGGGGCGAAAGTTGGGTTAATGCCTTGATGAAAAAAGTTATTGACATAACACCCTGATTATTTGATATGCTTGTCTCAAGGATTGAGTCACTTGAAAACCATGTGGCATATGATTAAAACCCTGCTGAAATAATCAGCAAAAAGCGACGCTCACAAGCTAAAAATGAGTGCAAGATGGGTGCATCAAATATCTGAAAAATCCGATTCTTCCCCCCTACAATCCCGGAAAGGTCAACCTTACATAAGCGCCTCTTTCCTCATTGTTGCCGGCTTCAATCCCTGCCCCGTGGGCGTCGGCAATCATCTTGACAAGGGTCAGGTCAAGCCCGATGTTCTGATCAATGTGTTGTTCCCCGGGACTAAAAGGTTTAAAGAGATTTTTCAGCGCCTC
>DYSO01000250.1 GCA_020718225.1 Draconibacterium orientale | reverse complement strand
CCGGTTTGTAAATGCCCAGAATAGGGTGTCGGAGGCATACGAGGAGGCAGCTACCCCTGGTTTTGTGACTGCTGCTTTTTCGATTGGCTATACCCCATGCTCTTATTTTTTTGTTTCAGCCGGTATCGAGAATATATTTGATAATGCATACTATGAACACCTGAACCGGAGGATTGTAGGCAGCAATGAAAAACTTTTCGAACCAGGCAGGGTTTTATATGTAACTTTGACGGTAAAATTCTAAACCATGTTCCACCGGTTGTCCATTTTCTTCCTGTTTATATCCCTGATGGTCTTGTGGGGCTGTGGCAAAGAGAATACCGGGCAGGACCCTGAACTGTCGGGAAAAGTTGCTTTCAACTTCCGACATTCTATTAACGGAGAACCCTTACAGCAAGATGAACTCATTTATACAAATGAAGCCGGCAATCAATACATGGTTACAGAGGTGCAATATTTTATCTCGGATGTCACATTTTATCATCAGGGTGGAACAAAAACCAGGATTGAAAAATGGAGCGATATCTTTTATATCGACGAAGATATCCCTTCTTCAAAAACCATCCTGTTTTTTGACCCGGTTCCAGTTGGGGTTTACGATTCAATAACATTCACATTTGGTATCCCCGAATCAAAAAACCACTCCTTTATGTATGTAAACCCGCCCGAAGTCTATATGGCATGGCCCCAGGTATTGGGGGGCGGGTACCATTATATGATGATCAACGGGAAATGGAAAGATATCCATGGGGTGGTACTGCCTTTTGATTTTCATCTTGGCATCGGACAATTATACATGGGTATAACCTATCATACCGATTCGATTTACGCTTTTGTTCAGAATTACTTCCATGTTCGTCTGCCAGGGTCGGGTTTTACGCTGGAGCGGGATGAAGTAAAAACCATCAACCTGCAAATGAACATTGAAAGCTGGTTTAAAACGCCATTTATCTATAATCACGATCAATGGGGCGGGGCCATCATGCAAAATCAGGAGGCTATGCAGATGGTAAAAGATAACGGCTTTGATGTTTTTACTATTTCCGGAAACGGAAACACCCCCTCTTTTTTTTAAACTCAGGAAAGATTTATTCTTTACCCGTTCATACTGATCTTTACCAGCATGTCATGATTCTTAATGGTCATGGCTTTCCCGCTCATCTCAATCAAACCCTCCTCATTAAAGGTATTTAAAACCCGGGATACGGTTTCCTGTGTCGTTCCGATCAAATCGCCGATTTCACTCCGGCTGATTGGTATGAGAAATGAATGATTGCCGAAAATTTCATCCGAGAAAAACAGCAATGTGTCGGCGATCAGTCCGTTGATATGTTTCTGGGATCTGTAAACACAGCGTTTTTGTTGTTGCAGTTCATTTTGACAAAGATGGATTATAATTTCATAGGAAAATTTCCCGTTGCGGGCGATCAGCATTTTAAATGTCCCTATATCAATAAAACAGGCCCTGGTTTGAAGCAGCGCTGTCGCCGAGTACTGGTTGATTTTATCCCCCAGGGTTGTCGGGATTCCCAGAAAAGCAGGGGCTTTGATTATATTCAGGATTTGATATTTGTTTTTCCATTCAATGGAAGTCTTTACCAACCCTTCCTTCAGGTAAATAATATTGGATGACAGCGAATTTTGTTTGATGATGGTTTCACCTTTTTTAAACCAGGCTTCCGCACAATTTTTCCCCAGGATCTCCAGTTGGATTTCGTCAAGCGAACTGACGGCGGCTGATTTGATCTCACAGGTTGTTCATTTCTCCCTCATCACGATGGTTTGTTA
>DYSO01000249.1 GCA_020718225.1 Draconibacterium orientale | reverse complement strand
CTTTTGCCCCTTTCCCCGATTAAGCAGAAAAAAGCGATGGGAACAGATATGCAAATTCAAACGGAAAATATTTCCGGGATTGTTCATTTCATCCGGCTTGACGTTGACCTTGCCGCCCTGTATGGCGTTGAAGCCAAACGTTTGAAGGAGGCGGTGAGACGAAACCTGAAAAGGTTTCCGGCCGATTTTCTGTTTGAGCTTACCAGAAATGAAACCCAGAACTTGAGGCCGCAATTTGCGACCTCAAGTTGGGGAGGTTCCCGATATCAGCCATTTGCATTTACAGAACAAGGCGTTGCCATGCTTTCGGGCATCCTGAATTCAGAACGGGCAATCGCCGTTAACATTGCCATCATGCGGGCTTTTGTCCGGGTGCGTCAAATGATCGGGACCAACAGGGAGCTTACCTTGAAGATCGGGGAACTGGAAAGAGCGGTTTCGGATCACGAAGAACAGATCGGAGAAATCTTTGAGGCGATCCGCCAGATGGTCGAAAAAAAGAACGAACCCAGAAATCCGGTTGGGTATTAAGGCCCATCCCCAGCCCTCCCCCAGGGGGAGATGCCCCACCCCGGCCCTCCCCCAGGGGGGAGGGAGTTTGTTTGAGGAGCTAATAAACTGAAAATGGCATACTTGGGGAAATCGGTTGAAAAGGCGTTTTTTTTCGGGGCAAGCCCCGAAATCATTGCACGGGCAAGGAAGTTGCGCAACAGAACCACCCTAAGTGAAAAAATCCTATGGCAGGAATTAAGAAAAAAGCGGTTAAACCGCTTCATTTTTCGCAGGCAACACCCAATCAGCCGTTTTATCGTTGATTTTTATTGTCACGAGCTCAGGTTAGTCATTGAAGTTGACGGTTCGGTACATGATTCGGAAAAACAAAAGGAAAAAGACCGGAACAGAAGCGCTGAACTTGCAAACCTCGGATTAACGGTAATACGGTTCAGAAATGAAGAAATATTGAAAAACGAAAGAAAAGTATCAAAGAAAATTACTGACGCAGTCAAAAACCATCTGAAAAATGGCTGAAAAGAACAGTATGCGGAAATACAATTCTACAAAGCAATCTCAAACCCCCTCCCCCTTGGGGGAGGGCCGGGGAGGGGTTTTTTTGCTCCCCCCGTATTACCTTTTGCCCCTTTCCCCGATTAAGCAGAAAAAATGCCATGGGAACCCTGATGAAGTTTGCCGATAACAGGATCACAAAAATGATACATGTCGTGCGCGGGGAAAAAGTCATCCTTGATTTTGATCTTGCGGAACTGTATGAAGTTCAAACCAAAAACCTGAACCTGTCGGTAAAGAGGAATATCCGTCGATTTCCTGAGGATTTCATGTTCCGCTTAACAAGGACTGAATGGGAACGTTTGAGGTTTCAATTTGAAACCTCAAAAGGCCGTGGCGGTCAACGGTACCTGCCGTATGCCTTTACTGAACAGGGTTTAGCCATGCTAAGCGGAATTTTAAATTCGAACAAGGCAATGGATGTGAATATTGCGATCATGAGGGCATTCGTGTTTATAAGACAATATGCTTTAAGCCACAAAGAGATATCGGACAAGCTCATAGAATTGGAGAAAAAGACCGATGAAAGGTTTCAGGATGTCTATGAGGCCCTTGACTACCTGATGAACAAAGAAAAAAAACTGAACGAGCAGGCCGAACGCAACAAAATCGGATTTATCATCGGGAATACAGGGGAACCTTATAAAAATGAAGATGGTTTGGTTGACATTCCCCACCCCGGCCCTCCCCCAGGGGGGAGGGAGTTTGTTTGAGGAGCTAATAAAC
>DYSO01000116.1 GCA_020718225.1 Draconibacterium orientale | reverse complement strand
TTTTCTTCTGTTTTACCGAAACACGTTCCCTCGGGCCTGGTGCAGGTCTTTCCTCGCTGGTACTTGGGAGTGTTGGCATCATGATAACGCCTGGAGGAATCGGGCTTTACCCGGCCATCATACAGGAAACCCTGCAATTGTATGGTATTGCCCGTACTACCGGGTTGGCCCTTGGCTGGATCTCCTGGGTTGCCCAGACCGGGATGATCCTGGCTGTTGGCGGCCTATCCTTGATTTTACTTTCTTTCAATAAAAAAACACATGGAAAGATTAGAACTGATTAAAGAGAAAATCTATACCTGGGACCGCCTTCAGAAACAATTGGCAATATGGCGGTTTAAAAGCAAAAAGATCGTTTTTACCAATGGTTGCTTCGATGTATTGCACTTAGGGCATATTGAATACCTGGCAAAAGCGCGCGACCTTGGGAATATCCTGATTGTTGGATTAAACTCCAATGAATCGGTCCACCGGTTAAAAGGGCTGCACCGGCCGGTCAACGACGAACATGCGCGTGCCGTCACATTAGCGTCTCTTTCGTTTGTCGATGCTGTAATTCTTTTCGGTGAAGATACCCCCAGGGAACTGATCCATCAAATTCAGCCGGATATACTCACAAAAGGAAAAGATTACGAAGAGAAAGAGATCGTCGGGTTTGATATCGTAAAGGAAACCGGAGGGGAAGTCGTTACCATTGATCTGGTAAAAGGATACTCAACAACCCAGACTTTGGAAAAGATGAATAAAGAAACAGGCTGAATATGGCCACAAAATAATGCTTCCTATAACCTAACTTTCATTGGCAAAAACAAAAACAGCTTTTTTTTGTCAGAATTGCGGGGCACAGTCCCCCAAATGGCTTGGCCGGTGCAATGTATGCGGGGAGTGGAATACTTTTGTTGAAGAGGTCGTTCAACGGGAAGCAAAAACAGGAACAGTCCAGACATTATTCAATCGCCGTCCCATCCACCCCATCAAGATTTCAGATATCAGTTACAATCATGAAGCACGGATTATTATCTCCGATCAGGAATTAAACAGAGTGTTAGGAGGAGGATTGGTCCCCGGTTCGGTCACATTGATCGGAGGAGAACCTGGTATCGGAAAATCGACATTGATGTTGCAGGTTGCTTTGAGATGTAAAAATCTTAAAGTAATGTATATCAGCGGAGAAGAAAGTGAGCAGCAAATCCGTATGCGGGCTGAACGTTTGGGGGCCCTCAATGAAAATTGCTTTATCCTTACTGAAACCAATACCCAGGCCATTGTTCAACATCTGGAAAAGCTCAATCCCGACATCATCATTGCAGATTCCATACAGACTTTGCAAACCGACCTGATTGAATCTTCAGCCGGAAGTGTCTCCCAAATCAGGGAGTGCGCAGCCGAAATGCAAAAGTATTCCAAAATCACCAATACACCGGTGTTTCTGATTGGACACATTACCAAAGATGGCAGCCTGGCAGGGCCTAAGATTCTGGAACATATGGTCGATACCGTTCTGCAATTTGAGGGCGACCGCAATTACGGATACCGGATACTCCGTTCTCTAAAGAACCGCTTTGGCTCTACCTCTGAACTGGGCATCTATGAAATGAACGATACCGGACTGAGGGAGGTTTCAAATCCTTCGGAAATATTACTCAGCCATCGCGATGAACAGGTAAGCGGTACCGCCATCGCCGCCATGATGGAAGGACAACGTCCCATGCTTATTGAAACCCAGGCGCTGGTAAGCTCCGCCGTATATGGGACACCGCAACGGTCAACCACCGGATTTGAGGTCCGGCGCCTCAACATGCTGCTGGCAGTGCTTGAAAAGCGCAGTGGGTTCAGACTGGCCAACAAAGATGTTTTTTTAAATATCGCCGGAGGTATCAGGGTAGAAGACCCGGCCATTGATCTTGCCGTTGTCACCGCCGTACTTTCATCAAACCAGGATTCCCCCGTTGGTTCAAAAAACTGTTTTGCCGCCGAAATCGGACTGAGCGGCGAAATCCGCCCTATCAATCACATCGAACAAAGAATATCAGAGGCAGATAAACTCGGTTTTGAAGCTATTTTTCTTTCAAAATACAACACAAAGGGATTGGATTTAAAACGGTTTTCGATCCGCATAATCCCCGTTGGAAAAATTGAGGAAGTATATCAGAAACTTTTTGGATAATTGGATCCGTTGGTTACCAGATACAGATTAAAAAAATTCAATAACTGTTTTTTTGTGGGTTGAAATTATGAAATATCCATAAGAACAACGTTTATAAAAAACATGAATGATCATTTATGATTGTTCCCTGCCTGCCGTCAGGAAGGCATTTGACCATTAAAAACAAATTATTTTCAGATGAAAAGTTCTTCAATAACCGATAAGAAAATTCTTATTGATATCATCCGGCGGTGTCAATGGTGTCATGTTGCCATGGTCGACCGGGAAAATAAGCCATATGTCATTCCGATGAATTTCGGTTTTAGAGATGATGTTATTTATATTCACGGGGCCCATAACGGGAAAAAAGTGGATATCCTCCGTATTCACCCTCAGGTATGCATCAACTTCAGCCTTGATCACACATTACGGTATCAAAATGAGGAAGTTGCCTGCTCCTGGAGCATGAAATACCGATCGGTACTCTGCTATGGAAACATTGTATTCATTCAGGATCCCACACAAAAGACCGAGGCATTGCAAATAATTATGACCCAATATGCCAGCAGGGAGTTCAAATTCAACCCACCATCCATCCGCGAAGTGAACGTGATGAAGGTCAACGTTGACCTGTTTGAGGGAAGAACTTACGGATTTTAACAAATAATTCATACCTTTATCATTGGTTTTTGATCTCTGATTTTTGAGTTAAGCGCATGGAATACAAAGATTATTATAAAATTCTCGGTGTCGGTAAGGATGCCTCCCAACAAGAGATTAAAAAACAATACAGGAAACTGGCTGTGAAGTACCATCCGGATAAAAACCAGGGGAACAAACAATCGGAAGAAAAATTCAAAGAGATGGGCGAAGCCTATGCTGTATTGGGGGACCCCGAAAAGCGAAAGAAATACGATACCCTCGGAGCTGACTGGAAGCAATATGAACAGGCAGGGGCTCGTACTTCCGGAGGCGGCGGATTTTCGCAATGGGGACAACAGGGTAGCGAACGACAATCTTCCCATGGTTATTCTTCTGATGATTTTGAAGGCGCTGATTTTTCTGATTTTTTCAATTCTTTTTTTGGAGGAGGCGCAGGGCGTGGACCATCGTCGGGATTTCGGGAAACGCCCCTGAAGGGACAGGATTACGAAGCACAGATGCATGTGACCCTGTACGAGGCATTTCATGGGGCAGAGCGTATGCTTGCCCTTGGCGAAGAAAAAATTAAAATCACCATTCCTCCGGGAATCCGGGATGGCCAGATTCTGCGCGTTAAAGGCAAAGGAGGAAAAGGACGGCGTGGCGGTGACAGCGGCCACCTTTATTTGCACGTCACCGTTGAACCTGATCCACGGTTTGAAAGGAAAGAAGATGACCTCACAACCGAAATCCACATCCCACTTTACAAAGCCGTCCTTGGTGGCGAAATTGCCATCACGACATTGAAAGGGGATGTCAATATCAAAATCCCACCCGAAACTAAAAGTGGGAAAACATTGCGCCTCAAAGGACTGGGCATGCCGGTCTATCAAAAAAAAGGGGAATCCGGCGCTCTTTTTATCAGAGTATTGGTTGATATCCCTCAGAACCTGACGGCTCGCGAGAAAGAATTATTTATCCAATTATCATCTTTAAGACCCTGAAAGATATGCAGATGCTTGTACCCTATGGTTATGATCCCCTGCCCCAGGCACTTCTTGATTTTATCGATGCTTTTGAAAGGCGGGAATTGCGCTATTTATCCACCGATCTTCTTGTCCATTTCGGGTTTGAAGATGAACATTCCATCGACCACGCCATTATTCGGGCCATTCAGGCATGTATTTCACTTAAAATTCCCCAGCAGCAACATTTCCGGCGTATCTTTATAATCAGGGAGAATGGCATTGATCAGGTATGGAAACTCTCTGCCCTGGGTTGCTACCTGACCCTGGTTAACGAAGACCCGTCACATCCACTGGTTGCCAGGATGCAAGCTTCTCTGCTTATGCATATAAAATGAAATAAAACTTTTCGGTTGTTAATTTTAATATACCCATGCCCACCCTCTTCACAAAGTATCACATTAAATCCAGAATTGTAAAAAACCGGATTGTTTATCCTCCGATGGTTTGTTTTAACTATGCCGGCGAGGATGGCATGGTAACCGAACGGAACCTGATGCATTACAAACAGGTTGCAGATGGAGGCCCGGGAATTATTATAACAGAAGCAACTGCGGTATGGAAAGATGGCCGACTGACCCCATTCCAGCTTGGTATCTGGTCGGATGATCACATCCCGGGAATGAAACAAATTGCAACAATGGTTAAAAAAGCAGGGGCCATTTCGTTGTTACAGATTCATCATGCCGGTCTGATTACCCGTGAAAATGTTTCTCCCATTGCGAAAGGCCCATCCGCCGATGACAGGAACCCACTGTCAGCAGCATTATCCATCGATGAAATAACAGAAATTTGCCAGGCATTTATCGATGGCGCCGTCAGGGCTCAAAAAGCCGGTTACGACGGGGTGGAGCTTCATGGGGCCCATGGATATCTGCTGAATGAATTTGCCTCTTCATACTACAATAAACGAGATGATGCCTATGGCGGAAGCCTGGAGAAAAATTTAAAACTGGCCACCGACATTATCCATGGAATAAGAAAACAATGTGGAGATGATTTCATTATTGGCTACCGGCTAGGGGCCAATACACCAACATTGGATGATGGTATCACAATCGCCAAACTTCTTGAATCAGCAGGCGTAGATCTGTTGCATGTATCCCATGGCGGCAGTTTATTAAACCTCCCACGATCACCTGTTGGGTTCGACTATAATTGGATCGTTTACAGCGGCACGATCATCAAAACCCATGTCACCATCCCGGTGATCGTGGTTAATGAAATCAAAACTCCGGAAAGGGCCGGATGGCTGATTGAAAACAACCTTGCCGATTTCGTAGCCTTAGGCAAACCCCAGCTGGCAGATCCCAATTGGGCCAACCATGTCCTGAAAAATGAAGAGATCCATGTTTGCCTGAATTGCAAGCCCAAATGCAGATGGTATGAAGACAGCAGGTTATGCCCTGCCAGAAAGTTGCAGAATACCTGAGAAAACAATATTTGCTGAGGTTTCCTTCGGAATTGGTATTTCAACGCTATATTGTCATGAAAAAAAAATTTTCCCATTCCGGTTCTCAGAAGGGTGGTGGGATTAACAATAATCGGCCGAAGCAATCGTTTTCATGATTGTAACCAACCACCTCAACAACATGATAAAAAACAGGAAAATTGTCTTCTTAACGAGCTTTTTAACCTTTTTTACACTGAGTATTGTTTTTGCCCAAAAACCAATTCCCGTTGATCCAATGAGCAAGGGAAGCTGGTTACTGAATTTCGGGTTTGGGCCCGGCGTTCCGGTATTTGGAAATGGCTCCGGTTTCGGCCCTGCCGGAAAAATAGCTTTTGAAACCGGAATGTGGGAACTGGGTCCCGGGGTTCTGACCCTTGGCGGTGAAGCCGGATTTTCTTTCTTTGCCCATAAATTTGGTGAAGATTGGCGGGAAACATGGATAAACATGATGTTTGGGGCAAGAAGCGCCTATCACTACGGATGGCAGATCAGAGGTCTCGACACCTATGGTGGGATCCCCCTTGGGATCGGTTTTTGCGCAAACAGTTACGATGATAAACCAGGGCATGACAATGCCTTTCCTGTTTACCCCTACCTGGGATTCTTTTTTGGCGCCTCCTGGTTTTTCACAAACAACATCGGAATAAATGCCGAAATAGGCTACAATTCAACCTATGCCAACATCGGCATGGTGTTCAGGATCCAATAAATCCCTGCCCTCTCTCTACAGCAACGAATCAGATTACCATCGGGATTTCTGTAGCTTTGCAAGAAAAGAGTTACACAGAAATGCCATGATATAGCCCAGCGCGGCGCCCATCATCATTCCAAACAATATATCAACAGGGTAATGAACACCCAGATAAATACGCGTGTACGACATAAACACTGCCCACGGTATCAGGATCGCAGCGATGTAATGAAACTGCTTTTTCAACAGGAGAATTAAAAAAACCGCGATGGCCATGGTCGTCGAAGCATGTCCCGAGTAAAAGCCATACAACCCTCCCGTGTATCCGTAAACAGTATGAATTCCTGTCAGTCCGGGCTCATGGGTCGGACGGGGTCGCGCCACCCACTCTTTTGCAAAATTCGCTAACTGGTCACTGAGGGTAATCAGGATGAAGGTGAAAAGAACAATCCATAAAAAACGCCACTGATAAGAACGGAACGTTAAGTAAAAAAGAAAGCAAAACAACGGCAACCAAACCAGGGTTTTTGTACCCCAAAAGATTACCGGGTCGAAAAAAGTGTTGTGGAAGCTGTTTAAAAATAAAAAAACAGCTTGGTCTATATGTACCAGTGATTTAACCATGACATCTGAAATTGGGAATAAGAATTGAAGGTGTGACCTTGAATGTCATTCCTTAAAACCTTCATTCAATTTCTCCCACAATAATTCTTTTAATTTTTCCAATCCCGTTTTTTTATGTGCCGATATGAACACATAAGAAATGGTTGGTAAATCTGTTTTTAGTTCCCGGATAATCTCTTCGTCGGCAAGATCTGATTTTGTAATGGCGAGACAACGGGTTTTGTCTAACAGTTCCGGATTATACTGTTCCAATTCATGCAAAAGAATTTGATATTCTTTACGGATATCCCTGGAGTCGACCGGTACCATGAAAAGCAATAATGAATTTCGTTCAATATGCCGTAAAAATCGCAACCCCAGCCCTTTACCTTCATGTGCCCCTTCAATAATCCCGGGGATATCAGCCATGATGAACGAATGTTGGCCATGGCATTTTACAATGCCCAGATTGGGGACCAACGTTGTAAAGGGATAATTGGCAATTTGTGGTTTGGCAGCAGAGATAACTGAAAGCAGGGTAGATTTTCCTGCATTTGGGAACCCAACCAGCCCGACGTCGGCAAGTAGTTTTAACTCAAGTATTTTCCAGGCTTCTAACCCGGGTTCTCCCGGCTGGGCAAATTTCGGGGCCTGCCGGGTAGGGGTTTTAAAGTGGTCGTTCCCCAAGCCACCCCGGCCACCAGGGACCAAAATATGGGATTGGCCATCTTCTGTGATTTCACAATCGAATGCGTCTGTCTCAGCATCCCGGGCAATGGTCCCCAACGGGACTTCAATGATAACATCTGTTCCATTGGCTCCATGCATCAGTTGCTTCGATCCGGCGCCGCCATGCCCCGCCTTAATATGCTTGGTGAATTTCAAGTGGAGCAAGGTCCAGAATTGGCTATTCCCCCTGAGAATAACATGGCCTCCCCTTCCCCCGTCACCGCCATCAGGACCGCCATGTGCATTGGTCCGTGTGCGCATAAAATGCTTTGATCCTGCCCCTCCGTTACCAGAAGCACAGAAAACCTTTACATAATCGACAAAGTTCGAATCAGACATCAGGACGAATTACGATTTACGATTTACGATTTACGATTTACGATTTAAATTGATTATTTTCATCGGGGAGCTTGCTACAGGATCAGTTTCTGATTACAGTACAGAGTTTCATAAAAATATCTTCGATGGTTCCTTCACCGAAGACTTCCTTAAACAGATTTTGCCTTTTATAGTGGTCAATCAGCGGCTTGGTGTGATGATGGTATTGCACGAGCCTGTTCTTGATAACCTCTTCGGTATCGTCTTTTCGTCCCTGTTCCTGTGCACGTTTCAACAGCCGTTTAACCAGTTCGTCTTCATTGACCTCAAGGGCAAGCACCAGGGTTATTTTCTGTCCCAATTTTTCCAACATCTTATCCAGTTCCTCAGCCTGCTTCAGCGTCCGTGGAAAGCCATCCAGAACAAAACCTTCAACGCTGGAATTGGTCCTGAATACCGATTCCATGATTTCGATCAGCAATTCATCCGAAACCAAATGACCTGCTTCCATGACCGTTTTAACTTTTAAACCGAGGCTTGTCCCCTGCGATACTTCAGCACGAAGAATATCACCTGTTGAAACATGTTTCCACCCGAATTGTCCGGCAATTTTTATTGCCTGCGTCCCCTTACCGGCACCCGGCGGACCAAATAAAATTAGGTTGAACATAAATTTAAATTTAGATAATGAATATTGGAACCTGAACCGTAAACTGATGCCTGTCGCACATCATTTTTTATGTGTCCGTTCTTTTGCATTATTTCACTATTTTATAAATATCCGGCAGGTTTCGGCCCTGTCCGTCATAATCAAGGCCATATCCGACAATGAAATCATTGGGAATGGTCAGTCCGAGATAATCAATAGAAAAAGATTTTTGAAAAGCTGCCGGTTTAAAACAGAAACAGGCAACTTTTACATCTTCCGGATTTTTTTCACGAATCTCTTTTAACAGTTTATCCATGGTGATACCCGTATCTACAATATCCTCTACCACAATGACCGACCTTCCTTCAATAACCTCTTCAACTCCGATCAGTTCCCTGACCTCCATTGTTGAGGCTGTACCGGAATAAGAGGCATACTTAACAAAAGATATTTCGCAGGGAATTGTAATTTTACGCATAAGGTCAGAAGCAAAAATAAAAGCTCCATTAAGAATAGCAAGCAACAAAGGGTTTTTTCCGCTAAAATCCCGGTTGATGGCATCGGCAACCCGTTGAACCGCAGCATCGATTTCGGCTGCAGTTATGAACTTTTCAAACACCAATTCCCTGACCTGTACTTTTGTCATATCCAAATAACTATTTCTTGATGCAAAAGTAGGGAATTAAAGACTATTTTGCTTATAATCTGTATTTTTGTATGGATAATTCCTTCCGGCCCCTGTCTGTCTGTAGTAAGGGGCTGCGGCGGGTACCAAACAGTTTCTTTTATGATAGCCAAAGTCAGTATTATTATGGGCAGTACTTCCGACCTTCCTGTCATGGAAGCTGCAGCAAAATTTCTTAACGAAATGCAAATCCCTTTTGAGATGAATGCCCTCTCGGCCCACCGGGTCCCTGATAAAGTGGAAGAATTCGCCAAAAACGCACATGCAAGAGGCATCCGTGTAATCATTGCGGCAGCGGGTATGGCTGCACATCTCCCCGGAGTAATTGCAGCCATAACAACTTTACCTGTAATTGGGGTCCCCATTAAAGCAACACTGGAAGGGATGGATTCATTGCTTTCCATTGTGCAGATGCCTCCTGGTATCCCGGTTGCCACCGTCGGAATCAATGGCGCCCAGAATGCAGCGATCCTCGCAACGGAGATTCTGGCAGTTGCAGATGTGGAACTGCATCAAAAATTATTGAGGTTCAAGGATGATCTTAAAAAGAAAATAATCAGGGCCAATGAAGAACTTGCACAAGTGAAATTCGACTATAAGGTAGGCTAAGGAGCGGGATAATCTGCTTATTTTTTTCTGATGATCATCAACCCGTCCCTGACCGGAAGTATCAGATTTTCCACCCGGTTGTCAAGGTGAACAAAATCATTGAAAGCAACAATCCCACATGTATCTTTATCCATTTTTGAACTATTTCCGGTTACTTTTCCATCCCATAGCACATTATCGGCAATAATAAACCCTCCCGGGTTGACAAGGGGTAAAACCATTTGATAGTATTGCAGATAGTTGGTTTTGTCAGCATCGATAAAAACCAGGTCCCACATTTCTTCGATGGTCGGAATAATCTCCAGGGCCGGACCAATATGAAGAACAACCTGTTTCTCTAACCCGGCCTCAAAGATAAATTTCCGGATCCCATCTTCCAACTCAGGGTTCAACTCAATGGTATGCAACCATGGAACGCTGCGCATCTTTGGTGAAGCTATATGGGACTGGATCATTCCGAGACCCATAGAAATTGCCGAATATCCGGTAAAAGTACCTATTTCAAGCACCCGTTCGGGTTGTAACATATGGACGAGCATCCTGAGGAAAGCGCCCTGAATATGCCCTGACATCATCTGGGGAGAAACTTGGGTTAAGTGTGTTTCCCTGTTCAGTTTTTGTAAAACCGGCGATTCCGGTGTGGTATGTGCCGTAACATAATCCATTAGTACCTTACATCTAATATTCATGTATTAATTGGCAAAAATTCCAAAAAACAAA
>DYSO01000248.1 GCA_020718225.1 Draconibacterium orientale | reverse complement strand
ACAATAAACCTCTGATTTACTGAAAGTTTGAGGATTTCTTACAGACACTATTTATTAAGCATCACTGGCATAACAAGCATCAGGATATCTTCGTCTTTATTGTCGTTGTTCACCGGTGTAAGAATTCCTGCCCTGCTTGGGGTTGACATTTCCAGCATGATTTCATTAGTATCAATATTGTTTAGCATTTCCAGAAGGAATTTAGAATTAAAACCGATCTCCATATCCTCTCCGGTGTACGAACAGCTGAGCCGTTCTTTTGCTTCGTTCGAAAAATCGACATCTTCTGCGCTTAACAACAGCTCCTGTCCGGTCACTTTACACCGGACCTGATGGGTTGATTGATTGGCAAAAATAGCAACACGCCGGATGGTGGTTAACAGGGCATGGCGGTCGATGATTAGTTTATTGGGGTTATCTTTGGGAATGACAGCATCATAATTTGGATATTTCCCGTCGATCAGGCGACAAACCAGATGGATATTGGAAAACGAGAAAAAGGCATTGGTTTTATTGTATTCGATCACAACCGGGACTTCTATTGCAGTTAAAATATTTTTCAGCAGGTTCATCGGCTTTTTCGGGAGGATGAAAGAGACCGAATTGGTTGATTTCAGATCCGTACGCCGGTAGCGTACCAGCTTGTGGGCGTCGGTGGCAACAAAAACCACATCATCGGGCGAGAGTTCACAAAAAACGCCGGAGAGGACAAGTCTTAACTCATCGTTACCCGTAGCAAAAAGGGTTTTATTAATAGCCTGGGCCATGAGACGCGAATCGAGGTTGATGGCCGTTGTTTCATCGAGTGAAGGGGTACGCGGGTATTCCTCTGCTTTGTGACCGGAAAGTTTATACTTTCCCTCACCTGCAGTGAGTTCAATCATCAGCGTATCTAAATTGATATGAAAAGAGACCGGGATGTCCGGGAAAGTTTTGAGGGTATCAACAAGTATCCTGGCAGGAATGGCAATACTACCAATCTCTTCCGATTTATCGGTTTGAACTGTTACACGCATGGTCGTTTCCAGATCGGACGAAGTAATGGTCAGGGATGTTTCGTTGAGTTCAAAAAGAAAATCATCGAGAATGGGGAGGGTATTGTTCGAATTGATAACCCCCTGGATGGATTGCAGGTTTTTTAGTAATACATTACTGGAAATGATAAATTTCATGGCAGAATTATTTTGTGAAAACGGATTCAAAGATACGATATATTATTTCCATATACAATCCCTTATAAAATATTTCAGGATTGCATTTTACCTTCTTTTTTCCGGAATTCAAATTTTCGTTCTTCCCCCCGGAAAAGCCTTTGGATGTTCTTCCTATGGGTAAGGGGAATAAAAACAGCTACCAGCAGGGACAATCCCAACAGTCCCGGGTAGTTTTTGGACTTCGATTTGTATTGCAATCGCATCCTGTTGGGTATGCCTGATGCAATTCGTGTTCCCCGGTTCGGGATTTTGCCTCCAACTTTCTTCAGATTCCGCTTCACAACGAACACCCTTGCTCTTGGCTAATGGTTGGTAACAACCGACCTCCATAAAGGACTTCCACCTTCAAGGTTATAAGTGTGCACGGCCCACGATGAGAAGAGCGATGCTGAAACTTCGCTCTTTTTATTTTACTACTTATGACCTGATGATTTTAAATAGACAAGTTATCAATACAGGATTTTCGTAATTTGTTTTATAATTGTGAATTATTGCCAACAGTTGTTTCTGAATAATTATGGCTGTTTTACATGAAAATCCTGAACACAGATTTTCACGTCAATAATTGACCGTATTTCACTTTTGGGATTTTTCAAA
>DYSO01000115.1 GCA_020718225.1 Draconibacterium orientale | reverse complement strand
GGCTGAATCCTGCTTCGTCAATTTTATAGGTAAAACTATCGATCTGTGTTGAGAATGTGTTGTAAAGCACAATAGCCATTAACGAACCAAAGATTCCGAAAGCAGTATTGATAAGCGCTTCTGAGATACCGGTTGCAAGAGCAAGGGCGTCGGGTGAACCAGCCTGTGCAAGAGCGCCGAAAGCGCGGATCATCCCGAGAACGGTTCCAAGAAGACCGATCAATACAGAGATTGAAGCAATGGTGGAGAGGATGACCAGGTTTCTTGACAACATCGGAAGTTCAAGTGCGGTAGCCTCTTCGAACTCTTTCTGCAGGGCAAGGATTTTCTGATCTTTTTCGAGTGTTACATCAGACTGGAGGGTACGGTAACGCATCAGGCCTGCCTTCATAACGTTGGCAAGAGAACCTCTCTGCTTGTCACAGGCAGCAACTGCCTCTTCAATTTTGTTGGTGTCCAGCAAATTTTGTAGGTTCTTCACGAAAACATTGATCCTGCCTTTACCCGTTGCACGAGATAATGTGATGGTCCTTTCGATTGCAAAGATGATTGCCAATAAGTTTACGGTGATCAGAAAAGGAACAATAATTCCACCTTTGTATATCATTGCAAGGTAATTTCCGGGCAGCGGGTGTCCATCGGGGTTGCCACCTTCAAAATTGATGGGATTTCCCATGATATACTTGTAAACCAGCCAGGCAATGATGAACGACACAACCATCGCAAACACTGTAAATGTTGATTTTAAGGCATCTCCCAGGGATCCGCCTTTGCTATTTTTCTTGCTCATCGTTAAAAATTTTTAAATTAAAAAAATGGTTGAATTATTGATATTTCTTTATTAAAGGCTCGCAAAGTTAAAAAAAATATAAAAGAAAGCAAGTGTTGTTATTTGACCTTATCTTTTAATACATCCATAATCTGTTTTGCTTTTTCCGCTTTTTCGTCTGTAGGGTCAATGGCATTAATCCGCGTTCCGTAATCCACTGCTTGAATTGCGTATGATTTATCTTTGGTTTCATTGTATTGTAAAAAATTATAAAAAGCTAAAAAATAGAATGATTCTATTCTTTCTTTACTGTATTTCGTAGTATCGTTCTGGGTTTTTTCGAGAATGATTTCATAAATTGGTTTTGCCAGACCAAGTTTACTGTCTGGGTCCAGGTTCGATTTTGCCCTGGCGCGCCATAACCATCCTGGGACATAATCGGGATATAAAGTGTTAAAAATGGCCAGGTTTGTATCCGCTTTGTTATAATCCTGAATGCTGTAGTAAACTTTTCCCAGATTATAATAATCCATGGCGTTGCCTGTATGTAATTTGATTTTTTCTTCATAAAGATCTTTGGCCTTGTCGTATTTTTTAATTTTTGTCCAGCACAGGGCCGCTTCTGAGAGAAGTTCCGATTTGGCAGTATCAAGAGAATATGCTTTTAACAACTGATCGGGGGCAAGGGAGTCCATTTTCATTTTCGCCAGGGTCCTTCCATAATATATATAGTCGAGGGGCCGGATTTTTGAAGAAGGGGCATTGGCAAGAAATTTTGTTATAGAGATCAGCGCTTCATTATATTGTTGGGTTTCATAATAAGAATATGCCAGTGCCCGGTTAACGTCATTATCTGAAGTATCTACCTTTAAAATTTCCTTGAGCTGAACAATCGCTTCCGGATAATCATTGAGCTCGATCAGGGTGTTTACAAACTGTTTACGCGCTGAAATATTCCGTGAAAGTTCAAGAAATTTATAAAAATTTACCTTTGCCTCCTCTTTTCGACCGGCACGTGAAAGCAACAGCCCAAGTTCGCGATAGGCCGGGGCGAAGGTAGAATCCATTTTGACCACTTCCTGATAAAAACTCAAAGCCGTTGTATATTGCCTGGCCCTGAGCCACAACAAACCCAGCCGTAAGGTAGCTTCGGGTGATTGGGGATCCAACGATTGAGCCATTTTATAGTTGGCAATCGCTTTTGACCCGTCATTCAGTAAATAAAAATATACATCTCCTTCAACAATATAAAGTTCCGGATTTTTCTTATCCAGCTTTTCAGCTCTCCCCAATAAAGAAAAAATATAGGCAGTATCGTTCACCCTGGCGCTCACATACGCACTGGCTATCTGAATTAAAATCAGGGCCTGCCTGTCAGGTGTCATTTTAATGGCCTTATTGGCTTTGGACGGTAAGAGTGAGGTGGCTTTGGAAAAATATCCCTGTGCCTCTGGAATGTTCTTTTTAATCAGGAACAGACCTCCCATTCCGACATAATTAATCGGATTTGCCGGATCTTGTTTGATGCCAAGTTCATAAATGGCTTTTGCCGAATCGGCTTTCTCCTCAAAAGAAACATTGAGTGTGTCTGAATTGTATTTATCTAAAAGATTTTGTCCGAAATAATAATAGAGGTCTCCCTCGCCGGGGGTTTGTTGGATCAATGTGTAAAACAAGGAGCTTGCTGTAGAAAATTGCTCGCTGGTTGTCAACTTAATGGCACTTTGTAAATCCTGGGCAGAAGTATCCGCAAGAAAGGGGGAAAAAAGCTGGAGCGCTCCAATTACGATCGATGATTTTACAAAATTATTCATAAAAATTCTCCTTAATTTAATGTTTTATCTCAACAAGACGAACTGGCATTGCCGCTGGAACAAGCCCTGAGTGAAGCAGGATGAGCTGCCCCTTTTCTCCGGCAATGAACGATGAAAAACCAAATGCCAATCCAGTATATGACTGTCTGTTAATACAATATACTTCGCGTGTAAAAGGATAAGACCCCTCGGCAATATATCCCTGATAGGGTTTATAAAACCGGGTTCCAGGAATATTGTCACCATCCATGGAAATTCCGACAACCCGGATCCGTTGTAAAAATTTATTTGAAACCGTATCTTGCCGGTCGCTGATCCAGTTAACACTGACAATACCAATAGCATTTACATTTTTCTCAACATAATGAATCACCTCATCATTGCTTTGAACAGCAGAACAGGTAGCAGGAAAAGAGTCAATCGCAAACCGTTCTTTGAAATACCGGGGATTACCCGATTTGAAATGATCAAAAACCACTTTTAACCCGGTAAGCTTTGATCTTGGGTTGATCTGTTTCCAGGAACTTGTTTTTCCCTCGAAAATTTCCCTGACGGTTTGATAAAACAGATTTGAATCCGGATTTTCCCTGTTTACAATCAAGGCAATGGCATCGTGAGCAATCAGAGTGGTTTTCGGAATATACTGAACCGATTTCAGATACTCCTCCTGCTTTCCGGTCAGTTTTCGGTTCACAATAATCAACGGTACCGAATCGTTCATAAAATCGTTGATAACATCAGCCTCTGTCTTATACTGTACATCGATATGGGCGTATTTGTAAAGCGACTCAAAGGTATAAACCTCCGCTTCGATTAACAACCGGTACGATTCGTCAACACCCACCTTGATACTTCCTGAGGTGGGGGTGTCAATATCCTTTTGATCTGAATTTCCACAACCAGTCAGAAAAAAAAGGAAAATAACCCCGGCAGAAGAAATGGCCCTTCTATAATGCCAGTATCTCTTTTTCATCGTTTAATGATTAAAAATCAATGTTTTCTTATGTAAGAACACAAATATAAAAATTTTATTATTCCCTGTTGCACATTCAGGCGTTAAATGTACACTAAACCTGAAAAATGACAAGATAAATTTTATTATTCTTCGTTGTTTTCTCTGTTTTTCGACCAGATACGTACAAGACGGAATGCGCCGTAAAGAAATAAAAATACCGAAAATATTACTTTAATTTCTTTGGGGAGATACTGAAATCTGGGGCTAAGAAGGAGAAACGTCCCTAAAAAAAAGTACAGGAGAGCGACAACCAGGGAAAAATATAATGAAAATTTCTGCATTTTTTAAAATTTGACCTGCCAGTATGGAACATCCCATTGATCGGGCCATTGAAACCAATACGCGGGAGAAACTACTTCCCCGTCATAACGGTGCAGCGAATCCCTTCGATATCCGCAATGGTGTGTTTCCCTCTCAACGCTTTCATAATTATTTCGTTAACCAAATCATTATCAGCCTCTATTAATATAAACCGAATCCCAGATTAAAAATCATTTCGTACACCGAACTAGTAAATCCCACTACCACTATACCTATTACACACATAATCAATCCGATACGGGTATACAGGTCACTTTTAAAATATCCGATCGGGCGGTCGCTGTTGTTCAGTAACATCGCTTTGATCACCAACAAATAATAATATAAGGAGATGATGGTATTGATCAGGGCAATCAAAACCAAAATATAGTAACCCTTTTCAGCAGCAGCTGTAAATAAAAAGAATTTACCAAAAAAACCGGCCAGGGGCGGGATCCCTGCAAGTGAAAAGAGCGACAGCATCATCACCAGGCTCAGGTTGGGATTTGTGCGGTACAAACCGTCATAATCATCCATGGTCTCTTTGCCCGTGCGATTGGATATGATACTGACAACGCCGAATGCCCCAAGGTTCGAAAAAATATAGACCAGAACAAAATAGACAACCGTGGTCATTCCCAACTGGCTTTGACCAATGATACCCAATAAAATAAACCCTGCCTGTGCAATGGAAGAAAAGGCTAAGAACCTTTTCAGGTTTTGCTGACGCATGGCAAACAGGTTTCCGATGGTAATGGTTAAAATAATGATGATATAAAGTACTTCGCTCCACAATTCAGCAATCTTATAAAACACCGTATATAATATAATGGTAAAAATAAAAACGGCAGCCCCTTTGGAAATCACCGAAAGATAGGATGCAACATTGACCGGGGCGCCTTCATAAACATCGGCAGTCCAAAGGTGGAAGGGTACCAGTGAAATCTTAAAAGCCATGCCGGCAAAAAAGAAGATAAAAGCAAGAACCTGAAGCGGGGCGCCATTGATCAATGGGGCAATGTCGGAAAAATAAAGGGTACCGGTTGTCCCGTAAACCATGGATAGGCCATACAACAATATTCCGGAAGAGAGCGCCGAAGTAAAAATGAGTTTGACGCCGGCTTCTGCCGATTTTTCCTTAAACCTTTCATATGCCGCAAGCGCCGCAATGGGGATGGTAGCCAGTTCCAACCCTAAGTAAAACATCAGGAAATCGCCGGAAGAGATCATGAAATTCATCCCGATCAGGGTTGAAAGGATCAGGAGGAAATATTCACTTACCTTTTCCCTGTTCTGATCTTGTTTCAGCCAATCCACCGATTGGATAAAAACAATCAATACCCCGAGATTCAGAATATTCTTTAACAATACAGTAAAAGGAGTTGATTGATACATTCCTCCAAAAAGAATCCCTGGTGTAGCGGGAATAAATCCAATGATGGTTACTGCTGCCATCAACAGGATAGCCGGAAGAATAATTTTATGCTTTCCTGTATTGGGTAAGAAAATTTCGACAATTAATAAAATGACCGTGATCACTATTAGCAGTAATTCATGTCTCATTATCTGCATCGTTCGGAACTTTTAATTACATATTAAATCATCTGTTTTTTTCGGGTATTCGTGCTTGCGCCGCAAATCTAAAATCGTAAATCGTAAATCGTAAATCGTAAATCGTAAATCGTAAATCAATTAAGTATCGGGGCTACCGCAAGTAACTTCTGCATAATGGGCCCCAAACCTCCCGTTATCATATCCGAAAGCCAAAGCGGGGCAAGGCCAATCAGCGTAATCCCAAATATTAACGCGACCACGCTTATTTTGTCGTACCATTTGGCATCGGTAATGGTTTCATATTCCGGGTTTGTAATTTTTCCCAACAACAATATGCCAACAACGCGAAGGATATAGACCGCTGTCACGACAATGGATGAGGCGGCAATGATGGTGGCAACCCGATAGAAAGTGCCGATCTTCTGAAAAGCCCCGACAAAGATGGTCATTTCTGCAACAAATCCACTGAACCCGGGAAGTCCGAGCGAAGCCAATCCGGCGATTACATAAGCAACGGCAAGAAAAGGCATAACTTTCATCAATCCACCCATTTCGTTAATATACCGGGTGTGGGTCCTTCCGTAAATCATTCCGATAAGGGCAAAGAAAAGGGCGGTCATAATTCCATGGGAAATCATTTGCATGATGGCCCCGTTCATGGCGGTTTCATTGAATATGAGTATGGCAAAAAGGACCAGGGCACAATGACTTACCGAAGAATAAGCGTTGATATATTTCAGGTCTTTCTGCCAAACGGCGCCCAGCGCCCCGTAAATTACACCGATGGTAGCGAGGATCAGAAAAATCCAACCCAACTGATGGGCTGCTTCCGGGAGAAGAAAAACAGCAACCCGGTAACAGCCATAACCACCCAGCTTCATTAATACGCCGGCATGAAGCATGGATACGGCTGTTGGCGCCGACGCATGTCCATCGGGCGACCAGGTATGAAAAGGAAAAAGTGCGCCTAAAACGCCAAAACCTACGAAAAGAAGGGGGAAAAAGAAAAGCTGCGCATCAACAGGAATTTGAATTTTGGAGATTTGAATCAGGTCGAAAGTCAGAGGCCCTCCGTCGGGGGCCGAATTGAAATACAATCCAAGGATGCCCAGCAGGATCAAAGCTGAACCGCCCATGAGCATCAGGGTCAGTTTCATGGCAGAATAATGCCGTGGGCCACTTCCCCAGATACCAATCAGTAAATACATTGGAATGACTGCCAGTTCATAAAATAAAAACATCGTAAAGAGATCGAGGGAGATGAAAAAACCAAAGACCCCCGAAGCTAAAAGAATCAGTGAAGTGAAAAATTCGCGTGGCAGGTCTGCGATATCCCAACTGGCAAATATTCCTGCAAATACGACCAGTGCAGTCAATCCGATCATGGCAACCGATACTCCGTCAACGCCAATAAAAAAATGAATATTCAGGGTTTGATACCACACATTGTCCTGGATAAAAAGAATCTCATCCATATTCCCGGAACGGCGTTCGGCTAAAAACAGAAAGATCAACCCGATGGCAAGGATCAACTGCAGGCCCATGCCAACCACCGCAGTCCATTTTACCTGCATGTGTTTTTTGCAAAGCAAAATACCAATGACTGTTAGTGCCGGGATTATGATAAAAAGTGTCAGAAAACTCATTCTTCTAAGCTTTTAATGGGTCCATAAATAGAGAAAAAACAAGGTGAGAAAAATAGCCCCCGAAACAAACACCAGGGCGTATTGCTGAAGCTGGCCCGATTGAAACCTCCGAATCCTGAACGAAGCTTCATTGGTAACATACGACAACCCGTTCATGGCCCCATCAACGATATGCCGGTCGAACCATGCAATGGGCCGCGAAATATAGTTAAAGATGATCTTTTTGGTGACAAACAGATAAAATTCATCGATGTAAAACTTATGATACGCCGCCCGGGAAAATCCTCCAAGGAAATTGAAAATTTGCCCCGGAATGGTCGTCTCTTTACGATAAAACAAGGTGGCCACAAAAAAGCCGGTAAGCCCGACAAGAACTGCCGGAAGGGCAATGCTCAGATCGAGGTGGGCAGCAAATGGGATCCTGTCGGAAGAGACAAAGTGTGAAAAAGGTATAAAACCTGCAAGAAGGGTAATGACAGCAAGGATTATCAGTGTGACGGTCATTGTCTTTGGAGCTTCATGCGGAGTATGGTGGTATTGGGTCGCCTTTCCCCAGAAAATGGAATAATATAAGCGAAACATGTAAAAGGCAGTCAATCCGGAAACAATCATCTCCACCCAGTAAAGCAGCAAACTTTTTTCATACCCGGCGGCAAGAATTTCATCTTTACTGAAAAACCCTGAAAGCGGCGGGATACCCGAAATAGATAAACATGCAATAAGAAAAGTGGCATGGGTAATTGGCAGGTATTTCCGCAATCCGCCCATTTCATTCATTACATTGGTGTGAACCGCATGGATAATGGCCCCGGCAGCAAGAAACAGCAGGGATTTAAAAAACGCATGGGTGAATAAATGGAACATGGATGCCATGAACCCAAGCCCTTCATGCCCTCCATCCCCTGAAACACCCAGTGCAAACATCATCATCCCGATTTGCGACATGGTGGAATAGGCCAGGACCCGTTTGATATCATACTGCGTACAAGCAATAATAGCTGCAAAAACCGAACTAAAGGCCCCTACATACATAACCACATCCAGCGCCACCGGCGCTGTTGTTGTATAAATTGGGAAGAGGCGCGCTACAAGATAGACACCGGCAACAACCATGGTTGCGGCATGAATAAGGGCCGAAACGGGTGTGGGGCCTTCCATGGCATCAGGCAACCATATATGCAAGGGAAACATAGCCGATTTCCCTGCGCCACCTATAAACACAAAAATCATCGACCAGGTCATTGTGGAAAGTCCCATAAACCAGATGCCCTGCCCGGATGTAAAAGCAGGACTTTCGTCTCCGGTTAAAGTAATAAAATCAAACGTTCCTGTGGTATAGGACAAGATCAGGATCCCCACTAAAAAACCAAGATCGGCAAAACGAGTAACAATGAAGGCCTTTTTTGAGGCGGCAACAGCAGAATCCCTGGTATAATAGAAACCAATCAACAGATATGAGGAGACCCCAACGAGTTCCCAAAAGATATACATCTGGAAAATATTGGTGGCCACAACCAACCCTAACATCGAAAAGCTAAACAACGACAGGAAGGAGAAAAAACGCATGAAACCCTTTTCTCCATGCATGTATCCTATGGAGTAAATATGTACCATAAATGATACTGTGGTGACCACCAGGAGCATCATAATCGAAATGGGATCGAGCAATACCCCCATATCGATGTGCAGTTTATCGGAAAAAGTCAGCCACCGGATGTTTACGGCAAGTAGCTCCTGAAAAGTACCGTCGGCAGCCTTCTCTGTTAAAAAAAAGTACTGGTAGGCCGTCACCAGTGAAAGGACCCAGATGACAAACAGGCCTGCGGTACCAATAATACCCGAAACAAGGGGCTTGAACCGGTTACCGAAAAGGCCTGATAAAACAAAGATAACCAGTGGAATCAACAGGATTAGCGCGGTATAACTAAAATCGATCATGTGTTGATGATTTACCTGCCTGCCGGCAGGCAGGCGATTTACGATTTACGATTTACGATTTTATGGGTGTCAGGGCATCCCCCTTTTAATATTTCATTTCGTTCATCTTTTCCACATCAATATTGACCAGACGACGATATATATTGATGATGATGGCAATTGCCACCGAAGCCTCAGCCGCCGCCACTGCAATAATAAAAATGGTGAAAAACATTCCCTCCAGGTGATCCGGATAGAGAATTTTGTTAAATGCCACAAAATTGATGTTGACCGAATTTAAAATTAATTCTGTCGACATGAGAATGGTAATCAGGTTTTTCCGGACTAGAAACCCATAAATGCCGATAAAGAACATAATGGTACCGGTGATCAAAAACCAGGTCAAGGGAACTCCTTCAAACATAGAACATGAGTATTAAATATTAATCTTTACGCTTTTTTGCAAGAATGATAGCGCCAACCATGGCCGCAAGCAACAGAATACTGATCACTTCAAAGGGAAGTGCATATCCGTATTTTTCGGTGCTTATCAGGCTTCTGGCTATCATCCGTAT
This sequence comes from Draconibacterium orientale, assembly GCA_020718225.1. Taxonomy (GTDB): domain Bacteria; phylum Bacteroidota; class Bacteroidia; order Bacteroidales; family FEN-979; genus CAIVAT01. Next base: position 718 of record DYSO01000115.1, on the reverse strand, counting down.
ATCGGTACGTTCGCTGTCGGCCATAACCTGTTGCGGAAAGGGATATTGCAGAATCGTGGAAATGGTAATTACTGCCCCGGCTAAAACCGCAATTAAAGCCGGAATGATTTTTTTCCATCCCGGGGCTTCCATTTTTTCGCTGATATGGCTGGTCAGCAAAATAGAGAAAATAATCAGCACCACAATCCCTCCGGCATAGAGGGTAAGCTGGATGGCGGCCAGAAAGTTAAACCGCAGCAGAAAGTACATCCCACCGGTGGCCACAAGGACGAAAAGCAGGAAAGTGGCCGCCCGCAGGATACGCCGGCTGGTTACTGTTAAAATGGAAAAAACAATAATGACTGCCGAAAAGATCGCAAACATCAATTGATTGGTCGTCATTCTAAAATATCTTTAATGATGGATGATCCGGGTTGGTTTAAAATTTTGGTCAATTTTGACCGGTCGAAAACAGCATGTTCAAAATCCTGTCCCCAAACAAGGGCATTGGATGGGCACGATTTGATACAAAGCCCGCAAAAGGTACACATTCCCAGATGGTAAATGTATTTGCCAAGGATGCGCTTCTGTTTTCCATCGGGCATCTCAATTTTATCCTGAATGACTTCAATAGAGCCATTGGGACAATTTATTTCACAAATTCCACATCCTGTGCAGCGATGCGGGTTCCGGGCATCGTGAACCATGATCACCTCTCCTTTGAACCGCTCGAACATTT
>DYSO01000114.1 GCA_020718225.1 Draconibacterium orientale | reverse complement strand
AATGACGATAATCAGAAGAATCTTATGCATTTATGAAGAGAATTAATGAAAAGTCTTTATTTGGCCCTATTCCGAATGACAATTTCAAACCAGCCTCTGAATTTTCCCGTTGAAAAATGCTTTTTTCTCAAACAAAACGCACATCATCCTATCCAAAGCAATCATTAAAAGGATTGGCCCAACCCCACGTATATGCCATAATCCTCGCGGGCAATAGCAAAATTGATGTACGCCCGCAGGTTTCTTGTCGGGATTACATTCAGGTACAGGCCGACGCCCCCGGAAGGAAGCCAAACCGACCGGCCAAAATCAGCTATATTCCCAAATGTTTTGCCGGTGCCCAAAAAACAAGAAATGGCAATAAATTTCCACAGATCATAACGCAATTCTGCCTGAACGTTTACTTTCGACCGGTCCACATATTTCCCACCGGTATATCCCCTGAAATCATCGCCTTCTCCATAATTTGCAAGATGGTTGTATGGCACATCGCCCCATGAACCCTGGATATAAAACCGCCATGCCAGGGTCAACCGCTCATTGTGTTTGGATAAACAATGATAGCCGTTTAAAAAAGCTTCAATTACAAAGAAATCGCGGGAACTAAAGAAAAGATTATTCGAATTTCTGAAGTTCAATGCAGCATAATAGCCTTTCGTTGTCCAGAAAAGATTGTTGCGATTATCCCATACAAAAGTTGGAGAGAGCATGCTTTGGATTTCGTTTCCCACATCTACACTATCTTTCCGCATTTTCGCCGAAGCAGCCGAATCTTTCCCTGACTGCGTTATATTGTTATAGGCATACTCCAGCCCACCGAAAAAACCGCTTACAATTTTTCTGTAACAGGTCATGGTGAGAAAAAATGTCTTATCCGACATCCACACATAATTTTGAGAATTGTTGTTGATGACCATCGAATCCATTTGAACGCCAAAATATTTTGACTTTAAATCCCCATACCCGATGGTGATTATCGCCCGCCATTTGTTGCGGTCCCAGAAAAAATTTTGTTTTGCAGCAAACATCCAGCTTCCGTAAAAGTCAAAATAAAACAAAGCTGCCGTGGACGAGGGGGGTGATATCGTATCCCTTTTTTTATCAAGATCATAGACCAACATAGGGATAACCGCAAAACCCAGTCGGGTCGAAGAATTATAAACCGGACCGGGAATCAGGGTAAAATCAATTTTACGATCGATTTTTTCGAGTGTTTTTTCAATCAGCAGAAGGCTGTCGCCAGAAATAATTTTATTTTGGGTATAGCCTGTTGCACAGAAGAGAAGAAGTACAAAAATCAACCCGCCCGGGTTCACGTTCAGAACCATAAAAGAGGATTTTCGGTAACGTACTGATATTGTCAAGGTTTTACCAATATTTAACCGGGGGGGACTAGGACCGTTTTTCCTTTCTTAAGATTGAACTCACTCCGAAAAGTCGGATTTTGATGGACCCTGTTAAAAAGCCAACTTACAAATATAGCAGATCGGCAGGATACTTTAACTTTTATTCCGCCAATTAACAGGTTCGGGATTTGAGTTTTCAGGAACCATTGTATCTTTACGACCTTGATTTTTCATGGAAAAGCAGTAAAATAAACAGGAACATATGGAAACAATAACCACACCGGCTGATTTCATGGGAATCGTCAACGCTTTCAAGATAAGCCGCCTGATCCTTTCGGCTGTTGAACTCAGGATTTTTGACTACTTTAACGATAAATATGCCGATTCCGGTCCGGTTGCAGCCAAACTTCACCTGAATCCCCGGGCCACAAACCGCCTCCTCAATGCATTGGTAACAACAGGGTTGATGGACAAGATGGATGGAAATTTTAAAAATTCAACTTTTTCTGAACAATATCTTGTATCCACTTCACCAAAATTTTTAATTGGCCTTGACCATACCATCGGTTTATGGAAAACCTGGAATACCCTTACCCAGGCGATTCAGATTGGAAAATCGGTGGCAGACACAGAACAAAATGAAATTAATGAACGGGGCGAGGAATGGTTAGAGGCCTTTATTGCCGCAATGCATGCCCGTGGAATCGCTCAGGGAAGGGAACTTGCATCATTGCTGGATCTTACGGAAACGCATAAAACCCTGGATGTTGGAGGAGGATCCGGCGCTTTTACCTTTGCCTTTATTGAAAAAAACCCCGGAATCCGGGGCGTTGTCATGGACCTGCCCAATGTGGTGCCGATAACGATGAAATATATTGAAAAAAGGGGGCTCAAAGATAAAGTTACCACATTGAAAGGCAACTATTTAACCGATGATCTTGGATCCAGTTATGACCTGGTACTGATGTCGGCGATCATCCACATCAACAATCCCGAAGAAAATCGTACCCTGATCAGGAAAGGGGCCAAAGCCCTTGTGGAAGGAGGGCAGCTGGTGATCATGGACCATGTGATGAATGAGGAACGGACACAGCCATCCGGGGGAGCTCTGTTCGCGATAAACATGCTGGTTAGTACCAGCCATGGCGACACTTATACAGAAGGGGAGCTCCGGGGATGGATGAAGGAAGCAGGACTCGATGGGATCCGTATGATAACGGCAGGTTCCGGTATGCAGGTTATGGTCGGGAAAAAATAATCCCCACGGACTCATTCATAACCTGAAGGATATATAAACCGGTATTTTATAACAAGCTTCTCACGAGGGTAAAGTCCTTTCTGAAACAGAAATACATTTTCAACCCTTTTAGCCTCATTTACGAATCGATTCGCAACAAATGCTAACTATGGATTGAACCGACTGTCCATAAGATGTATTTTTGAGTTACCACAAACAATAAAAAAGGTTTAATCTCCCTTATGAACATTCCTGATTTCAACTCCACCTCGATCGTACTTGTGACCAAAGAAACAGATTTTTATCGCCTCAAACAAGTATTTCTTGATTACGCAACAAGCATTGATTTTAACTTGTATTACCAAAGTTTTGTCAAGGAGCTGTCGTCCATTGATGCGTATTACAGTCCGCCGAATGGGATGGCATGCATCCTGTGGTACGAATATGAGGTGATCGGCGGATTGGGGCTCCATATTGTAAGTCCGGGGGTCGCAAGGATAAAACGGCTCCATATTCTCTCCGGGCACAAACGGCCCTATTTTGTTAAGAAACTGCTGAAGGTTGCCATTGACTGGGCAAGTCAGAAGGGATTACAAAAAATATACATGGATCCTGCCGATGCCCTTCCCTGGATAACAAAACTTTGTGTTAATGCCGGATTGAATGAAATTTCTTTCTTAGATACCCCTGACAATAATTATCAGAAACAGGATGAGGTGGGTTTAACTCACCCGACATACTATTCCTGTCATATCGCTTAGCTGTGACACTTCACTTGTGGTCCCTTCCCGGAAGGGAGATTGCCTTTTTTATTCCTGGTACAATATCATGGCAGAACAGGGGGCAACGCCAACTGAGCCCGAACAGGGCTGTTCAAAATCTTTGAATTGATGGTTTTGTAAGGCAGCTCTCCAGGTCCCCCCGGGCAAAACAACCGTTTTTTCCTGGTCAGACCCGTTAAAGATGACTGTAATCTGTGCCCATTTGTCACCATTGGCATGATCTTTCAATTGATAAGCAATCAGTTGAGGATCATTCACCGGGAGAAAAACCAGGTTTTTCTGTACCATTTCATTGTTTTTCATCCTGAAAGCCGGATGGGTTTTACGCAAAGCGATCAAATCCTGATAATAGGCAACCAACTCCTTGTTCTCATATTTCCAGTCCCAGTTGATCCTGTTTACCGAATCGGGTTTGTTAAATGAATTATGATCACCGCCTTTGGTCCGTTTCATCTCCACACCAGCATGTAAAAAAGGGATTCCCTGCGATGTCAATACGATGGTATTGGCTAATTTGTCCATTTTTACAAGATCTGCCTCCGAAGCATCCGGACGGGAAATTTTTAATTTGTCGTACAGCGTATGGTTGTCGTGACATGAAACATAATTGATTACCTCTCCCGGATTTTTTGTATAGGGTTCCCTGGAATAATTGACTTTGGAATAATCAATTTGTGGATGGGGTCCCGCGGCTGCGATCCCAAACTTCACAGATTCCGCCATATCCATGGCCCCACTGGCAAAACCGGTACTTTTATCGTCGAATACACTTCCTTTGATGGCGTCGCGAATATCGTCGCTGAAAACCGCAACACCATTCATCATTTTTGCATTTCTTTTCAATGCACGGTATTTTTCAGGCAGGGGTGAATCCCCGGCTGTCCATCCTTCCCCATAAAGAATGATGGAAGGGTCAATGGCCTGAAGCGTTTTTGCAACCTGTTCCATGGTTTCCATATCATGTATGGCCATCAGGTCAAAACGAAAACCATCCACATGGTATTCCTTTGCCCAGTATGCAACCGATTCAATAATGAATTTCCGGAACATGGCACGATCGGAGGCTGTTTCATTTCCACAACCCGAAGCATTACTGTATTGGCCATCTTTTTCCCATTGTCGGTAATAATAACCCGGGACCAATTGGTCAAAATTGGAGTCGTGTGTCCGGCCAGTATGGTTATACACCACATCCATGACAACCCGGAGCCCCTTTTTATGTAAGGACTGTACCATTTTTTTAAACTCCAGGATACGAATGTTGCCATCTTCCGGATTGGTTGAATAAGACCCTTCAGGGGTGTTGAAGTTTTGCGGATCATATCCCCAGTTGAACTGGGCCTTGTTCAATTTTGATTCATCCACGCTGCAAAAATCAAAGGAAGGCAATAAATGGACGTGGGTTACTCCCATTTCGGCAATGTGGTCAATTCCGGTGCTTTGTCCATGGCTGTTTTGAGTCCCATATTCGGTGAAGGCAAGAAATTTACCCTTGTTCTTAATACCGGAATTGGGAGCCACAGAAAGATCGCGTATATGCAACTCATATATAATGGCATCTTCCTGGTTATTTAACACCGGCGATTTATCATTTTCCCAATCCGTTGGGTTCGTTTCATTCATATCGACAATCTGCCCCCGTTTCCCATTCACGCCTACCGCTTTGGCCCAGGGATCCGGATTTTCATCATTCCATTTCCCGTTAATCTTTGCCTGGAAAGTATAATAGATGTTTTTTCTATCGCCCGTTAACGCTACCTGCCACACTCCATTGGTATCTTTTATACAATGGATCTCTTCGATGAGGTCATTCCCCTGTGAAGTTTTATACAATTTCAACTTCATCTCCTGCGCCGGAGGGGACCAGATTTTCAGGATGGTCCCGGTTTTGGAATAATTGACGCCCAGATCGGTTCCCTGATATACAGGAAAACCCGAATAAGGATCATAGGCCAACGATGATCCATTCATCGATTTCACAGCCGGCATCTTCTGGCCAAACAGCCGTGTTCTGAATGTCAGAAATATTACCAACAGAATGATGGATAAAATCAGAAAGGTTTTCATATCAGGTTGTCTTTATTTATGGATGATTTTTTCAGGGAAGTTCTTTTCCTTTGGCAGCAATGAAGATTTTATACCACTGTTCCATGCTCATTTCAATCTGTAAAGCCTCTGTAGCATATCTGATCCGTTCTAAATTGCCGGAACCTACCACCGGAATGATGGTGGCAGGGTGGTTGAGCAGCCAGGCATAGATGATCTTGTCGACCGGGGTCACATGAAGCTCCTCAGCCACTTCGGTGAGCGCCTGTAATACCCGGCGTCCCTTGTCGTCGTTTGGATTGAGAAGTTTACCACCGGCCAATGGCGACCATGCCATCGGTTTAATCCTTTCCTTAAGAAAAAAATCGATATTTCCGTTTTCAAAATGCTCAAGACAATAGGGGGACAGCTCTACCTGATTGGTCACAAGTTTCTCTTCGGTATATGAATTCAGCATTTCAAACTGGCCCGGGGTGAAATTTGAAACGCCGAAATGCAGCGCTTTCCCGTCTCTTTTCAGAATTGAAAACGCTTTTGCTACTGCTTCAGGATCAAAAAACGGCGCCGGCCGATGCAGCAGGAGCAGGTCGATATAATGGGTCCTGAAATTTTTAAGCGAAGTTTCAACAGAAGAGACAATATGTTCAAAACGATAATCGTAAAACTTAACCTTGCGGGCAGGAAACTTATCCGATATCAGGTTGATGCCGCATTTTGTGACGATCTCCATTTGGGAGCGGATGCTTTTTTTCAGCATCATAACCTCGCCCAGCAAAGCTTCACAACTATAATTTCCATAAATATCTGCATGGTCGAACGAAGTAACGCCGAGTTCGATCATCTCTTCCATCCGTTTTAACAACTCCCGGTGCGTTAATTTCCAGCCAGCCATCCGCATTTGACCATGTACGATCCGGGACAACCCGAACCCGGCTGAGAGAGTGATTTTATTTACCATCATACTCCTTTCTTTATGATACGCTTCCAGCGGTTGAGCAAATATGCTATCAAATGCGTTGGTATTAATATGCTCCTAAAAACTTGTGTCCATTAAAGTGAACTAAATGATCTGGATTTTCTGCTATCCAAACTTCTGTCTCCCAGGCAACTTCAAGCATCCATTTTTTAAAATCTGACCTGGTCAGGAAACCTGTTACAAAAATCAATTCAGATTTGCAGTCCTTTAACATTTTTTTGAGTCCCAAAACCCTCGTTTCATTCATTGGCCCGGAACTGTGAACTGCTTCAATTAAATAAAGCCAATTGTTTTTTCTGCTAAATGCAATTATATCAGGCAATTCATCATGTGAAAGTTCAAAGAACTTCAACTTTTTAAGTTCTGCTTCTTCAATGTGAAGAATCTTGTTTGAAGTGTCACCAATGTAAAACACCTCACAGTCTGCGCCAAAACGAGGAAGAAACTCTTCAATGATTGCTTTTTGCAGAACATTATGCTCACCGGGGGAAAGTTTGAGTGGCTTCCCATTTGGAAGTTTTACAGGCATTTTTGAAAGGTTTCTCAGTCTTGATAGTATCAATGCGAGTGATGGCCTGTTTTTGTTGAATGCTTTTAATGACTTGTTCCAATTGGATGTTTTATATGTTACGACTAATTTCCTGAAATCAGGATGCAAGGCATAACCTCTTGTCGGGTCATTGGTTGCAGAACCTTTACCAACTCCACTGTTAATCACAAGGTCAGCCAGAACAAGGAGTTTCAGATCTTTCCTTCGGATATCATCATATGATCCTGAAGAAATATTTTCCCCAAAGTTTTCATTCACGATCCTAATAATGTCGCGCGACTTTAGGTTTGCGTTTTCTTTCGCTTCACGCCAATCTTCTGTTACACCGGCAACTGCAAGAAAACAAACAGCCATTCTTTCTAAACCTCTTTCAGATTTAGAGTTCATGGGAATTCCTGCGCTTTCTAAAATATAAAGCGCTTCATTTATTTTTTGTTGTACAGAGTCTGTTTTTTTGCTCTTTGGGATATAGTTCTTCATATTAAAAAAGGGTAAGCACCCGGTTTGGCTGAATATTGTTTTGAATAATGTCTTCAAATGTAAATAACTCTTCCATCTGATAACATTCTTTTAAAGCCAAAGCCAGTTGATATGCTAAGAGTGGTGGAACAGCGTTTCCAATTTGATTAAATCGCTGTGTTTCGTTTCCTGAGAATTCAAACCAATCAGGGAAACTTTGCAGACGGGCAGCTTCTCGGTGCAATAACCTTCTGCGCCTGCCGTCTTTCAGCCTAACTCTCTGCATATCACCAGTTGCGCCTGCTAAATTCCTGCAAGTCAACGTTCGTGCCGGTTTGTCTGCATATAAGTCTCTCGGATTTATGCACGAAGATGCTTTCTCATATTTTGCAACATAAGTATCCATTGAAGCTGTAAAATATTTACTTTCAGGAGGAGTGGTAAACATAATATCGCCTATAGCTTCACCGACAGTAACTTTCTTATATTGTGGTTTTGGGAAATGGAATTTTGCCCGATGTCCAAATACAAAAAGTCGTTCCCGATTTTGTGGAATTCCATAATTGACCGCATTCAACAACTTAAAGTCTATTATATATCCTAATTTGCGTAGTTCTGATAAAACCAGGCCGAAATACCATTTGTTCGTGTAAAGAAGTCCTCGAACATTCTCAAACATGAAAACTTTTGGTTGCAGTTTTTTTACGACATCAATAAAAACCGGGAACCCGTCCCGTGCATCTTCAATTCCTCTTTGGTGTCCTCCAACGCTAAATGGTTGACAAGGCGGTCCACCGATTACAATTTCGGCATGAGGATAGTCAAAGTCAAGGTCAAGTTTTACCGGATAGCAGTTACCAATTAAGTTTTTGTTATAGGTATCAGAAGCTGCATTGTCCATTTCATAACCAACTGTTTTGTAACCTGCCGCTTCAAAGCCCAGTGATAAACCACCGCACCCTGCAAACAAGTCAAGGACAACCTCCGGTTCAGTTATCTTGGGTTTGAGTAAGATATTAATATTGTCGATATAATTTGTCATTTCTTTTTTCAGTGCATCAAAGATAAAAAAAGCCAGGCAATTTTTGATTTGGGTCATCAACATTTATTGTTGTCTTCCGGCTTTCATCCGGATTATTGTATCTTTACCAGAAATTAAATTAACCGGGACCAAAACCACGACCCTTGAACAGGACAACCGACCATATCCTGGCTTCAGGCCTGGCATGCCTCCTGTTTTTTATTTTGGCATGGCGCTCCGTTCATGGCCAAACCCCGGTTCAGATACCGTATACCCTTTCGGAAATCAAAGTTGATGGAAATTCCAGGGAATGGAATAATTATCATAAAACCCTTTTTTACGACACCCTTTGCCGGTTGCACAACGCCCCCGACAGGGAACTGATGGCTTTCTTTGATGCTTCTTACGATTATTCCAAAACCTGGCCCCCCCTTTCCCATAACCATGTTGAAGTTTGGATGTGCTGGGACCTAAACAATCTTTACTTTGCTTTTCATGTTCATGACAACCACCTTTTTGCCCAGGTTGAACCAAAAGGGAAGACCCCGGATATCCATTTGAACGATGGTATTGAGGTTTACCTCGATTCAAAAAACGACAGCGATACGGTCATGGACATCAACGATTACCAGTTTTTAATCGATGTTGCAGGGAACAGCCTTGTTTTCAGGGGCGACCGCGAACTGATGGAACGCGATACGTTCGCTACCCCAAAAACGGCCGGACAGAACATCTATTTTGAATACGGAACAACATTCGAAGGAACCTTAAGCGACAACGTTATTGATTCAGCCTATGTGATTGAAATCGCTATCCCTTTTACAGCAATCGGTCTTAAACCTTCAACCGGGCTCCGGATGAAGATGGATATCGGGAACAACGATATTGATTACCCGCTGGACAATGTGCAAACTTATGCCGAAAAGTCGTTGAGATATTGGCCGTTCAACTGGATTGGCATCAGCGATTTCGGCTATCCCGAAACATGGAAAGAGGTTCAACTTGCAGGTTCGCCCGGATGGTGGGACCAAATGACCGGTGCCCAAATGCGACGATGGTTCACGGGGTACATGACAACGCTCCTTATTACCATGATGGTAATTGCCATATTAATCATCAGAATGAGAAAAAAACAAAGGTTGCCGTCACGGGAAGAAATCCCGGCGCCTAAAATTGTGTTTCTCGAAAAAAAAGAGTTGGACCATAAACCTGCTTTATCCCCCAACGAAGCAATCCATAAAAAAGCCATGGATTATATTGCCCAAAACTGCTCTGAAAATATCCGTTCCGAAAATCTTGCAAAAGAAATCGGAGTGACCATACGGAAACTCCAACGGATAACCCAGGAGGAGCTGCAAACCACCCCCACCAACTTTATTTATCTTATCAAACTCAACATGGCTGCCGATTTTTTAAAAAACCGTAAAGGAAACATCTCGGAAACAGCTTATGAGTTTGGTTTTTCCGATCCCGGCTATTTTTCAAAACTCTTTAAAAAACATTTTGGCGTTTCGCCGCTCGAGTACCTCGACAAAAACGACAATTCCCACCAATCTTCGGTAAATTAAAGTTCCTGACGCAATTCTCCCTGCTTTGGTCGCTATTTTCCAAGCCTTTTTTCCAACCCTGGTATAGTTTTGGCCCATGCAAAACCAGTTGACATATATTTCGTGTATTGCAGGGTTGTTCACCATTTTTATGATTGCAGCCATTTGTCAGGCACATTTCACATGGGTGGCCGGGGTAGTTGCTCTCCTGCTGATATTTACCATCCGAAACTGGCTTGGCGAAATTTCCCGTAAAATAGAAATCGTTATGGCAGTTTCGAGCTGGTGTTGCACATTAATAACCGTTGTATTTTTATTTAGTGTCAGCAAGAAAACTCAACTTTTTTGAACTCTGGGTCTGAGTTTA
>DYSO01000247.1 GCA_020718225.1 Draconibacterium orientale | reverse complement strand
TGAATACTTTTCCAACCGGGATCATGAGCGGTTTTTCCCAGCATCCGGGAAGCCGGGATCCCGAGTATTCGTTCGGCCGCCGGATTGGCTGCAATGATTTCTCCCTCCCTGTTATGATATACTACACCCAATTCCATGGCTAAAAACAGGTTGTTCAGGTCGAAGGGAAAGCGCTTTGTTGGTGGTAATTCATTCATGGTTGCCCTGTTTTCAATCGATTCAACAAAAAAGGTTCAGAACCTTCTGAACAAAATTAACATTTTTATAAGATTTAGCCGATAATTATTCCCTGATTTCTGATTCGATTTAATTTATTAACTTTGCTTTGATATTTCTCCGTAGGGGGTGCCATAATATAAGGGCTGAGATTATACCCCAATAACCTGATCCGGATAATGCCGGCGTAGGAAAATAAAAAGGTCATGAAAACAATTGCTTTATTGATGCTCATGGGGTTGATCCTGTCAGCCAATCGTGTTATTGCCCAATGTACAGTTACCGGTATTATTGTGGATAAACTGGAAAAGAAACCATTGCCCGGCGCTCATATAACGCTTGAAACAAGAGCTGTTTCCGTTATCTCAGATGAATCAGGCCATTTTTCCATCTCCAATCTTAAAAAGGGAAAAACCACCCTGATCGTTTCATTTGTCGGATTTAAAACCGAAAAACGCCCTCTCGAAATTCAAAAAGATACCATCGTAAATTTTGAGATGGATGGGACCATTCTGATGGGAGATGAAATCAATATCGTGGCTACCAGGGCCCGGGATAAATATCCGACAGCCTACTCATCCATAACAAAAAAAGAGATCCGTGCGGTGAATTTCGGGAAGGATATCCCCTATTTATTACAGGAAAGCCCATCCACTGTTGTAACCTCCGATGCCGGCAATGGTGTGGGATATTCAGGTATCAGTATCCGTGGGACCGACCTCACCCGTATCAACGTTACCATAAACGGAATTCCGGTCAATAATGCCGAATCACAGGGGGTGTGGTTTGTCGATTTACCCGACCTGGCGTCCTCCGCTGAAAACATTCAGATACAACGGGGAGTGGGGACCTCGACAAACGGAGCCGGCGCTTTTGGAGCATCCATCCATTTCCTTACATCCGACTTGCACCAGGATCCATACGGTGAACTCGATATTTCGGGTGGATCGTACAAAACCTTCAAAGCCACCCTTCGTTTCGGGACAGGGCTCCTGGCCAATAAAATCAGTGTCGATGGCCGTTTATCCTACATTCGTTCCGACGGTTACATCGACCGTTCCTTCTCAAACCTTAAATCCTATTATCTGTCAGGCGGTTACTATGGGAAAAATACGACCCTCCGGTTGATCACATTTTCGGGTTTTGAACGAACCTACCAGGCATGGGAAGGCGTTCCCAAAGATTCACTGGCCACCAACCGAACCTATAATCCGGCAGGGGAATACACCGATAATAATGGGAACATCGCTTACTACAACAATCAAACGGACAATTACCAGCAGGATAATTACCAGGCGCTCTTCTCGCAGATGGTTACAAAGAACTGGAATATCAATGCAGCAGTTCACTATACGAAAGGCCGCGGGTATTATGAGAACTATAAGCAGGATGCTTCTTTCTCCGGTTATGGTCTTAATGACGTGATCATCGGCGATGATACCATTCACTCAACCAATCTGGTAAACCGTAAGATGATGGACAACGACTTTTACGGGATGACCTTTTCTACCAATTATTCCATCCCTGACAAACTGAAAATCACACTGGGTGGCGCCTGGAACCAATATTTCGGAGAACACTTCGGCGAAATAATCTGGGCCGAATA
>DYSO01000113.1 GCA_020718225.1 Draconibacterium orientale | reverse complement strand
GTTATTTGTATTTTGAGATTTGCTATTTGTTTGGTTGTGGCTTGTCCACGTTAGGCATCAGTCCTTAGTCACTTGTCAATTGTTTTCGTAAATCGTAAATCGTAAATCGTAAATCATTTCCTTATTCTTCCACAAACGTCGCCGCACTTTTATCAAAATAGTGGGTGTGTAACAGGTGGTGTGATTTTTCGCTCAACGGTTGACCTAAAAATTCTTTATAAAGTTCAATAATGAATGGATTTTCGTGTGATTTCCGGATGGGTTTGCCAGCATCCTCGCGATAGATGGCAGCTGCCCTTTTTTTTATAATTTCCGAATCACCATGGTGATAGGGTTGTCCTCCGCCACCGATACATCCGCCGGGGCAGGCCATAATTTCAATGGCATGGAATTCACTGTGCCCGGCCCTGACGTCATCCAGCAGTTTCCGGGCATTTCCCAAACCATGGGCAATACCTATGTTGATGGGAAGTCCGTCGAAGTCAAGCGTGGCATGCCGGATGTTCTCCAGCCCGCGTAATTCGTTAAATTCTACTTTTTCAAGTTTTTTACCGGTATACAATTCATAGGCTGTGCGACAGGCAGCTTCAATCACTCCTCCGGTATTACCGAAAATTACGGCAGCCCCGGTTGATGCCCCTAACGGATTGTCGAAATCCTCATCGGGCAGCGATGTGAAATCTATATTGGCCTGTTTTATGAGATGTGCCAGTTCACGTGTTGAAATGGAGTAATTTACATCAGGATCGCCGTTGACTTTAAATTCATCGCGTTGACATTCATATTTTTTTGCGAGACAAGGCATGATTGAGACGACAATCATGTTTTTACGGTCGATTCCCAGTTTTTTCGCAAAATATTCTTTTGCAATCGGGCCAAACATTTGTTGAGGTGACTTGGCGGTTGAGGGGACATCCATCAGATCCGGGAAGTTGTGTTCAAAAAAGTTTACCCATCCCGGGCAGCAAGAGGTCAGAATGGGAAGTCTCACATTTTTATCACCCTTAAGGTAACGGGTAAGACGGTCGAGAAATTCGCTTCCTTCTTCCATAATAGTCAGGTCGGCAGCAAAATCGGTGTCGAACACGTAGTTAAAGCCAAGTCGTCGTAGTGCGGCGACCATCTTTCCCGTTACGAGGGTGCCTGGCTCGAGGCCAAATTCTTCTCCCAGGGCTGCGCGGACAGCAGGCGCTGTTTGAACGACAACTGTTTTTGCGGGATCAGCCAAAGCGTTGATCACATTCCGGGAGTGGTCAACTTCAGTAAGCGCTCCTGTGGGACAAACTGAAACGCATTGACCACAATAGGTACAGGGCGATTTTTCGAGGTTCATTTCAAATGCCGGGGCCACTACTGCCATAAACCCTCTGTTTACAGCAGAAAGAGCGCCGACAGTCTGGATGTCGTTGCACATCATTTCGCATCTCCTGCACATGATGCACTTATCAATATCACGGATGATAGCAGGAGAAGTGTCTTTCCGGTAGGTTGATTGCGCACCCTGAAAGGGTATTTCACGTACACCAAATTGCTGAGCTATGCTTTGGAGTTCACAATTTCCCGATTTAGCGCAGGTGAGGCATTCGGCGGGATGATCGGACAGGATGAGTTCAAGTACGGTCCTGCGTGCATTTAACACCCTGATACTGTGGGTATTTATTTCCATTCCGGGAGCAACGGCAGTGGTGCAGGCAGGTGCCAGGTTACGTCGGCCGGAAACTTCAACCACACATATACGGCACCCACCCGGACGGTTTTCAATTCCCATGTCTTTGAGTTGGAAATAGCAAAGGGTAGGAATATCGATGCCAATGGTTTTAGCAGCTTTCAGAATCGTTGTATTCTTTTCAACCTCAACGGGTTTCCCGTCGATCATCAATTTGACAATTTCCATTTATACCTCCTGGTTAAATGATATAAATCGCATTAAATTTACATTTCTCCATACAAGCCCCGCATTTGATGCATTTATCCTGATCGATAAAATGGGCTTGTTTCCGTTCGCCGCTGATGGCATTAACCGGACAATTTCTGGCGCAAAGGGTACAGCCGATGCAGTTATCGGGGTTGATAATATACTGCATCAGGGCCTTGCAATTCCCTGCCCGGCATTTTTTCACGGTTACATGTTCAATGTATTCATCATAGAAATTATTCAGACTTGAAAGGACCGGGTTTGGAGATGACTGGCCCAATCCGCATAACGAAGTATCTTTAATAACATAGCTCAGGTTTCTGAGTTTATCAAGATCTTCCATCGTCCCCGAACCCTGGGTGATTTTTTCAAGCATTTCAAACAGCCGTTTGTTTCCGATTCGGCAGGGGGAACATTTTCCGCATGACTCTTCAACGGTAAATTCAAGATAGAATTTTGCCATTGCTACCATACAGTCATCTTCGTCCATAACGATCATTCCGCCGGAACCCATCATCGACCCTGCGGCAATCAGGTTATCGTAGTCGATGGGGGTATCCAGGTCTTTTTCGGTAAGCATACCTCCGGATGGGCCACCGGTTTGGACCGCTTTGAATTTTTTATCATTTTTTATACCGCCTCCGATTTCGAAGATTACCTCACGCAATGTAATGCCCATAGGGACTTCAATCAGTCCGACATTGTTAATTTTTCCGGCAAGTGCAAATACCTTGGTCCCTTTTGAACGTTCTGTCCCGATGCTGGCAAACCATTCAGCCCCTTTGTTGATTATTGCCGGTATATTGGCATAAGTTTCAACATTGTTTACATTGGTTGGCTTTCCTAAATAACCCGATTCAGACGGGAATGGTGGTTTTACGGTAGGTTCTCCCCGCAGCCCCTCCATGGAATGGATCAGGGCAGTCTCTTCCCCGCAAACAAAAGCGCCTGCTCCGTATCGGATATCAATATCGAAATTAAACCCGGTACCCAAAATGTCATTTCCCAGCAAACCGTATTGACGTGCCTGTTTCATGGCGATTTTCAACCTTTCGACAGCAAGAGGATATTCGGCCCTGATGTAAATCAATCCCTTATCGGCGCCGGTGCAATACCCGTTGATGGCCATGGCTTCGAGCACGGAGTGCGGATCGCCTTCAAGAACCGAACGGTCCATAAATGCGCCCGGATCTCCTTCATCGGCATTGCAAACCACATATTTCTGATCGGCTTCGGATGCCCGGGTAATTTCCCATTTCAATCCCGTTGGGAAACCACCGCCGCCACGACCACGCAATCCTGATTTTTTCATTATGGCAATGGTCGTTTCCGGTGTCAGTTCAGTCAATGCTTTTCCCAAAGCCTGATATCCATCTTTCGCGATGTATTCGTCGATGTTTTCCGGATTGATAACCCCGCAATTACGGAGTGCAATCCGAATTTGCTTTTTTAATAAACCCTTGTGGGCAGAGCCACCAACAGACTCTTCGGTTTCAGGGCTTTTATAGAGCAAACGTTTCACCCGCCGGCCATTAATAATATGCTCTTCGAGGATTTCTGAGCAGTCTTCGGGTTTAACCTGTGTATAAAAGGTATTGTCGGGCATCATCTTTACAATGGGCCCCTGTTCGCAGAAGCCAAAACATCCGGTTTTAATTACCTGAACATCAGATTGAAGTCCCTTTTCAATAATCAGCTCCTGAAATTTTTTAAGGATATCATCGCTTAAAGAGGAGTGACATCCCGTTCCACCGCAAACCAGTATGTGATATTTAATATTTGCCATCTGTTACCCCCTGCTGTTAATGATTATCAATCGTTTCGTAGTTCACAGGAATGATTCCATCAACCAACTCATTGTTGAGTATGTATTTGTCGATGATTTTACTTGCCTTCTTGCAATCAACATAACCAAAGACAATGGGGTCATTCCCTGGCTTGGTAATTTCCACGGTCGGTTCCGCATAACAATAACCCATGCAGCCCGTTTGGGTAACGACGGCATCGATATTGCGTTTGGTGAACTCTTCGATAAAGACTTCCATCACCTCTTTTGCTCCTGAAGCAATCCCACAGGTTGCCATGGCAACTTTGACCTGAATCCTTAAATAGGGCTCGTTGCTCTTTTCCCTTAAGCCAATTGTGGTTCTGAGATGTTCCTGTAGCTTCTTTAAATCGGCCAACGATTTAATTTTTTCCATCATAGATCGATAAATTTTTCAGCGCAAAGATGAGAAATTTTGTTGTTATTTTATTAACTTTGTTAAAATATTAACAATTTAGTTGATAAATAGTAGTTTTTTCACCCGAAAGGCATTTTCTGATATCACAGAAGCGGATGGTTCCCATTTCAGGGAAGGCACATCATTTGCTTCTCCGGAGTAGGAAATGTGCATCAGAAGCGCTGATAAAATGATATTACCCGAGTTCTGAACAGGGTAGTCCTGAGATGGAATCAGCCAATGATCATGCGAAAGCCATTGCCATGGATATTTGTTATCTCGATGGAAGGATCGGCTTTGAGATATTTTCTGAGACGGGCGATAAACACATCCATACTGCGCCCGTTAAAATAGTTATCGGTTCCCCAGATTTTTTCAAGGGCATCTTTGCGAAGGAGAACGCCTTCTCTGGCATTACAGAGAAGCCGCAGCAGTTTGGCCTCCTTGGGGGAGAGTTGCTGTATAAGGTCATCATGGGTGAGGGTCCTCAGAGCGTAATTAAATTGCAGCTTACCGATAGGAATTGTTACAAGATCATTTTCAGCCTCACTGGTTTGGTTGTTTCTTTTTAATATTGCTTTAAGTTTAAAAAGAAGAACTTCGGAATCGAAGGGCTTTGTAATATAATCGTCTGCCCCTGTTTTAAAACCCTCGAGCATATCTTCTTTCAACGATTTCGCAGTCAGAAAAATAAACGGAATCTGGCTGTTGATCTTTTTAATCTCTCTGGCTAAGGTAAATCCATCCATTTCGGGCATCATTACATCCAGGATACAGATATCAAACCCGATGGTCTTGAATGCTGTCAGACCCTGTTTTCCGTCTGTTTTTAAAACCACCTCAAAATCATTCAATTCCAGATATGATTTCATGATGGACCCGAAGTTTGGATCATCTTCAACCAACAATATTTTATTTTTTATATTCATCTCGTCAAATTTTAATAAGCGACATCCCATCTCCCTGAATCTGCATTTATTCTTACGTAATTCACATTTGATCATTGATCCCGAAATTCATTTCTCCTTCTGTCCCATGCGTCATTGTTGCCCCGGGCAAACCAATCTCGAACCGGCTTCCTTTTCCCATTTCACTAGATATTTGGATGCTGCCCTGATGGGCCAGCACAATTGCTTTTACATAACTCAGTCCAAGTCCGAATCCCTTAATATTATGGATGTTGCCTGAAGTTAAACGGAAGAACTTATC
Source organism: Draconibacterium orientale (assembly GCA_020718225.1). Taxonomy (GTDB): domain Bacteria; phylum Bacteroidota; class Bacteroidia; order Bacteroidales; family FEN-979; genus CAIVAT01. The sequence goes on along the minus strand of DYSO01000113.1, from coordinate 5,170 downwards.
AAAAGCTTTGCGCTGGGTTTCTGCGCTCATTCCCATTCCCTTGTCCTGGACCCCAAAATAGACTTTTCCAGACCTGTTGAATGAAAAAACATCAATTTCAGGTTTTGACAAGGAGTATTTATTCGAATTATCGAGCAGGTTAAGCAACACATTGCGGATGTGGTCTTCGTCGACCTCAACAAACGGATTTTCTGCTTCCAGTTTCATTGTAATGGTCCCTTCCCGTTTTTCGATTTGAAGTTTGAAATGTTCAACAGACTTCTCAATCAGATAATTCAAATCAATAATTCGGGGGTGCAGGTGAAAATCACGGCTATCAAGCAGGGCCATTTGAAGCACCTGTTCAACCCGGGCATTCATTCTGTTGTTTTCCTCTTTGATAATTCGTGTGAAGTTTTTAATAGTATCCGGTTCCCCAATAACTTTTGGGTTATTAATGGAGTCGGTAGCGATGGATATGGTGGCCAGTGGGGTTTTGAATTCATGGGTCATGTTGTTGATAAAATCGGTTTTGATATCTGAAATTCTTTTTTGTCTGATCATGACGACGATACTGGCTGCAGATGTAAAAATAATGATTAGGGTAAAAAGGATTGATCCAAATAGCAGGAGTGATAAAGACTTCAGGACATGTGATTTTTGATTTGGGAAATTGACAAGGAGCAGATCGGGTTTTTGAAAAAGGTCATTTGGAAAAAGCGATACCCGGTGTTCGGTTGCCTGGCAGGTTGCATTGAATTCGGTTGAGCGGATGGGGAAGGGGTTGCTGTCGTTTGACGGGGAGTATACTGCAAATTCGAAGGGAAGATCAATGCCTTTATCTGAAAGCGCTTCCCGGAGGGTTGCCTGGAGGTTCTTTTTATTGATCCGTTGCTGGATTGGGGCAGGTTTTGTTTCCAGTTCGATGGCCATTTTTTTTATTACATCCTGTATCTTTTTTGCTTTATTGTCGAGTTTCTGGATGCGGTTTTCCAGGATTTCTTTCTGTTGTGCAGGATTTGGCGGGTGGTGAAATGCCATTTCCGGAACCACGAGATGTGGCTGACGATTTTGGAAACGGGGCCTTGCCCTGTAAGGGTTTTCCGAAAGTCTCTCTTTCTTCAAATCGGTCGATTGGTTCCCCAGGGTTATTTCTTCCTGAACTTGAAAAAATTCACTTTCTGCCTGTAATATGGAATCAATGCGGTCCAGTTGATCATTCCATTCAAAAGTAAAAGAATGGAAATCGCCCCCCGGAATTTCGTGGAAAAACTGTTCCATCTTTATTTCAATGGTATCAACGATCTCTTTTCCCGGGCTGAAGTTGAGTTGATAGGAATACTGAATAACCTCGTGCGAAGGGTAATCGGGCGTGGAACGGAGGGGCGAACGGGTCCGGGGCCGGGCTACCTGGGGCTTTTTAGCTTTGCGCGGCTGCAATTCGTTTGATGCCAGCAGGGAATCCAGTCGTTCTTTGATGATTTGGGAAGTATCTTTTGTAAAAGCCTGAACGATTGACATGATGCTGTCACCTTCATAATTCCGGCTGATAAAATACATATTCTCTCTGGTCTCCATTTTATTCACTGCGCTTCCAAGGGCATCATTGACGCCACGGCCAAACTGAGATTCCTTGATCCTGAAAGCATTTTGGATCCAGAAAAACTGAACGATGATGATTCCCAGGAGTGATATACAAATGCCCGCAATGAGTATGTATAGTAGCTTTTTGTTCATGGTACAAAAATATATAAAGAAAAGCGTCGCATTGCAAGATTAACGATATGTTAACCAATTTTAACGTTTCATTAACACTTACAGCAACTTACTGCAATTAGCTTTGTAAAGTCAACCAAACCAAAGGAGGCCCCTATGAAATTTACAGCTTTGTTAAAATCCGTTTTCATGGTTTCAGGAATAACCGTTATTCTCTGCATATTTCTGATTCGACCAACGGTTGCTCAGGAAATAAGTAAAAATGATTCCAAATCAACCATAAAACTTAAAATTTTAAATGAAAAAGACGGCAAGGCTACCGTTTTTGATACGATTTTCACTACGGATAAAGTTTTGGGGCAGGAAGAGATAGATGTAATAATGAAGGATATGAAAATGAACATGGAGATGGAGATGGATGAGCTGTCAAAGGATATGGATGAATTGCGGTTTAACATGGAGGTTGAAATCCATGATTCACTTCTCTCTGATTCTTTGAGAGGGAGCATCGACAGAGTGATTGCTTTATCTCCCGGAATGAAGATATACCGTGGAAAAGGCGATCGGGGTTTTCGTTTCGATTTTCCATGTCCCCATGATATTCCCTCGTTGCCGGAAGAGTCAGGGGTGTTTGAGTGGGGCGAATGGTGTCCCGGGTCCGGTAACCACATCCGGAGATATTCCGAACGCCGGGAAACTTTATCGGATATGCTTGGCGATATTCCCCTGGATAAAATAAAAAGCTATTCAATTAAAGATAGAAAAGGTGGAAAACGGATCATCATTGATGTTGAAGATTATCCGGTCGTACGGGGTCAGGAACTGATCATCTACCGGGACCGGCCCATGTCCCGTTCCAAATACCATCGTCAGTAAATGTGCGAAAGCTGCCTTATCGAAAGATAAGGCAGCTTTTTTTATAACAAAAGAGGCTGTCCCGTATTTTTGAGACAGCCTCTAACAAGTATTGGGGAGTTGTTAATACCTCTTCCGAGGGGTATAATGAGTATGGAGAAGTTCATGTGATTTATGGCCCAGTGGTTTTTCGAGAAATTCCTCGTAGATTGCCGTAATTTCGGGGTTTTCGTGTGATTTACGGATAGGCATTCCCATATCTTCTTCGTAGATGGCCATTTTTCTTTTGGAACGGATTTCCGGGTTTGTCGGAATGGGTTGACCGCCGCCACCCAGGCATCCGCCGGGGCAAGCCATGATTTCGATAAAATGGTAGTTGGCTTTACCGCTTTTTACATTCTGCATGACTGTTTTTGCATGGCTGAGGCCATTGGCAACGGCACATTTCAATTCAACGCCTTCCAGGAATCCCCATTCGGGTTTAACTTTATCAATCAGGATGGTAGCTTCGCGCAATTCGCCTTCAGTTCCGCGGACCGGGGTTATATTCAGTCCGTCGAAGGGGACTTCCCTTCCTGTGACGACTTCATAAACAGTACGCAGGGCGGCCTCCATAACGCCTCCGGTTGCACCAAAGATAACAGCAGCGCCGGAAGATACTCCCATAAAGCTGTCGTAGTGTTCATCCGGTAAGGCTTCAAATTCGAGTCCGGCTTGTTTGATCATAATTCCAAGTTCGCGGGTAGTCAGCACATAGTCAACATCTTTGTATCCGCTGGAGCGCATTTCAGGACGGTTTGCTTCAAATTTCTTTGCTGTGCAGGGCATTATCGATACAGAAACGATGTTTCTGGGATCGAGGTTGCGTTTTTGGGCATAGTAAGTTTTTGCAAGGGCCCCGAACATTTGTTGTGGAGATTTGCAGGTAGAGACATTGGGAAGGAACTCAGGGAAAGTATGTTCAATGAATTTTATCCAGCCGGGGGAGCAAGAGGTGGTCATCGGCAGGGCCACTTTTGGATCTTTATCAACCAGCGCTTTTTTCAGACGGCTCAGCAGTTCATGTCCTTCTTCGATGATGGTAAGGTCGGCGGTAAAGTCGGTATCCAGAACGGAATTAAAGCCCAGTCTGCGAAGGGCTGAAACCATTTTCCCGGTAACAATTTTCCCTGGGGGCAATCCCAAAGCTTCACCCAGGGCGATGCGTACGGCAGGGGCAGTTTGAACGACAACATGTTTGGTAGTGTCATAAATGGCATCCCAAACCTGGTCAATGTAATTCCGTTCGATGAGGGCGCCGGTCGGGCAGCGGTTCACACACTGACCGCAGTTGGTGCAAACAACTTCAAATAACGGATTTTCAAAGAAGGTAGAGATTTTCATTTTATCGCCTTTATAGGCGACGCCCAGTGCGCTGACACTCTGCAATCCTTCGCAGGTGCGAACACAGCGCTGGCAGCGGATACAGCGGCTGTCATCTTTGATGATGGCTGTGTTGAACATATCGATCGTGTACTTTTTATCGGGTACCAGATCGAGAAACATATGGTCGCCTGTCAGCATTTGTGATGCCAGGGTTTGGAGTTCGCAATTTCCGTTTTTGTAACACTTTGTACAATCGGCGTTGTGTTCAGATAGGAGCAATTCAACGATGTGTTTACGGGCCAAACGGACTTTCATACTGTTGGTATGGATTACCATACCCTCTGCGACCGGTGTGGCACATGAGGCAGGCAGGTTTTTTACCTTTTCCTGTTCCACAACGCAGACACGGCAGTTACCGGCTACGCATAGGTCTTCATGATAGCACAGGGTAGGGATATGAATGTTCAGGCTGCGGGCGGCTTCGAGGATTGTTTTTCCTTCCTCAACCGATACGTCGATGCCGTCGATTGTCAGGTTTATTAGCTTTGTCATATCTTGGTTCACTGTTTTCTGGTTAATACTGGATTAGTAGATCATCTCCTCTTTGAAATTGTTCACAATGGATGAAAATGAGTTGGCAACGGATTGTCCCAAACCACATTTCGCAGTTAATTTCATACTTTCGCTCAGTTTCATAAGCTGATCCAGGTACACTGCTTTTTTTTCACCTTTTTTAACGGCTACAATTCCTTTACGGAGTTGCTGGCAACCCACGCGGCATGGGGTACACTGGCCACAGGACTCTTCTTCGAAGAATTCGAGGTAATTGTGAAGTACATTGTACATGGAACGGGAGCTGTTGAACAACATCATGGAACCTCCGGTGGGGACACCTTCAAAACCGATGACTGTATTTTTGAATTTTTTACGGGGTACGCAAAAACCCGAAGCGCCTCCAACCTGAACGGCTTTGGTGTCGCCGTCACCGAATTCATCCACGAAACGATCCAGGGGCATACCGAGTTCCAGTTCATAAATTCCGGGGATGGGGGTATCGCCTGAAACGGAGAACACTTTCGACCCGCGGGAGTCGGTTGTTCCAAGCTGTCTGTATTGATCGGGGCCAAGCCTCATTATCATCAAAACATTGACAAATGTTTCCACATTGTTGATTACTGTCGGTTTTCCGAGGTAACCCGAGGTTGTGGGATAGGGTGGTTTGTTTCGGGGTTCACCACGGTCACCTTCCATGGAT
>DYSO01000112.1 GCA_020718225.1 Draconibacterium orientale | reverse complement strand
TGTAAACTCAGACCCAGAGTTCAAAAAAGTTGAGTTTTCTTGCTGACACTAATTATGGATATTCCATTTGACCACTAAAATTAAAAATATTAACAAATGAAACTCCAACGCATTTTTACATTTATTTGGATTATGGCCCTTGGTGGCCAGATTATCCTCCAGCAATCCTGTAAAAAAACCGAGACCCCTGTCGAACCAGTCTATCTTACTGTGAATCTTCCCCGATCGGTGATGTACAACGAAACCTATTATTCCTTGAAATACCAGGAGCGATCGATTGAACTCGATTTCAGCCAACCGGTTGATTCAGCAACCATCAGTGGCAATATCTCTTTTTCGGACAAGGGTGGCCCGCTCGATGCGCTAAATGGAACAATTACCTCCGGGAAAAAGGTGATCCTGGCATTTCGTCGTGATTTTCAATTACAGCCCGGATGGAAATACCGGGTGACCATTCAAACAGGACTGAAATCCACATCCGGCATTAGCCTGAAATCGGTCACTGATATTGAGATAAGAACCACCACAGCGCTGTTTGGTATTGAAAACGACTCCACGGTACAAAACTCGATCGTGTGCATCAGCGATATTCACATGGGCGATCCCAGGGCCACCGCATTGGGATACAGTTGGTTCAGCAAAAATGCACCGGCGCTCGACAGCCTGCTGGATATGGTGACAACCTGCCCCCAGGTAAGTCAGTTGGTCATCCTGGGCGATCTGTTCGACGGATGGGTGATCCCGTACCGTATTTCACCTTTCGATAACGAGGCGGGAATTTACAACATCAGGGATTATTTCTTTTCTATCGCCAACGCGCCGGTCAACAGCAGCGTTGTCAATAAATTAAGGGCCATCGCCTCCGGTGGAGAGATACAACTGGTGTATGTCTCCGGGAACCATGACATGCTATTGACGCAGGAGATCCTTCAGGAAATCATCCCCGGAGTCATCTGGGGGGGCGATTCCCCCGGGCTCGGACATTATTCTCCGGTGAATGAAATCGTGATGGAACATGGGCACCGGTACGATTTTTTCAATTGTCCGCAACCACTGTCCAACCCGGGTCACATGCTGCCTCCGGGATATTTTGTATCCAGGCTGGATGCAGAGGGGGTGATGGAACATCCGGGTCAGGTCATGAAAGAGGCCGGGGAAGGTTCCGGCCAGGTTGAATTTCTAACGGCATGGACAGCTGCCATAGAATACCTCAAATACAAATACTCCCTTGCAGTTGCTGCCGATTCGGCCAACATCCTGATGGGAGGGGTCGATGGATATGCAAATCTCTTCAGCTTCAACGGGGTCCGGGATATGTATGCGGCAAACATTGAAACCGTATGGCCCTCAACGGAGTCCGTAAATGCCATCCCGGTCACCATGCCGGTACTGATGGCCATCCTGGATGGCAGCATCGATCTCTCGCTTACTGCTGCCTATGAGTATATGCAATCCCAGTCGCCAATGCGTTATAAAATAGTGGTCTTCGGACATACGCATAATCCCATGGTGAAGGTCTATCCCGCGGGGAAAAATTATACCGGCATCTATGCGAACACCGGTTCATGGGTAAATGTGGAGTTGACCAGCAAACCGGTCAGAACTTTCCTGGTGATTAAACCGGGGGAATGGACCGGTTCAGAGCTGGATGTGGTTTCGTTGTTTCAGTATAACCTTGATAGCGGAAGCGGTAGCCCGGACCCGGGGTTCGTGCCTGTGCTGCTGGCCGAAGAAAGCATCGACCGTTAAAAATTAAGCGCCTTCGTCTCAACGCCCTTTCCCAAAAGGAAAACCGATACCGTGTCGCCCTGGTTCAGGGCATGGTTGGCCAGCCGGAATGCATTCCACACCATTTCGGCATCGTTAGTGGAAATTACAATACCGATGGTCATGCGGGTCATTGGTGCAGTTACCGGCGCTGTTGGATCAACCTGGGTGAACTGTGCATGGGCAGCGATCGCGAAGACGATCAGGTTCAGGGTAATGATGGAAATGCTCTTCATAATGGGATGATAAATTTCAGCCAAGTTACTTTTTAAGATATACGGTTTTCAGCGGAAGCTTTCAGTCTAATCTCTTTTGGGGTTAGTTCCCCGCCGCTCTGCGGCGAATAAGAAATAATTCCCGAAGATACTCCGCTGCTCTGCGGCGGAGTCATTCATTAAGAATTTGATAATATGCCTTGCCAGCGTTTCGTTTATCTCCCTATGTCGGGGAATCGGCTGAGATTTCTTTGTTGAGGGATTATGATACCAGTCATGTTTTTCTCCATGCCTGATCAGAATACATCCGGACGACTCCAGTTTCCTGATTAAATCCGTTCGTTTCATGCTATTTCAAGCTCTCCGGACTGTCTAACGGATGGAATCTCTCCACCTTGGAGATCACGATAGATATCCCTTAGATTTTCTTTCAATACATTCAGGGTTTCGCCCTGGGTTAGGTAATCAGGATAATCTTCAATATACCCCAACCAAAAATCACTTTCTTGCCAATAAAAAAACTTGATCATCATTTTGTGATAATTTTTAACAAAGTTACAACAATTACAGAGGCAATATATAGATTATCAATCTTTACCAATCGCTAAAAACCAACCATTGCAAACCACCGTTTGAATGGTTCTGCTTTGGGAGAGGGGATGGATTGGATGATCCTGAATAGGTCTTCAGCATTGGCCGACTGGATCTTCCTCACCTTGCCATCAGGAGTTGGCATTTCAACCAGGGGACAAATTGTCCCCCAGTTCGAATTCAGAGATGAATCACGCTTCCTGAGTTTTTTGATGTAGTCCTTGATGTTGACAGAGTCTGTTAACACTGCAAGAACATCCTGAATAGAAAAATACCACTTCTGATCGGGCAGGGTGTCCGCCTGCAACTCCCTGTTCAGTTGCAGCATCAGGTAGTATAACAGGTTACTTTTTCCGGTGAATCTTTTGCAACTCTTCCACATCAGCCTGGTCTTTCAACCTGCCGGCAGTAATCTTATTGATCAGTAAGTCTTCATAGCCAAGGAATGGAACATCGTAATTGTCAATAGAAAGATGGTCGCATTTCGGCCATGCTTCATCAAAATTGAGTCCTGAAATGAACGTAAGGAATTCAATCTTTTCCGGAGGATTGTTAAAATGAAACGCCAGCATTTTTGTAAAATCCCTGGCTTTTAAAAAATCCGTTGACTCGGCTGAAAGGCCAAATTGTGGAATAACCTGGAGTAATTTCAATTTATTCTCATTCGTTGGACGTATCCACAAATCCATATCACCGGTAGTTCTGATATAGCCATGATAAACAACCGATAAACCGCCAACAACGATAAAATCCACATCATACTTTAATAATGTAATCAGGAACCGTCGATGAAAGTCGTTGAAAATGTTCATAGATGTGTTTCTGAAAAAACAATTTCCAATGGAGACTGATCGGGGTTCATCTTCATGGTATCTGCATACAGAGTTGAAACCATGATGGTATGCAGTTCCAATCGTTGTGCAGGTGTAAGGTGACGCCAGAAAGCATAGTTTGCCTCTTCCTGGCCTGTAAAGTCTGAAAAAACGATACCGGTAGATAATTTCCTGTACCGTTCTGATTTCAGATACTCTTCCATCGGTTCTTCTGCACGTGGCATCCAACTTTCATTGTCCATAGCTGCCGGATCAGGTTTTTCATTGCATCTGCCGAACAAAGTTATTGAAATTCAGCAAAAATATTCATCGGTCATGGAACAAAATTGAATTTTCTGCTTATATTTACAATGACCTTATATAATCATCATGAACGAAATCTCCATCGATTTTCTGATGAGCCTGTTTGACTCTATGAGCGACGGGATTTCCATCCTGGATGATCAAGGTGTGCATCAGGCGGTCAATCCTGCCATATGCAAAATGACCGGTTTTTCGCCGAACGAACTCATTGGTACCGGACCTCCCCATCCTTACTGGCCTCCCGAAGAATACACGCACATCCGGGAGGCCTTAAAAAAGACCATGGAGGGGGATATCAGCAGCGTTGAGCTTACTTTTATGCGTAAAACCGGTGAACGCTTTCCTGTCATGGTGAGCCCTTTCTCTGTCAGGGACCAGCAAAGGCAGACCATCAGCTATTCTGCCACGGTGAAAGACATTACTGAAAATAAGCGGGTTGAGGAGATCCGCCGTGAAAATGATGCCGTCTTTCATGTTATTTTTGATCAGTCGCCGGTAGGGTCCGTGATGGTTGGTCTGGATAAGCGGTTCATCCGTTGCAACGCTGCCTTTTGTCATTTTCTCGGATATACGGAGCAGGAACTGATCGGCAAAACCATTTCTGACATTACCTTCGCCGAAGATGCAGCGATCGGCATGGAAGAATTAAAACAGTTGGCGCATCAGGAAATTCAGACCGCCCGGTTCCGGAAAAGGTATCTGCGGAAAGACGGGGAGATCGTTTGGGGCGACATCATGATTTCGGTGGTGACAGACAGTCAGGGCAAACCGCTCTACTTTTTACCGGTCATTCAGGATATCACCCGCCAGATAGAAGCCGAAAAGGAGGAGCAGGAAATCGGCGAAGCCCTGAAAAAGAGTAACCAGAACGCGCATGCCCTTCTCAATGCCATCCCCGACATGATGTTCCGGTTAACGAAAACCGGAATTTTTATCGACTATAAAGCATCGAAAGAAGATCTTTATTACCAGAAAAATTCCATCATTGGTAAAGACTTTCATGATATTCTGCCGAATGAACTTTTAACATTATTGGACGAACAGATCGCCCTTTCACTTCAAAGTGACAAGGCCAGGGTCTTTGAATATCAGTTATCGAACCCATCCGGGAAAGTCGGAATGTATGAGGGGCGTATGGTTGCCAATGGTCCCGACGAGGTCATCGCGATCATCCGTGATATAACAGACCTGAAAAGAGCGGAACAAACCCTTCGGGAAGCCGAGCAAAAACTGATAAAATATACAGAAGAGCTCAAGGAATTAAACACAACGAAAGATAAGTTCTTTTCTGTGATTGCACACGATCTGCGAAGCCCCTTTAATGCCTTTCTGGGTTTTACCGAATTGCTGGTAAATGAAATCGATACCCTGACGCTTAAAGATCTGCAACGGATCGCTGTAAGCATGAGGAAATCGTCGACCCACCTCTTTCGGCTGCTCGACAACCTGCTAAACTGGTCCAGGTTGCAGCGTGAAGCGATTGCTTTTTCGCCCGGGGAACTGCTCCTCTCTACCCTGGTTGCTGATAGTATCCATTGCGCCATGGAAATGGCCGGGCCCAAACAGATAGAGATCACATATGATATCCCGGACGGGATGGTCGTATTCGCCGACGTGAACATGCTGGGTTCCGTATTGCGCAACCTGACCTGCAATGCAGTAAAGTTTACTCGACCCGGCGGAAAGGTCACCGTCAAAGCAACCGCATTGCCCGGTCTGGTTGAGTTTTCAGTTACAGATAATGGCATTGGCATGAACAGCCATCAGATAGAACAACTTTTTCAGTTGAATGGCAGTACAAATCGTCAGGGTACAGAAGGTGAACCCAGTACAGGACTCGGTTTGATCCTCTGCAAGGAATTTATTGAAAAGCAAGGCGGAACTTTACGGATCGTGAGCATTGTCGAAGACCCCCTTAACGGTAAGCCGGGAATGAGCCAGTTTACCTTCACTCTCCCCTCCTGATCAACTCCTTGCCCTCCTCTGGTGACGGGGTATTATTCCAAAAAGCTCCAGTATCCCATCAGCCCCGAAACATTGCCGATCAGAAAACGGGAAAGGCTGACCCCTATGAGATTTTTCTGACGATGATACATCCAGCCCCAGAGCCACCCGGTGAGAAACGAAGGCCATGTTCCAGGTCTGGTATAGGTCGGCCCATATTTTTGGCAGGGGCGGCCGGAGGCCAAACGCTTTCCGGTTCTCATCCCAGAAATTGGGGCCAGCACCGGTTGCAGCATCAATCCGATGGCTTCCTGTTTTGTGGATGGCCGATACACATCCTGCAAAGGCGTTGTCGTTCAGACCCATCAGGAGATCCGAAACGGTGGCTTCCAGGATATTGATCTGTAATGTCCGGGAACTGTATGATTTCCCAAGCTTTTCAGGAGGCCTGAAGTGTGCCCTGATATTGTAAAATACGGCAGGTTCAATGGATCTGGCTTTGATTTGATAGAACAGGGGCATTGCGCTCCAGGCTTTTTTTCTTTTATTGGTTTCCCTGAGGATTCCGAAACACTCTTTGAAAAACAGGGGGTCCTGGTGGCAGCATCGGGTTAGCCTTTCCAGCGCCATGGCGAATGCAAGGGCATCAGTAATAACCTCCTGACCCTCTGTTTGCAACCGGTCCCGGATTACCGGAAATGGTTTACCGGAAGATTCTCCCAAAAACCTTACAAAATAAGGATTCTGAAGGAAAAATTCCATCATCCGGTCGATAAAGTCATGACAGTCAGAGAGGCTGACCGACTCAGGAAGCAACACGGATCCATAAGATTCCAGGCCAGGGGAAGCCCAGCTACGGTCATCTGCATCAGTTGCCACACCCGATAGTGATTGGCCAGCCGATCCACCATCTCCTGATGGCCGGAGAACATCAGGTTTGATTTTACAATTCCGGCAATGTTTGTGAAGCTCATCGTTTTTCTCCTGTCACGTTTCAGGGAATTGTTTGGGAAATCAGCTTACTATTGCAACCCTGTTTTCAAATATGACAGCGGATCCCTGAGGAACGACTCAACAGGTAAAACGCGGATCTGGTTGTACCATTGCGGAAGGTTCCCGCGGTAGAGCAGAAACAATGAGGCTTCGGGATAATCATCGCCAAAAGAGGTCAATCCCCTGCAATCGGATGGCCTGATGACTTTGGTGTTTTTAACTTCTATGGCCGAAAAATGGTCTGGTCCATAAAGGATAAAGTCGACTTCATTTCCTGCCATTGAACGCCAATACCGGAGCTGCACTTCGGGCATTGAATAATCGATCAAAACCCTTAAATGCTGCCCTACCAGCCCTTCCAGCGCGGGTCCGGAGATTTCCGACTCAATGTCAAGAGGCCCTCTCACACGCAAACGACGGTACAATCCGTTGTCGAACAAGTAAAATTTCGGATGTGAAGCGGTTTTCCGTTTTGCTCTTTTATCGAAGACATTCAGCCTGTAGGCCAATAACAGGTCTTCCATAATATCCAGGTAGCCTGTAACAATATTCCTTCCTATCTGGCATTCGCGTGACAGATTGCTTACGTTCAGGACTGAGCCATGGGAAAAACTGATCATTTCCAGAAACCTGCTGAAGGAGCCCAGATTCCTTAACAATCCCTCGGCCAGTATCTCTTCTCTGAGATACATGGTAACGTAGGACGACAATGTGCCCCCCCGGTCAGCGCTTTGCTCCACAATGGGGATCAGTCCGGTTTGCAAGGATCTTTCGAACGAAAAGGAAGAACCCAATTCCCATGCAGTGAACGGATGCATGGTACATAATGCGGCCCGGCCACCAAGCATTCCCGCACCGGATTTTTTCAACTTCCTGGCGCTTGAACCTGTCATTATGAAGCGTATACCTCGCTCTTCTATCAGCTTATGTACAACATCTATGATTTGTGGAACCTTTTGTATCTCATCAATAACAACCTGTTCAGGGTTTGTTGCATCGACCGTTCTGATCAACAGTTCAGGGAAGGCAGAGAAGGTCCTGAATGTTTCAGGATCCAGAAAATCAAGATAGAGGGATTTCCTGGTAAGCATTGTTTTCACAAAGGTCGATTTTCCCGTACCCCTCGGACCGAAGAGAAAAAATGAACCCTCAGGAACCCTGATGTTTCGTTTTATTTGTTTCATTCGTGCAAATATAGTCTAAATTTGCACGCAATGCAAGCATTTTTTGACTCTTTTCACATTTAATACAAACCATTAAGATTGAATCAAAATGCAAAAAACAGGAGTGGCTACCGAAATACCGTGCAGCTCATCGTCATAAAGATCTGAACCAAAATTATGTACTTTTACCAGAAAAAAAAAGATTGATTACGGAAATCCAACAGATCAAGGAAATAGACGGCCGGCAGCTCTATTATGCCTTTCGTGCAGGAGCACAACGCGTCTCGGAACACCGGAAGCTGCTCAACGATATCAATGTCTTTCCGGTTGCAGACGCTGATACGGGAACCAATCTGGTAGTGGCGCTTCGCTACATGACAGAGGCCGCCAAACCTGCTATCGATGCAAAGAAAACAGCAGTGGCCCTGGCCGATGCCGCCCTGACCGGGGCCCGTGGAAACTCAGGAATCATCTTTGCACAGTTCCTGTATGGGTTCAGCAACGAGATCCCGGAGAATGAGACCTTGAATATATGTTCTTTTGCAGAGAGCATGAAACAGGCTGTCAGGTATGCTTACGAAGCCATAGCCAACCCGGTTGAAGGGACGATCCTGACGGTGATCACCGACTGGGCCGACTGTTTGTACACCATGCGCAACAGGGTGGATGATGTTGTTTCTTTGCTTTCAGAGGCACACAACCGGGCATTGGAATCCCTGGCCGCAACGACCGGCCAGCTGGCGAGTGGGGGGTTATGCCATCACGCATGCCAAGGACCCTGAAAAAGTGGTGTTTTATATGGAATTTATGGAGAAGCTGACCGGACAAAATCCGCTGTTTGTGGAGTATTCCACCCCGGCGATCATCGCCAATACCGGGCCGGGAGTTTGCATTACCATAATGATGGAATAGCGATTACTTTACTCAAGTTTCGGGGTACATTTGTATTCGAAAATCCAACTCAAAAAGGGTTATGTTCCATCATGAAAAGCATAATCGACCAAGCCCCGAAAGGGGCGGAATATGTCAACGATGGGTGCAGCCCATCGGAGATTCAACCCCGAAACTTGAGTTAATAAGATACCTGATAGTGAAGAATAGAAAAATAAATGTAAATGAAACCGACTTCATCAGTCTAACTGATATGACAGGAAGTTTTAAGGAAGGTAGTGGTTTAATCGGTAAATGGGTTACGAATAAAAATACTCTTGAGTATTTAGGGATTTGGGAGAAAATCAACAATCCCAATTTCAATTATACCGAATTCGGGGTAATTAATCCGGTCCAGTTTTAAAAAAATTACGCTAAACAATTTCCAGATGAACCTTTTCCCCGTTTCCGGATGGAGGCAGTGGTTTCCCTGTAGCATCACCCTGCTGGCGCTGTTCTCCGGTTTTCTGAGCATGATCTTCGTTTTTCATGGGATGGTTGCCGGTGAGCAGGAACCGGTTGCCACGGGATGTATGCTTATCTACCTTGCATGGATCTTTGATTCCTTCGATGGGGCAGTAGCGCGTTGGGTACGAGTTACCAGCGCATTCGGAGCCGAACTCGATACCTTCGTCGATTACCTCTCTTTTTCAGTGGCTCCGGCTGTGCTGGTGTTTGCGGTTACGCTTCCCAGGGAGGCACTGGCGGTCAGGGCCCTCTTCCCCACATTGATGGTCGCTTCCGGTGCGATTCGGTTATCGAAATTCCGGGTGACAGATACCGAACGCGGACTCATAGGATATACGGGCTTGCCGGTCACGCTGATTGCCGGATTCGTGGCGATGTGGATCTTTCTCCTTCTTCCCGAAAAAGGGTTCACCTTACAAGCCTGGGCACAGTGGGTGTTGTTGCTGAGCGTGACGGCAGCCATCTTCCTTCAGGTTTCGGGAATCCACTATCCGGCCCCTACCAAAAAACCGGTTGTGATGATCCCCGCAATCCTGTTAGTCGTCGTATTTGCGCTGCTGTGGTGGTTTGATTCCCCGCTGGCGTTCTGGTGGGGCATCGGTATGCTTGCGCTGGGTTACGAGTATAGCATTCTCTACCCTTTAATGCAACGGAAAGCGCAGGAATAGAACCGTTAGGAGCAGATCCGGAAGTTTGTCATAGACTTGAGAGAAAACAAAGAATGGAATAATGGTCAGATCGATTTGTTTCCTTTCCAATAACCACTATTTTTGTAGATTATTGGAAATACACGAACATGGCAATCCGTTATCTTGATTTCAGGGAGGTATTGGTTCCACTCGGGATTTTTTCTCTTTCCCACATCAATTTGTATTTTCCGGGTTTCAATACCAATAACCTGACTTAACCGGAAAGTGCAGACCATCCGAAAAATCCATCAGCTATGATCGCACTGCATGAGATTGTCAGACAATATCCTGAAGAACTCCGGAGGCCGGAATATTTCGATCCGATGGTTAAGGAGTACCTCCATCATCATAAACACTCTGTTTTACCAGGTGTAGTATGCTAATCTTTTTAAATGAAAAAAGCTATGAGTGATGCTATCGTTATCCAACCGGTTAAGGTGGCAGTAATTGATGATAACGCAGAATTTGGCGCCATCATAAAAATGCTGCTTGCAAAGGAAGGTGTTGAGGTACATATTGCCGCTGACGGTCTTAAAGGTCTGGATCTGGTAAAACAGATCTTGCCCGATATTGTGCTTTTGGATATTGTTATGCCAGGAATGGATGGTATTGAAGTCTGCAAAAAGATAAGGCAAACCCCTGAGTTGAAGAATTTATATATGAGTC
>DYSO01000111.1 GCA_020718225.1 Draconibacterium orientale | reverse complement strand
TCACCCTGAAAATAGCGATCATATCTGCGCCCGAATGTTCTTCAAAACGGGCATCTTCGGTAGCAATCAGTGCATTGATCACATTGGGTGAAAGGTCCTGGTACTGGGTATTGGATCGGTTTTCGATATAATACTTTCCAAGGAGTTTTCCATCGGATGAAAAGACTTCGGAAGCCAGGTTGCTTTTTGGGTTTTCAAGCTCTTCAAAAGTTGGCATCTTCCCGAAGAAGCCAGAGGCAACACCCATGAAAAACGTGGCAATCAGCACAATGGCAACAACATAAGAAATCCAAAATCCGATCAGGTAGCTCTTTGTATTACGCCCTTTATGAGGCCGTTGTGCCATGTTGTTCAGGATTGGGATATGTGAAATGGAATCGTTCATTCTTTTTCGATACGTAAACCGATATCACGGATGCCTTTAAGTTCGTTTACCCGCATAGCTTGCTCAAATTCAAACCGGTACATTCCTTTTTGTTTAAATTTTACCCCTTTCTGAAAAAGGAATTGGTTATATTTCACGCTTCCCATACCCGATCCCAACCAACGGCCGTCGTGACCGGCCAGGGTCAGTTCAACCGTATCGCGCGACATCCGGCCATCGGGGAAGGTAGTAGTAATAAAAAGATAGAGGTTGCTGTAAGGATATTCCACGGCATTACGAACCGACAAATAAAAATCGTACCGCGATAAAATATCTCCGACCAGAACATCAAACGCGAGTTTTTCGTGAACATTCCAGTTCCCGTTTTGAACGGTTTTGTTTTCATCAAAAACCCTGTTGGAACCACAAGCAGCAAGTATTGCAAGTGGGAGTATAAAAAGCGGCAGGATTTTATTTATTGGTTTGATGATCATTGTATCAGCGAAAAAACAGATTACAGGTGATCGAAACGGGTCAGGTCATCCTGTCCGGAACCGCTTTCGAATTGCGATTTTTTCTCTTTGATCTGGCAATAATCCTCCAGCTTTTCGGGCAGGTTCCCCTTTTTATTTTCTTCCTGGACCAGGAGCACATTATCGACCGGAATGGCCAGCATGTTGTTCATGTCACTCAGGTAAGAATACCACATCAGCCTTCTGAAAATATCGGTCTTTTGATGAATGGCCTCACCGCGTTTGGTTTTCAGTCTGATTTCAGAATTCGGGAGCTCCTTCAGTGCGTCGAGATACGTTTCGTATTCATAGTTCAGGCAGCATTTGAGTTTGCCGCATTGTCCGGCCAATTTTTGGGGATTGAGCGAAAGTTGTTGGACACGGGCAGCGCCGGTAGTCACCGATTTAAAATCATTGATCCAGGTAGAACAGCATAACTCGCGGCCACAAGCGCCAATGCCACCCAGCCGGCTGGCTTCCTGCCGGGCCCCGATCTGCCGCATCTCAATACGTATCTTGAACTCTTCTGCTAATAATTTGATCAACTCCCTGAAATCTACACGGTCGTCGGCTGTATAATAAAATATTGCCTTGGTATTGTCGCCCTGATACTCAACATCGTTAATTTTCATCTGTAAACCGAGTTGTTCAGCGATAGCCCGTGAACGGTATAAGGTTGATAATTCCTGTTCCACAGCGATAATCCACTTTTCAATATCGGTGAGACGGGCTTTGCGGTAAACCTTTTTTATCTCTTCTGATGCGGTTTGATGATTTTTTTTTCGCAGTTGGAACCGTACCAGCTCACCGGTCATGGAAACAATCCCGATATCGTGCCCGGGAGAGGCTTCCACGGCTACCATATCACCAATCTGTAGTTCCATGTCAGGGGGCATCCGGAAAAAGTCTTTCCGGCTGTTCTTGAACCGTATCTCCACAACATCCATGCACTTTGCTCCTTCAACGGGTGGAATACCCTTCATCCAGTCGAAGGCATCAAATTTACTGCACTGATGTTCAAATACCGATTCGTTTTTATGATATAACCGTGGTGGCTGGCAGCATCCCCGGCTTAAAAACGGGTTGAAAGGCCTGTTGACTGGTTTATAATCGAACAGCTCTTTGTCAAGACCATTTTTTTCCTGTAATTCATTTTCAGCCGGTTGGTCCGGCATTCCTTCATTATTTTCCATATCCTTCAAAAATCAGGACAAAGGTAAAGAATTCGGTTTAAAAAGCCGAACAATTTTAAGTGAAAGGTCAAGGAACAGGGTTGGGCTATGAGCATTGCGCTCTACATGAAAAAGGGCCGTATTGAAAAGGTCGTTAAAAGCCGGCAGGTTTTCCTGGTGGATATAAGGAGAAAAGTCGCGGATAAATTTTAATTCATCCCCTTCAATACCTGCCGGTAGCTGGTTCCGATAATTGATGGAGGAACAGAACCCGGTAACTTTCAGGCCATAAATGAGGAACCCTTTTTGTTTTTCCCGGCCCAGACGTGCAATGTCGGCTGTAAAAGGGATCAGTTCTGCGATTTTTCCGCTGAAACAGAGTCTCATCCACTGCCGGAAAGGCTCAAAGTAGCCGGCCTCTTCTTCACTCCTTCCCGAATGAAGGAAACCGGCGCCGGGAATTTTTACCAGCAGGGTCCGCGATACTATGGTTTTTATAATTTGATCGGGGTCTTCCGATATTAGGAGAAATAACGTTTTTTCGGGAGGTTCCTCAAGGATTTTCAGGATTTTCGGGGCTGCCGAATAATAAAGTTTTTCAACCATCCACAGAATCATAACTTTATAATCGGACTCATAACTTTTATAACTGAGTGTGGTAATGATTTCGTTGCAATCATCGGCATTGATGATCCCCTGTTTGTTTTCCAGCCCGATGGCTTCGTACCATCCCTGAAGACCGGCCTGATAATTATTCTCAAGTAAAAATTTCCGCCACTCTTCGAGAAAAAGTTTACTCTGCGGTTTTTTTGTTACCCGACGGGTAGTAGCTACCGGATAAATGAAATGCAGGTCGGGATGGACAAGTTTCTGATATTTGATACAAGAAGGGCATGTACCGCATGAGTCGTTCATTCCTTGCTTGTTTGTGCAGTTGATATACTGGGCATAAGCGATGGCAAGGGCGAGTTTACCACATCCTTCCGGACCGAAAAAAAGTTGGGCATGGCTCACCCTCTGATCCGAAACTGTTTGTATCAACTTTGCCTTGATCCCTTCCTGCCCTGTTATATCACAAAACCGCATCGCTATAATTTAAAAAATTCCACCTGTCCCACCTGTCTTCTCAATGAAAATAAAGTTATTGCCAAAAAATTTCCGGGACATTGATTGATACTTGAAGCCGGGCAGAAGCATTTGGTTCAGGCACCAGCGATAAAGATTTAACCTGATAGTGCAATACTTTTTTATTTTTTCCGGTAAAACAGATTTTCGAATCGATCTCTACCGGTTTGAAACGGATTAAAATAGCCATAAGATTTTTATAGCTTAATCCGTTTCAAGGTTAAAAAGTAATACTAAAACCTCTTTTTTTTATTTCCTCACCCTTTTTATCTTATCCGTCATGTTTATCCCAGCACTTTTGCCACCATGAACTCCCGGTTCAGGCGGGCTATGTTCGACCTGGATATCAGTTTGGGGCATTCAGCTTCACAGGCATAGGTATTGGTACAGTTGCCAAAACCGAGTTCATCCATTTTTTTGACCATTTTTTTGACCCGCTCGTTTGCTTCCACTTGTCCTTGGGGCAACAAAGCGAACTGGGATACTTTGGCTGAGACGAACAACATGGCCGATGCATTTTTACAGGCAGCCACACACGCACCGCATCCGATACAGGCAGCGGCATCCATGGCAAGCTCTGAGTTTATCTTATTGATCAGGATGCTGTTGGCTTCGGCGCTGCCACCGGTATTAACGGAGATATAGCCTCCTTCCTGGATGATTTTATCAAAAGCGGTACGGTCAACCATCAGGTCTTTGATTACCGGAAAAGGTTTGGCCCTCCAGGGTTCAATGATAATGGTTTCCCCGTCTTTAAATTTTCGCATGTGAAGCTGACAAGCTGTAACGGCATCGTCGGGCCCATGGGGACGGCCATTGATGTAGAGGCTGCACATGCCACAAATCCCTTCGCGGCAATCATGATCAAAAACAACCGGATCCTGCCCCTGGAGGATCAGTTGTTCATTTAAAAGGTCCAACATTTCCAGGAAAGAACAATTCGGGGAAATATTATCAATGGGGTAAGTTACAAACTTCCCGGTGGATTTCGCATCCTTCTGTCTCCAGATCTTCAGCGTCAGCTTCATATTTCTTTGTTAAAAAATAAAATTCAAAACGTAACAGTTATTCCCAATCAGAAATTCGATATTCGATATTTATATTTTTTTATTTATACACTCTTTGTTTAACTTCAATTTCTTCATAATCAAGAGGTTCTTTGTGAAGTTTAAAATCTCCTTCCGAAAGGTATTCCCAGGCGGCAACATATTTATAATCCTGGTCGTTACGCAGGCATTCGCCCTCTTCGGTATGATATTCTTCCCTGCAGTGACCGCCACAGCTCTCGTTTCGGTTCAGTGCGTCGAAAGCGATCAGTTCTCCCAATTCCAGAAAATCAGCAACGCGGTTGGCTTTTTCCAGTTCGGTATTGAGTTCGTTCAGGGTCCCTGGAATTTTTACATCTTTCCAGAATTGGGCCCGTAACTTCCTGATCAGTTCAATGGCTTTTTTCAACCCGGTCGCGTTTCTGCCCATTCCCACATATTCCCACATAATTTTCCCCAGTTCTTTATGAAAATGGTCAACGGTATGGGTCCCTTTTACGGCCATTAATTTTTCAAGACGCAGCTGAACATTTTTTTCTGCTTCCGCGAATTCGGTCTTATCGGTTGACATTCTGGGGACCTTTATCTCTCCCGAGAGATAATTCTGAAGGGTATAGGGGAGGACGAAATATCCGTCGGCCAGTCCCTGCATCAGCGCTGAAGCGCCAAGGCGGTTGGCCCCGTGATCGGAGAAGTTGGCTTCGCCGGCAACGAACAAACCGGTTACAGTGGTCATCAGTTCATAATCTACCCAAGTGCCACCCATGGTATAATGTACTGCCGGATAGATCATCATGGGATTTTCATAAGGGTTTTCGTCCACGATTTTTTCGTACATCTGGAAGAGGTTCCCATATCGGTTTTCTATCGTATTTTTACCTAATCGTCCGATCGATTCTTTAAAATCGAGAAATACAGCCAGTCCTGTTTCTCCTACGCCAAAACCGGCATCGCACCGCTCTTTGGCAGCGCGCGAAGCCACATCGCGGGGTACAAGGTTCCCGTAAGCGGGATACCGTCGTTCGAGAAAATAGTCGCGGTCTTCTTCCGGAATATCGTTGGCTTTGAGTTTTCCATGCCGGTGGGCTTGTGCATCCTCTTTCTTTTTAGGCACCCAAATGCGGCCATCGTTACGCAGACTTTCGCTCATCAGGGTGAGCTTCGACTGGTAGTCGCCATGGACAGGGATACAGGTGGGATGGATTTGTGTAAAACAGGGATTGGCAAAGAAAGCGCCTTTTTTGAATATCTGCCAGATGGCGCTGGTATTGGATCCCATTGCGTTGGTGGAGAGGTAAAAAACATTGCCATAACCACCGGTTGCGATGACGACTGTATGTCCAAAATGGCGTTCTAATTTCCCGGTTATCAGATCACGGGCGATGATGCCCCGTGCTTTTCCATCGATAATCACCACATCCATCATCTCATGACGGTTGAAGAGTTTTACCGATCCCAGTTTGATCTGACGGCTTAATGCACCGTAAGCGCCTAAGAGCAATTGTTGCCCGGTTTGCCCCCGGGCATAAAAAGTTCGCGAAACCTGAGCCCCGCCGAATGAACGGTTTTCAAGCGACCCGCTGTATTCACGGGCGAAAGGGACTCCCTGCGCCACACATTGGTCAATGATTGCATTGCTGACTTCGGCCAGCCGGTAAACATTGGCCTCCCGCGCACGGTAATCGCCACCCTTGATGGTGTCATAAAAAAGACGGTAAACCGTATCGCCATCGTTGGGGTAATTCTTTGCAGCATTAATTCCACCTTGTGCAGCAATGCTATGTGCCCTGCGGGGACTGTCCTGGTAGCAAAATATCTTAACATTGAACCCCATTTCGCCAAGAGATGCTGCCGCCGATGCCCCGGCCAGGCCGGTACCAATGACAATAATATCAAGTTTGCGCTTGTTGCTCGGATTGACCAGGTTCTGATGGTCCTTGTAATGGGCCCATTTTTGAGAGAGCGGCCCTTTGGGGATCTTTGAATTTAATTCAGCCATAATGACTATTGGATAAATAAAAAGTAAACGGGAATGATGATGAAGCCTAATGGAATGATGATTGCATAAAGGGTGCCAAACCAATGGATACAGTTGTCGTATTGCGGATGGTTCACCCCAAGGGTTTGCCAGGCAGCCTGAAACGCATGGTTTAAATGAAACCCAAGGGCAATGAATAAAACAATATACAACAATGAATAGAAAGGTTGCATAAACAATGCCCGTGCAATGTTATAAAAATCGGGCTCCCCTTCGGAAATAAGTGTGGTGCTGATCCATCCCAGTTTAATGAAGTAGAAATTCATAAAATGGATGATCAGAAAAACCAGTACAATCCCTCCGGTATAAATCATATATTTCGACATGAAAGGGGTATAGGTTTTATTGATTACCTTGTATCTTACCGGTCGGGCCATCCAGTTTTGTATCTGAAGTATGATACCGATCAGGATGTGCAATACAAAACCACCCATGAGTATGACTTCAAAAACTTTTATCACGTAGTTCGTCCCCATGAAGTGGGCGGCTGCCGTAAACCAGGCGCCTCCGTCGCTTCTAAGTAAACAGAGATTGATACCAAGGTGCACCACCAGGAAGATCATCAGAAAAATACCCAGAAATGCCATCCAGATTTTTTTTGTGATCGAAGAAAATCGTAAAAAAGAAGAATCCATAACAACCTTTTAATATATTTGTTCACTGTTTCAAAATTAGAATGATTTATCGTTCAAAAAAAATAATCCATTAAATATTTCACAATTCAAAAACAATCTAAATTATGTTTGCTACTGATGTTTATGTGGAACGCCGTAAAAAAATCCGGGAAGGGTTTCCCGGAGGAATTCTGTTGTTTCCGGGAAACCAGGAGGTTCCGTTTAATTATCCGGCCAATACCTATGCTTTCCGGCAGGATAGCAATTTTTCATATTTTTTCGGGTTGGACCATCCCAACCTGGCCGGAATCATCGACCTCGATGAAAATAAAGAGTGGATTTTCGGTAATGATGTCGATCTCGACGATATTATCTGGATGGGGAAACAGCCCTCAATAAAAGATCAGGCAGCCCTGGTCGGGGTTATAAACACGGCCCCTCTGAAAGATATTGTCACCCTGATTGCGGAAGCACGGAAAAAAGGCCGTGTCATCCATTTTGCCCCTCCCTATCGTGGCGAGACAATCCTTTGGCTTTCTGACCTGCTCGGAATTCCTCATGCCGACCTGAGAAAAAACGTTTCCACGGAATTGGTGAAAAACATCGTTAATCTCCGCATGAAAAAGGAAGCCAGAGAAATCGCAGAGATGGAAAAAATGGTCGATGTGGCTTATCTGATGCATACAACGGCCATGAGGATGGCCAAACCCGGGGTTGTAGAACAGGAAATTGCCGGGACCATCGAAGGCATTGCCATTTCCCGGGGAGGCGCCGTCTCTTTTCCGGTAATCCTCTCCATCAATGGTCAGACACTCCATAATCACCATCACGGAAACACCTTGACGGAAGGACGAATGATGGTCGTTGATGCAGGTTGCGAAAACAACCTTCATTATGCCAGTGATATCACCCGTACCGTACCGGTGGGAGGGAAGTTCAACCCCCGTCAGAGGGGAATTTACGAAGTTGTTTTAAATGCCAACCTGAAGGCCATCCAGGCTGTAAAACCCGGCGTCCCTTTCCGGGATATCCACCTTTTAGCTGCAACCGAAATTGCCCGCGGTTTGACCGCACTGGGCATAATGAAAGGCGATCCGGAAGAAGCTGCACGGAAAGGCGCACACACCCTCTTTTTTCCTCATGGCCTTGGTCACCCGGTGGGGCTCGATGTCCACGATCTCGAAGGAATGGGTGAAAACATCGTAGGTTATGACGAAGAGGTTATCCGGAGCAAAGAATTCGGATTGGCCTTTCTTCGCTTCGGTCGCAAGTTGCAGGAACATTTTGTGATGACCATCGAACCCGGCGTTTACTTTATACCGGAACTGATCGATATCTGGAAAAAGGAAAATAAACTTGCTGAATTTATTAATTACGACAGGGTTGAAACCTATAAAGATTTTGGAGGTATCCGTATCGAAGATAATATTCTGGTTACAGCCGTTGGAGGCCGTGTACTCGGAAAACCCATCCCAAAAACAGTCCCTGAAATTGAAGAGGCTATGCAGTAATTTACCTCTGACTGAAAGAGCATAACTGCTTTTGGGTTGTGGTCAGGAATTTTACACATTTTTCCCGGGTGATAAACCCGGGTAAGTTGATCCAATCTCAAAAAACGAAAAATGAAAATTCTCAGTTATGTTAAAAACTCTATTGGGATAAAAATCTCAATATCTGTGATTTTGATCACCGTGATCTTTATTATCTCACTTGTTCTGATAAATAATTATTTGTTTTTTCAGTACGGGGAAAGTCAGATAAAGAACAGAATTCAAAACAGAAAGACAGAAATTGAAAACAACCTCAACAGAATTCAAAACAAAGCATTATCCATTTCATCTGTCTGTGCAGAATTATCTGTGGTAAAAAATGCATATTATACATATTATCAAACAGATAATTTACAAAAAAGCGCCCAGATCATCGAACATGATTTCACCAGGATTAATGACGCTTATCTGAAAAATACAGGAAGTAAAGCACAGATACATTTTCATTTACCTCCGGCAACCTCATTTATCCGATGCTGGTCATCCAAACGGGGCGACGATATCTCATTATTCAGAAAAACTGTTTTATCAATTTCAAAAAATCATCTGCCGGTTACCGGAATAGAAGTCGGGCGGGGTGGCTTTGAAATACGCGGAATAGCGCCCATTTTTGGCGCTGACAAAGAATACCTGGGATCGGTTGAAACGTTATTTCCTATCGATGATGTTTTTAATGATATTGAAATTAGTGATAATGATGATTTTGCAATTTTTATGAATACCGATTTGCTTGATATTGCAACCGGATTTCTTGAGAAAAATGAAAGCAGTGTAACCAGGGACAATATGACGATTGGTGAATTTATTTTGGTAAAATCCACCTCTGACAAATTTCATTTGAAAAACATTTCTGATAAAAATTTATCGGAGTCACTGAATCAACCTACCTATTTTCAGATGGGTAATTTTGAGTATTTGGGATTTCCGATTTACAATTTTGAACAAAAAGCAGAAGGAGTTGGTGTCATTCAGCTTAATATCAAAGACTTGATTACTTCGATAAAGAAAACACAGAGTATTAACTATGTCCTGGGCTCAATACTTATCCTTTTACTGATTGGTTTGATCTTTTTTCTTACAAAGACATTTGTAAGCAAACCCATCCTGACAGTAGTCCAGGCTTTGAAAAAAATAGCAAACAAAGAGGTCGATTTCCAATTACCGCAAAAAAGGAGCGACGAAATCGGTATATTGTATGAAGCCATTAATGAAATTAATTTAAATTTTAATCAGATCATCAACGATATCAATGAAACAGCGCTGTCGGTAATGACAGCCAGCCGGGAACTCTCTGTCGCTTCGGCGAATATTTCCGAAGAAGCAACCAGACAAACAGCTACCATTGAGGGAATCGCAGTTTCTATGGAAAAAATGCTCGCAACCTTAACCTTAGTCAGTGATAACGCACAACTTACCGCAACCGTAACCAATAAATCCGCGAAGGAAATTCAAACCAATCAGGAAACGTTTTCACAAACCATAAAATCAGTTGAGGAAATCGATAAAAAAATTTCCATAATAAGTGATATTGCCATTCAGATCAATGTTTTGGCCCTGAACGCAGCAATTGAAGCAGCACGCGCCGCTGAAGCCGGACAAGGTTTTTCCGTAGTTGCAAAAGAAGTCAGGGAGCTGTCGGTCAAATCAAAAATTGCATCTCAGGGAATAACCCAACTTTCAAAGAACAGTTTCGAAATATCAAAACTGGCTGGAGAAAAACTTGCAATCCTTATACCTGAAATAATTGAAAGCGCTAAACTCGTCACCAATATCGTTGAAGCAAGTCAGGAGCAAAGAAAAGCAGTGGGAAAAATGACGACAGCCATACAACAATTATCTGCAATTACACTTTCAAATGCATCTTCGGCCAATGACCTGACGACTTCAGCACACCAGCTCTCATCGCTGGCGCTGGATCTTCAAAAGCTAATGTCGGTTTTTAAATTAGCACAGGTTTATGGGGATGAAAAACGCATAACGGGTAGTGGCAAGCTCCAAGTTGATTTGTATTCGTCGACAACCAATCATCTCTGATTATGGTTCAAAGGAATTATCGCTATTGTGATCTGATCATGGTAGCATTTGTCATGTCACTTTTGTGTACATACCGGATCACTGCCAGAAAATTCGTGTGGGAAGTAATTGCCACCCCATGGATCAACAAATCGTAAATCGTAAATCGTAAATCGTAAATCGCAAATCGTAAATCGTAAATC
>DYSO01000110.1 GCA_020718225.1 Draconibacterium orientale | reverse complement strand
CCGAAATTGTTAATAACCCCTGAATTTATAAAAACAGGGGGTGAATAGTTACAAACTTTTTTTGCTGATCCTTTTTTTTGGCATGTTTGTCGTGATTTATGCCGGAAGTTTTATTTCAAAACAAGGCACGGGAAAAGAGGGTTACTCTATTTTAATATTGGGGTTTTGTCTTGCCATGGGCTATTTGTTTTACGGGCTGTTGAAGTACAAAAAGGTAGATTATGGCGAACCTGCTGTTAGCTTTCTGAAACACGCGTTGGCCCGTTACAGGTTTATCTCCCCGGTTGACATAATAATAACCACCCCGTTGTTGTTGTTGTTTATAACCGGCGGTTATTTGATCGTGCATGCCTCATTTCTGAAATACATGGAAAACACCCGGATACCGGTTGCGATCTACCTGGTGATCATATTGGCTGCTGTTGCCATTGGCTATTGGGCCAATTATAAAAACTGGAAACGGTACAAAAAACCTTTGCAGGAAGAAATAAAGAAGAGGCTGAAGGAATTTGAGGGTTCGGTTTAATCATCATCCAACTCTTTGAGAATCTGACTTACATCGGTCTCGGTGGTGGTCAGTTTTTCTTTGCAGATGCCGATCAGGAGGGCTGCCCTCTTGACTTTTTGGGAGAGTTGATCAACAGAAATTTCTCCGGTTTCAATTTCATTGACGATCTGTTGAAGTTCTTCAAAGGCTGCCGTATAGGTAATTTTTTCGCTCATAGTCCGGATTCGGGTTGTATGGTTGTTACTGTACTTTCAAGGGATCCATCAAAGGTAATTGTTTTTATCTGGTCGCCCGGTTGAACAAATTTATGGCTGCGTATTGCCTTATCCTGAAACAGGGTAATGGAAAACCCGCGGGCAAGAACATTTTTTGGATCGAGCATCGAAACCTGTTTTTCCCGGGTATCGATTTCATGGCCAAGCTGTTGAAAAAAAACGGTTGTCTCTTTTTTCAATTTCAACTTTTGGTTGGATGTGGCGGCAGACGAGGTCGCCAACCAGAGGGTCGAATTTTTTTTAAGGGAATCCGAAACCCGGATTACTTCTCCCCGGGCATTCCGTATGTAAAACCCGGAATGGGTTTTAACCCGTTTGGCATGGGATAACAGTTCACGCCGGGTGGTGGAAACAAGGTTTTTTGTGTGTTTCAGAAAAAGAGAAATCGTGTGGGCCGTCTCTTTTTTTGTATCGGATATTTGCTGGTTTACCGAATGGATAAGCGTTTTCCGGGATTCGTTGACTGGGATCGAAAAGTTATGAAACTGCTGGATCAGAAAATCGGCCAGTTCCGTGGGGGTGATGCAATTTTTAAAAGCTACCATTTCTGAAACGGTCTCGTTGGTTACATGTCCGATCCCTGTGATTACCGGCAGGGGGAAGCAGGCAATGCTTTTGGCCAGTTCATAACGGTTATATCCCGATAACCCGATATCTCCGCCGCCGCCACGGATAATTGCGACCACATCGAAATGGTGTTTTACTTTATCAATCCTGTGAAGCTGATGAATGATGGCTTCTGCCACTTTGTCTCCCTGTAAAAGGGATGGGAACAACAGGTAAAAGAATTTGTATTTCCAGGGATTCTGATCGATGACTTTCTGGAAATCGGCGTATCCTTTGCTTGTTTCAACTGAGATTACTGCAATTCGTTGAGGAAGCAGGGGCAATTTTAACGATTTGTTCTGAAAAAAAATTTCCTCCTCCCTGAGTTTTTTCAGGGATGCCTGTTTTTCGCGTTCCAATTCGCCAAGCGACCAGGAAGGATCGATATCTAAAATGCGGAGGCTTAATCCGTAAACCGGATCAAAAAAAATCCGGGCGTGAAATAAGATATTGATCCCGTTTTTTAAGGGTTCTTTCAGCGTTTTCAGGAAATTTTCATTGATCCGGAGATAGTCGTCTTTCCATAGCGTGGCCCGGATCTGGGCAACGATTTTTTCCTCTTTTTTCTCCAGGAGTTCCGGATAACAGTGGCCCGAATGGCTGTAATGGTTGAGTTTGTTCATTTCAGCTTTGACCCAGAAAGAAGTGTGGTACCGTTCATTCAGGGTGCGCTGGATGCTGTGTGCCACCTCAAGCAGGGTGAAAACGGTTTTATCATGAATGGTTTCCGACATAGAAAATCCCCACCGGATATTTTTTCCATCAACTGAAAAGCGCAATGAAGAAATTCAAAGATACGATTTTTAAGTGATAAAACACCAAACAGCCAGTACCAATCCATTGAAAAAGCATTAACTTTGATCAACCATTGTTGATAAAAAGCATCCGATGAAAAACCTGATCCATTGGCTGGTCCCTCCCGATCAATGGAAACCTTCCGTTTCGGTTTTACTGGGAATTTTCTTTGGTTTGGCGGCTTATGCTGTTTATATTTCCCGGGCGCCTTCCTACCTTTCCGACGATCCTGAAACCTGTATTAACTGCCATGTGATGAATCCCCAATTTGCCAGTTGGGAGCACAGTTCACATCGTACAAATACCAACTGCAACGATTGTCATGTGCCGCACGACAATGTTTTTCACAAGTATTATTTTAAAGCGCAGGATGGTCTCAGGCATGCCACTATTTTTACTTTACGAAACGAACCACAGGTCATCTTTATCCGGGATGCCGGGAAAAAAGCCGTTCAGGAAAATTGTCTTCGCTGTCATGAAAAGATCACCGGCATGGAATTTCTTAAAACAGTCCAACCCAACTACCACAATTATTTACCTGAACGTTCCTGTATGGACTGTCACCGGGAAACCCCACACGGAAGGGTTAACGGGCTCACTTCAACGCCCAATGCTTTGGTAAAAACAAAAACAGAGAGCCGTACAGAAAAGGAATGATTTTGAATAACGAATAATGAATAGTGAATAGTGAATGGTGAATGGTGAATAGTGAATGGTGAATAATGAATAGCAGATATTGATGGTTGAATGAACAATTTTTTCATGGGGGACAAACAAAAGTTTTCTTCACGTTTGACACAGACATTTATTTTAATTTCCGAATTATGGCACACTATAAAAAACGGGCATCCTGGATCAACTGGGTACTTTTTCTGGTTACCATGGTCGTGGTTTTTTTTCTGGGGTTATTGGCTTCCTCTATTACAGAGCGGCGGGCCGAAAGCGAATATGTTTATCAACCCAGGGTGGATCTTTCAGAATATGAACCCCGCAATGTTTTATGGGGCTGGAATTTTCCACGGGAGTATCAGTCGTATCTGAAGACTGCCGATACGACTTTCCGAAGCAAGTACAATGGTAGCGCCATGATCGATGAATTAGCTGAAGATCCCCGGTTGGTGGTCCTTTGGGCCGGGTACTCTTTTTCGAAAGATTATAGTTCGAGCCGGGGGCACTATTATGCCATCACCGATATCCGGAATACCCTGCGGACCGGAACCCCCCGGGAGCCGGATGATGGGCCTCAGCCGGCAACATGCTGGAGTTGTAAAAGCCCCGATGTGCCACGTCTCATGGAGACGATGGGCCCGATGGGTTTTTATACCGGAAAGTGGGGGGCAAAGGGGCCTGATGTGGTCAATTTTATTGGCTGTGCCGATTGCCACGACCCCAAAACCATGGATCTGCGTATTACACGCCCGGCTTTAAAGGAGGCATTCAAATCCATGGGGAAGGATATCTCTCAGGCTACGCACCAGGAAATGCGGTCGCTGGTCTGTGCGCAATGTCATGTGGAATATTATTTTGATAAAACACGACCGGATGGTGCAGGGGTGGAATATCTTACTTTTCCGTGGAAGTACGGTACTTCTGCCGACTCGGCTTTGAAATATTATGAAGCGGTAAAACATACCGATTTTACGCATCAAATGAGCAAAGCCCCGATACTGAAAGCGCAACATCCCGATTATGAAATTTATCTTACCGGGATTCATGCCGAACGCGGAGTCGCTTGTGCCGATTGTCACATGCCATATGTAAAAGAGGGGGGCCAGAAATTCACCAGTCATCATATAACCAGTCCGCTGAGTAATATTTCCGGGAGCTGTCAGGTTTGTCACCGCGAAAGTGAAGAAACCCTTCGGGCAAATGTATATACCCGTCAGGATAAGGTTAAGCAGATCCGCGATCTGGCTGAAATGGAGATTGTCAGGGCACATGTTGAAGCAAAAGCAGCATGGAATGCGGGCGCTACCGATTACGAGATGGCTCCCGCATTGAAACAAATCCGGTATGCACAATGGTTTTGGGATTATATTTCGGCAAGTCATGGAGCCGCATTCCATTCGCCGGTTGAAGTTTCCCGCATCCTGGGCAATGCTGTCAATGCCGCAGGTGAAGCGCGGGTTTTAATTGCCCGGGTATTGGCGGCCCATGGGAAAAACCAGCCGGTGCCCTATCCCGAAATAACAACAAAGATGCTGGCTCAAAAGTATATCGGGCTCGACATGGCCAGACTGAATGCTGAAAAAGCCGGATGGATAAAAACCGTGGTTCCCGTATGGGATCAAATGGCAAAGGAACGGGAAGCAAAAATGGTTCCATCATTAACGGAAAATCCCGATATTTGATGTTTATTAATTGCTTGACCACATCCGGTTGATGAATAGGGATAAAATCACATGGAACTACTAACGCCGTTACATTGGACCGATTACGAACTGATTGATACCGGAGGGGTTGAAAAGCTGGAACGGTTTGGAAAATTCATCCTGGCCCGGCCCGAACCACAAGCAGTCTGGCGCAAATCACTTCCGGAAGCAGCGTGGGAGGAAATGTGCCATGCACGGTACAAACGTGTCAGGGGCATGGATCCCGGCCGTGGTGAAAATTTTGAAAAGGGGGAGTGGGCCCGGAAAAAATCGATGCCCGATCAGTGGAAAATCGCCTATTCGTATCGGGATTTGAATCTTCAATTCCGGTTGGGACTTACTTCGTTTGGCCATATTGGTATATTTCCAGAACAGGCCGTAAATTGGGAGTTTATCTATGATTTTTTAAGGATTGAGGGCAAAAAGGGGGAGGCGCAGTCAGGGGACAAGGAAGGCAGGAGGAAAGACGGACAGGGAGTCAAAGAGAATGACGGAACCAACGGTTCAGGAGTATTGCGGGTATTGAACCTTTTTGCCTATACCGGTGGTGCATCATTGGCTGCAAAAGCGGCCGGCGCCGATGTGATCCATGTCGATTCGGTAAAACCGGTGGTCAACTGGGCCCGTGAAATGATGGAAATCTCAGGGTTCACCGGAATCCGGTGGGTGGTGGAAGATGCGTTGAAATTTGTTCGCCGGGAAGTTAAACGGGGAAACCGGTACCATGGGATCATTCTCGATCCGCCTGCATATGGTCGCGGGCCTGAAGGTGAAAAATGGATTTTACAGGATTCCATTGATGAAATTATTTCCCTGTGCAAGCAGTTACTGGTTCCCAGCCCCTCTTTTTTTCTGTTGAGCCTCTATTCCATGGGGTTTTCTTCACTGATTTCTGAAAGCCTTATCTTCAGCCATTTTGGTGAAATTCCGGGGACCCAGACAGGGGAGTTGTATGTCACTGATCGGGCAGGAAGAAAACTCCCGCTTGGAACAGTAATCCGGTTTAAACGTTGACCCATGATGAGGATTCTTTACCTTTCTCTGTTTTTTTTCGTTGGTGGCTCGCTTTTAGCTCAACCGTTCAAAGGTTTTCACTTTGTTGAAAGTTCCACAGGGATGAATTATCCTTCGTGGGACAGCGGCCAGACAGAGTTGGAGTTTGCCGACATCAATATGGATGGTTACGTGGACATCCTATCCATTGGCGATCATGGTTGTCCCAATATCGGGGCCCAGGAACACGGCATCATGGTTTGGTTTGGCAACGGTACCGGAAGTTGGAACGCCCAAATGAACGGTAATTTTGGTTATGGTGGAATTGCCATTGGGGATGTAAATAATGATGGGTTTTGGGATGTTGGAATGGGCATGCATCATAATTATGCTTCCTCAGATCTGGGAAATCAACTATTGGAGGTAGCGCTGGGGGATGGAAGCGGCACCAACTGGATTGCCTGGGATGACGGTCTTGCCACCCACGGGGAGAACTGGGGAATGTTCGGGACCGATTTTGCGGACGTGGACAATGATGGCGACCTGGATATCGGGTCAAATTCATTTGGTTCGGGCGATGGGGTACATGTATATCTCAACCAGGGCGACGGAACCTGGGTCCAGAGCTTCGGTTTTCTGGCAGGCAATTCAAATATGCAGTTTGTTTTTGGGGATATAAACAATGACGGAAATGTCGATTTTGTTGTGCCCCACGACGGTGGAATTGCCTATTTCGGGGATGGCGCCGGTAATTTTACAGACGGCGATTTCAATTTGCCCGTTTACTCTTTCCCAATGAGCGGGCCTGACCTGGGAGATGTCGACAACGATGGGGCAGATGATTTGGCATATGTAAATCCGGCAGGGGGAATTATGGTATGGTCATTTAATGCCGGAACCTTACAATGGATCAATTATTCGGGCACGCTGCCATCAACAGGGAGTTACCAGGAGGTTCAGATGGCCGATTTTAACGGGGACCAGATCATGGATATTGCTGCATTTGGAAATGCACATCTGACTGTTTGGAGTGGCGCCCTGGAAGAAGATCGTTCCATCACCTGGAGCCAGGAATTTACCCTTACCACATCGAATAACGGGGATTGTGCCGCTTTCAGGACCGGTGGCGATGTTGACCGGAACGGATTTCCCGACATGACCCTGGTTGAAAAAGTGGGTAACTGGCCCAATGATAAAAACCATCTCAAATGTTTTAAAGAATCAACCCCGTTTTCCAGCCTTTCCATACGGGCTGTTTTCCCGAAAGGGAATGAGGTTTTGAAGCAAGGATCTGCCGGGTTTACCGACTGGATCAGCGCTGTTCCGGTAACATCTGCCGCTTTGGTCCAAATCGATTATTCGTTACGGGGAAGACAGGGGCCCTGGACCAGCCTGACCGCCGGTACAGCCAATTCAGGAAGATACCAATGGATTCCCCCGCAAACCATTTCAAGTAACAATTGTTTTTTAAAATACACGCTGATAGAGGCGGGTGATACGATAATGGCAATGAACCCGGAAGCCTTCACCATTTACGGAGAGGAAGGCCTTGAATCCGATTTTATGGCTGACTCCACCCAGGTTTATCCCGGTTCACTGGTCCATTTTAACGACCTTTCGCTTGGATTGATCACCTCCTGGGAATGGGATTTTAACAATGATGGCACGGTTGATGCCACTGTCAGAAACCCGGCTTATGCTTATTCAGAGCCTGGCGCCTACACCGTGAAGTTAACCGTATCGGATGAGAACACAAGCCAGGCAGTGATCAAAACAGATTACATCATAGTGATGCCGCATGTTACAGTAATGGAAAGGGAAGAAGGTCTTGAATGGCGGTTATTCCCAAATCCCTGTACCGATAAAATAACCGTCAGATACCAGGAAACCGGAGACGGAAAAAATTCGATGGGAAAAAAGGTGCACGAACGGATTCAATTGGATCTGTATGAAGTTTCGGGTTTACATGTAAAGGCATTACTGAACGAGGAGGCGCCCTTCCCGTTATTTGAAAAAGAAGTGGATATCCGGTATTTGCCGGAAGGTATCTATATTTACAAATTGCAGACCGGGGATTGGATAAAGATGGGTAAGATTTGTAAAATGAAATAAACGGGCCGGTTGGTTCCCGATTTCAAAAAAAAGGTTGTCTCCTTTTTGGGAAACAACCTTTTTTGTGGTGTTCTGATGCTTTTTCCTGATACCCGGATCAATAGATCAACGGGGCGTTTCGGTAACCGGGCTTATCCTGGTACCAATCGGAAAAGAATTGACCACCGCTGGTTGCCCATTCAACAAAGTGGCTGTATGCCGCCGTTATATCGATTGTTTCTTTGGGATAGTCATAACTTTCATAGATGTTGATGGCCCAGGGCAGGTTGTTCACCGTTTTATAATACTTCCCGGTAGCGGGTTGGCTGTCGTCATTTCCGGTTCCAAACAGCGCCGGGTTTGCCAGATCGGTAGGTAAATAATCGGGCAGGTGTACTTCCTTCCCGCGGTCTTTATTGACGATGATAAATGGATTAAAGTTGGCAATATCCAAATCGTTCAGATCGTAGGTATTGGGTTTTACATCAATCGTCAGGGTCAGTGTCACAGGGGCAACATAAGGGGCCCAGCTTACCGTATTTACACCGACTCCGCTTCCGGGGTGTTGCATTTGTTTATAGACATCATCATAGAGGATGATGGTGGGTTTCGATTGTCCGGATTCTGTTCCGTTGGCCGAAAGTGTAATGTACCCTTCGGTTAGATGATAACCTGTTACCGTGAGATCGGCCGGAAGGATGGCATCCGATAACTGGAATCCAAAACCATTGTGAAGGGTAGCGCCATAAGCCTTGATGATGAAAGTACCGATGATCTGGTTAATTTTATTGTTTGAATTGGAAATGATCTCAAACTGATAATCCATCACAAGATCATTAAAGTCGTAGTCACCTTGTCCGGGCCATAGATCTTCGAATGCCAGTGTGCCAAATCCCGCAGCAGGGTATAAGTTCGAGATTGGCAATGCCGGCGTAACGGTCAGAAGGGCTGTCGATGAATTATTGGCAGTAACCGGATCTCCGGTGGTTGAAGTGACCGTTACCGTGTTGGTGAGGGTTCCGGTACTACCGATATTAACGGTAGCAATGATTGACAGTGTTGCGGAGGCGCCGTTGTTCAGTGTCCCGATGTTCCATTCGGGCGCCGACCAGCTGGTCCCTGCCGGGGCTGTAGCGCTTACAAATGTCAATCCTGTAGGAAGCACATCTTCGGCTACCACATTGAGCGCCTGGCTGGGACCGTTGTTGGTAACTGTAATTGAATAAACAATGCCCTGGCCTTCGATCACTGTATTGGGGTTTACCGTTTTTGTAATGGCGAGATCTGCCGATACAACCTCCACAAAAACAGTTGCAACGTCACAATTGGAGGGAACGGCATTCAGGCATATCTGATAAACCAGGCTATAGGAACCAGCAGGTGTTCCCGGAGCAACGCTGACTGTTCCGGTTGTGGTATTCAGGATAATTCCGGGATCGGAAGCGCCTGATACCAGTGAAATGGTAACATCTGCCGGAACGACCGGGGCTCCATTAAATAAATCGTTATCCAGAACATTGGACACGGCAACACCGCCGGTTGCACTGCCAACAGGAGTTCCGTTATCATCAACAGCGACCGGTAAAGGGTTATAAACGACTACCGGATTTGAGAACACCCCTCCGGCAACACCGAATTGTACCGAATAATACCTTTCAGAATTGGCGCCGCTCTGGCCCAATACAAAGGTGATTTTATTGTTGGGATTCAAATATTCGGTGATCATGGAACAGGAATTTTCAAATGTAATTCCGTTAAGACTGCTGATACGTCCAAGGAATTTAGTCCTTCCGGTAATGTTGTTGGTTGATATAACCAACTGTGTAGGATCATTGACCTGGTAACTGGTATAACCGCCAATTTCAATATATTCCCGGTTGCCGGCATTTCCGGTACCGTCAATATCAACAGCAGTCATGTAATAATTGAAAAGAAACACCGGTTGGTCATCGGCAGTATTGAAGAATTCCAGTTGGTACACGATATTCCCTCCGCCGGTACCTGTCCCGATCCGGGGCTGAAACCGATGTTGCTCTCCGGTAATGGCATCATCATCAAAATTGGTTATGGTTGCATTGTTGTTTTCAAAAATGGTCATGAGCGCATAAACGGTAATGCCATCTTTTGTAATGACGTTGCTGTACTTGTGAACAGACCCCTGGTTTGTTCCGTTATTGCCGGTGTTTGTTATAATGGTCTTTTGTGCATTGGTAAAACTCATCGGGTTTGCCTGGAGGTCAAGTACAAAAGATTGGCTGAACAGAGTGGATGTGAGAAACAGGAAAAGGAATACGAAAGCAAGGAATTTTACTGCCGGGTTGGAAAAGGCTGCTAAAATATTTTTCAGGTGCAAGGATTTTATTGTTTTCATCGGATCTATTTTTTATTAAAAATGGTTACATGAAAAGCCAGCTTGTCAATATGCGGGGCATGAAAGATCAAGCCCGGAAAATTATTACTATCAACAGCAATGAGCAACTGCTATTTTATGGTTTTACAAACGTATGCGTGATTTTTCCAGCCCCTGGCTCAACCTTCACATTTGATCCCAGATATTTCAGGTACAATTCAGTTTCATAAGAAGGTATGGTGATATTCATGGTGTAGGGTTGATTTTGCATGATGAATGCTTTTTGGTAAACCGTTCCCTGGGCAGATACCACTTCCACGATCCCATTGACAAAACCTTTAACGGTAATCTCGATATTTCTGGTGGTTTTCCAATCAAAAGTACCGGTAACTTTCAGGTCTTTCATCGTTGGCGATTCGGGTGTTACCGTTTCCAAATCCTTATTGCAGGAGGAAAAGATAAAAAGTATAAGAGCGAAAAACAGAGCTATTTTTTTCATATCTAATTAAATGTAAGTGATTTTATTATAAATAATTGCAAATGTACCTCCCTGTTTTAAGTCTTGAAAAAGCAAATAAGCAGATGTGTGCATAAATTAAGTAAGTGTGGCGAAAAACAACAAAAAGAGAAAAATCATAAAATGATGAAGGG
>DYSO01000109.1:9720-10696 GCA_020718225.1 Draconibacterium orientale | reverse complement strand
CAAGGTGAAAGGGGTAGAAAAGGGAAGGGGGCCGGGGGTGGGGTACAATAAAGGAAGGGGGCCGGGGGGATGGATCCTGATATCCCATGCAATAGCGTAATGATCGTGGCGATGTCGTAAAAAAAATATTTTCCGGAGTGGACTCATAATTTGCTCTATAAAACTTGCTGATTTTTATGCGGTGCGTGTATAAATCGCAATTATTATGTAAGTTTGTGGGAACGATAAGAGAGGGCAAACAAATAATTTCCACTGACAGCATGTATATTTCAACCACCGAAGTGCAGATTTCGTATGCCGATACAGATATGATGGGTATCATTTACCATGCCAACTATCTGATATATTTTGAATTGGGAAGAACACACCTGATCCGGGAGCTGGGGTTCAGTTATTCCGAAATGGAACATTCCGGATTTTCCTCCCCGGTGCTGAAAGCCGAATTGAATTATAAAAAACCCCTCCGTTACGGCGACCGGGTTTTTGTTAAAACCTGGGTTGAACAAAACGACGGTTTAAAAACCAAATATGGATATGAGGTAGTCAATGGCGACGGGGAGTTGTGTGCTTTTGGCTCCACATTGCACATCGTGGTGCGAAAAGATAATTTCAAGCCGGTCCGGTTTATGCAATGTTTTCCTGCCTGGTTTCAAAAATATGAGGAGATCAAGGCCCAACACCTTTCTCCATGAATACCTGATGGCGTTATTTTAAGAAAGATCACTCCATGCCCACCGATGCTATCAACCGGGACCGGATGCAGATCCTTATGGTAATTGATTCCTACGACGACAGTAAGAACGGGGCAACCATTTCAACAAAACGGTTTGTCAACCTGTTGCGGAATAATTGTGATGTTTCGGTACTATCGACAGGTATTGCCGCACCCGGAAAAATCGTGTTGCCCAGGTTTTATCCGCCGGGGGTTAAACGAATAATGAAAAAAATGCAGGCCCCGCTTGCCATTCCTTCCCGC
>DYSO01000109.1:0-9710 GCA_020718225.1 Draconibacterium orientale | reverse complement strand
GGTACTTCGCGAGACAATAAAAAATGTTGACATCGTCCATATCCAGTTTCCATTCCTGCTCGGGATAGAGGCTGTACGTATGGCCCGAAAACTTAAGGTTCCGGTTGTTTCCACATTTCATATACAGGCCGAACATCTGGCCATGAATGCCGGGATCCACTCATCCATGTTTATCAGCTATTGTTACAAAATCTGGCTGAAAACCATTTACAACCGTTCCCGGATGGTCATCTGTCCAAGCCTTTTTGCCGAAGAGGAGTTGAAACGCTACGGGCTGAAATCACCAACGACCATTATTTCCAATGGTTTTTTACCCATATTTCATCCCATCCTTACCGAACGGCCGGGATCGATGAAAGAAAAATTTATCATACTATCTGTAGGACGATTGGCGCCTGAGAAAAGGCACGATGTCATCATCAGGGCAATCGACGGGTCAAAATACCGGGAAAAAATTATCCTTTTTCTGATCGGAGAAGGTCCGGCAAAGGAAAAACTTCAACGCCTTGGCCAGGGTCTTCCCAACCCTCCCGTTTTCCTTTTTTTGACACCGGAAGAACTGGTGTACTACTACAATCTCGCCGATTTGTATATCCATGCGGCTACCATCGAAGTTGAATGCATGACGGTTTTGGAAGCCATGGGGTGCGGACTTCCGGTAGTCATTTCCCGGAGCCCCAAAAGCGCCACCTGCCAGTTTGCCCTCGATGACCGGTTTCTCTTCGAAGGCGATGATATTAAAGCCCTTACAGCCCGGATCGATTATTGGGCCGAACATCCTTCCGAACTTGAAAATGCGAAAAAACCGTACCTGGAAAAATCGTCCCATTTCCGCATTGAAACATCTGTCGCAAAACTATTGTCCATCTATCAAAACCTGGCCCTGACAAAAACAACCACACCCCGTAATGACTCTTTTTCTCAATGAAGATTCTGCTGCGGAAAATTTTAATTCATCGAGTTTTTATCCTTATTCATCTGAATTATTGGCATCCTGTTGATTTCATCCCTACTTTTGAACTTCATTTACAAACAAAAAAAATTCCCCATGAAAAAATTTTTCATCCTTTTGGTGTGTTGCTTTCCATTGGCCGGCTTCACACAAATATCCTTTTTTCCGCCGGTCACCCCTAAAATCCCGGTCACCGACACCCTTCACGGTGTTATCCTGACCGATGAATACCGGTGGCTCGAAGATAAAACCAATCCGGAGGTGATCGCCTGGACGAAAGCCCAGCACGAAAGCACGGTTGCCTTCATGAAAGAGACACAAAAAGAACATCCGGGGCTCCGTGATGAAATTACAGCCTATATCGATATGGACTACGAGGGCCCATTGACCAAAGAAGGGAAACGCCTCTTCCAGAACATCCGGAAAAAAGGGGATAAACAGATCTCTCTTTACACCATCATTGATGGAAAGAAAATCCTGATCTGGGACCCGGTAAAACTCGACACGACCGGTAAAACTTCAACCACCGGGGTTACATACACCTACGATGGGGAGCGGGCTGCGGTGAGCGTCCAAAAAAGCGGGGCCGAAATATCCACAACCTACATCATCGAGACACGTTCCGGTAAAATACTTTACCCGCCCCTGGAGAACACTTTTGGTTACCAATGGACCAAAGATCAGGCCCATGCCTATTTTACCCTGCGGAGCCAGGAAGATGTCAATGCCCAACGTCCGCTGAAATCGTATTACTGGAAAGTGGGCGATGGATTGCCGGCCGCAACATTCATTGGTACCACCGAAGATGCAAAAAATTCCTATTATATCTACGACAACCGTTACAGCGATGTGACTTTTTCGGGCCAGGGCGATTTTAATTCGAACAACTGTTACATCCGGAAAACCGGTTCATTGGAAACGGGGAAACTGATTTATGAAAGCGCTAAATTTCAGGCCTATCCATATGCCATTGGAGATAAGTTATATATCCTTACGAATGACAATGCTCCCCGGTACCGCTTCATGGTAGCCGACAAGGATAAACCCGAATACAAGGATTGGAAGGAGTTGCTTCCTGAAGGGGAGACTGTACTTCAAAACGTGGAGGTACTCAAAGACGGGCGTTTGATTGTCCAGGACAAAAAGGACATTCAGAGCCGCCTCACGCTTTTTGATCCGCAGGGAAAGAGAATCGGCCCGATTGAGCTGCCTGAGGTCGGCAATGTCAATGGTTTTAGTTTCGACCGGGAAGAGGATTCGGTGTATATCTATATGTCCACCTTTACCTCCCCCGGGAAGATGTTCGTTGCCTCGCCCAAAGATTTTAAATGGAGGCTCTATTACTACCGCGAATTGCCCATTGATATGACAAACATCACGGGTGAGATCAATTTCTATTATTCGAAGGACAGTACCCGGGTTCCTGTCATTGTTGTACACCGGAAAGACATGAAATTGGACGGGAACAATCCGGTACTGCTCACGGCATACGGAGGCTTTAACATTGGTATCACTCCGGGTTATTTTGGCGGTTATGCCGCGTTTATCAACCGGGGCGGGGTCGTTGTGGAACCGGGAATCCGGGGTGGCGACGAATATGGTGAAAAATGGCATGAAGAGGGGATGCTCCTTAATAAACAAAATTGTTTCGACGATTTTAACACATGCGCCGAATGGTTATTCCGTGAAAAATATACCAATCCCGGCCGGCTTGCTGCCGAGGGTGGAAGCAACGGCGGTTTACTGATGGGCGCTGCGGCCACACAACGGCCCGACCTGTACAAGGCCATTCTCTGCGCCGTTCCCCTGATCGATATGGTTCGTTTTCATAAATTCCTGATTGCCCGTTACTGGATCCCCGAATATGGTTCCAGCGATAATGAAACGGATTTCCGTAACCTGTTGCGATACTCCCCCTATCATAACATCCGGATGGGTATCAACACGCCAACCATGCTGATCCGTACAGGGGCCAACGACAGCCGCGTGGACCCGCTCCATGCCAAAAAGTTCGCCGCAGCCCTTCAGAATAACCCCGGACAGATAAACCCCATCCTGCTGTTTATCGATTACAATGTGGGCCATGGTTCCGGACAAGCTACCAAACAACGGATCGACAATTCGGTGGTCAATTTTGAGTTTCTGATGAACCAGTTGGGGATGTAAGGAACAGAGTTTCAGAGACTGTTTAAATTTTAACATACTATTCGTTTTTCTTTATTCATTTTTCACTGGCAATTATCCATTGTACTCTATTCATTGGGTTAACGACTAATGTAAAATGAAAAACGATGAGTGAAGATTGAATAATGAAAAGCTAATAGTTTTCAAGGAGTTACAAATTTCAAAATGAATTTTAAACAGACCCTCAGGGTTTCAGAAAAAAAGTTTCAAAGAAAACCCTGAAACCCTGAAACCCTGAAACATTGAAACACTCTCAAAATAAGATTTTTCCCATTTTCCCAAATCATAAAATATTTCTATCTTTATCGGTGTTTTAAATCAAAAAGCCATGGGAAAAGAAAAGACCGTTAAAAAAGAGAATAAAAAGGAGCCCACCAAGAATCTCAAGGAAAAACGCGCCGCCAAGAAAGAGAAAAAAGCGGCAAAAAAATAGGGCTTCAACCGCTAAAGCAGGATTAACCCGTTCTCCCGGAGTTGCTGCATGACACCTCCTTTCAGGAACCTGTCAAAGTCACCTGCTCCCAGGAGTTCGTATTCCTGCTTTAGTTCTTCCAGTGTCCAAACCTTACGGTTTCGCACCGACAACATCGGAAGCAGGTCATTTAACCATTTTCCCTCTGCTTCCGGAAGAGAGACAGATACATCCCGGTTCCGGTTATGAAGGGTGAGTATTGTCCGGTTCCGGATTTTTCCTTTTTTCTTTTGTACATGATGCTTGACCGAACAAGGGCCTCCGAGCCAGATTACACGAAAGGGGGCTATCCCGTGAGGATCTGTCCGGGACCAGGGTTGGACTGAATTTTCGGTTTTCTTCAAACTTCCGATGTACCCGGGGGCAATGGTGGTTTGCGGAACAGGAAAATCAAACCATTCCTGAAGCGGTAAATCGAGACAAATGCCGTGCATATAATTGTACAATGCCTTATGTAAGCCAATTCCAAAAGTTTCATGGTCACACCCTGCCGGGTCAGCATGGGACAAATCGTTGTTGGCAAAAGGGTTGGTTTTACCGGGAGCCCTGATCACGCCAAATTGTTCCGGATGTTTGCCGACCTGGCTGTGGGCTGTCATCGCAAAGAGATGCCAGAAACCCGATTGCACCAAACCATTTAAAAACATTTGTCTGACAATCTCAAGCGAATCGATGGTTTCGCCGGCTGTCTGGGTCGGAAAACCATACATCAGATAGGTATGAACAAGGATGCCTGCGTGGGCAAAGTGGCCGGCAACGAGGGCTGCCTGTGAGACCGTTATCCCTTTGTTGATCCGTTTCAGGATGCGGTCGGAGGCTACCTCCAATCCACCGGAAACAGCAATACAACCCGATGCTTTCAGTAAAATACAGAGATCCCGTGTGAAGTTTTTTTCGAACCGGATGTTGGTCCACCAGCAAACATTCAAATCGCGGCGCAATATTTCCAGGGCAAGTTCTTTTAAAAGCGATGGTGGCGCCGCTTCATCCACAAAATGAAAGCCATTTCGCCCGGTCCGGGCCATGACAGTTTCCATCCTGTCGCATATTTTTCCCGGTGTATTTGCGGCATAACGCCGGATGTAGTCGAGTTCTGTGTCGCAAAAGCTGCATTTTGCCCAATAACAGCCATGAGCCAGCATCAGCCTGTTCCAGCGGCCATCGCTCCACAGACGGTGCATCGGATTGGCCATTTCGATAACCGGGAGATAACGGTGCAAAAGCAATCCATCATAGTCGGGCGTACCCGTTTCATCGGGCAAACAATCGGGCATGGAGGAACCATCGAAAAACAGGACCCTTCCCTCTTCCCGTGCAAAAGTGCGTTTTAGACAAATCCTGGGCCGGGATCCGTCAAGATGCTCCAGCAGGTTCAGAAGGGGTATTTCGCCATCATCCAGGATGATGAAATCGACAACATCGAAAATACGGGGATCTTCCAGGGAACGGAGCTCGGTACTGATATAGCCCCCGCCCAGGGTGACAATAACCCCCGGCCGGTTTTTTTTGATCCACCCGCCACATTTTAGCGCACTGAAAAGATTTCCCGGAAAGGGGACTGTAATGGCCACCATCGCAGGAAGCGTCTGGTCCATCGTTTCGCGGAGCGCATCAACCAGCATATGATCCATTACACCATCCGGTTGCTGAAGCCTGTTTTCAAGTTCATCATAGGTGGCCGGCGTCCGTCCCAGCCGCTCTGCATATCGGCTGAAGCCAAAAAGGGGGTCAACCACACCAGAAATCAGGTCGGAGATGTCTTCCAGGTACAGGGTTGCCAGATGACGG
The DNA here is from genome assembly GCA_020718225.1 of Draconibacterium orientale. Classification (GTDB taxonomy): domain Bacteria; phylum Bacteroidota; class Bacteroidia; order Bacteroidales; family FEN-979; genus CAIVAT01. The sequence continues at coordinate 4,314 of DYSO01000109.1, read as the reverse complement.
GCTTTGTCATAAAGGCCCATGTCGCCAAAAGCCGCATCCAGATCGGCCGTTTGAGCAAACCGGGATGCCTCCGGGAGCCACCGGCGGCCACAGATCAGATGAGCGACCGAAGGATCTTTGTCCTGAAGAAAAGCAATCACACGGTCGATGGTCGAAATATATTCATGGCTGAGCGCAAGGATGCGTTTAAAATTACCTGAAAGTTTCGGGTTTCCCGGATCAATCCCTGCAAACAAACGGGTCAGTCCCGGTGCAGAAAAGAGCTTCAGGATCACTTCAAGTCCCAGGTCAACCTGATGCGAAACAATACCCCGGGTATTCAGAAACCCCTTTAAAAAGGCGGTTGCCGGATAGGGTGTATTAAGCTGGGTAAAAGGCGGGGTGATCAATAGTACCGGGATATTGCCCATCATTCTGAATTTTGTCGATCGGTTATCTGTTCATAAAACGAAAGGTCTCCTGCGTTCCACAATACCGCGGGTTTCGTATCCGGGAAGACCCAGTTCCAATGTGAAGCGCCATAAAACAATGCAAAATACGAAAAAACTGCGATGTGGTTATGAAACCGTTTTTCCCGGAATTAAATTATATTTGCTATTTTATTGTTTTTCTGATCGTTTCCAATGATTCCGCACATCATCGCCGATGAAAAAATTCCCTTTCTGAAAGGTGTTCTCGAACCTTTTGCCGACATCTGTTATCTTCCGGGAGATGCCATCGACCATTTGCATGCTTCCCGGGCCCAGGCGCTCATTGTCAGGACACGCACTCTTTGCGATGAACGCCTCCTGCACAAAACACCGGTAACGTTCATCGGTTCTGCAACCATAGGTTACGACCACATAGATACCCGGTATTGTGAAACCAATCATATCCAGTGGACAAATGCCCCCGGGTGCAATGCTTTTTCGGTGGTTCAATACATAGCCTCTGCCTTTTTTACCCTTTCGCGGCGCAACGGATTTCATCTGAAAAATAAAGTTCTTGGGATCATTGGCGCCGGGCATGTCGGATCGAAGATAGAACAACTTGCCCGGATCCTTGGTATGCAGGTATTGTTGAACGACCCGCCACGGGAGAGGCTTGAAGGCCCCGGAAAATTTACCGGTTTAAAAACCCTGTTGCAAGAATCCGATATGGTGACATTGCATGTTCCGCTGAACCTGCATGGTGTTGACAATACCCATCACCTGATCGGGCCCGGACAGATCCGGATGATGAACCCACAGTCCTGGCTCATCAATTCATCGAGGGGGGCCGTGGTGGACCAAAAGGCGCTGACCGTGGCCCTGACGGAGAAAAAACTGGCCGGGGCTGTGCTGGATGTCTGGGAAAATGAACCGGATGTGGATACCGGTTTGCTTTCCGTGGTTGACATTGCCACACCGCATATTGCAGGATATTCAGCCGATGGTAAAGCCAATGGCACTGCCATGGTCGTCCAGGCGCTGGCCCTCCATTTCGGACTGCCCCTCAGGGGATGGTTCCCTCCCGACATTCCGTTACCTCAGGAAACCCTCATCAGAATTGACGGAAGAGGAAAGACAACGGAAGAAATTGTCGGAGAAGCGGTTATAAAAAGTTACGACATCCAGCAAGACGATGCCCGCTTCCGGTCCGATCCGGCATCTTTTGAGCAGCAACGGGACGCTTATCCGCTGCGCAGGGAATTACCGGTATTTCAGGTAAGAATAACAAACAGCCGGCCGGAGAGCGTTGAAATCCTTAAAAATCTTCAGTTTAAAACAACCACCATATGAAAACACGACTTCCTTTTTTTTGTTTGCTTTTAGCGCTGCCATTCATTTCTTTTGCGCAGCTGGTTTCTCCCGAAAACCGTCTTCCTGTTGAACAACAACCGGTAGCGGTTTCCATGCCCGAAAACGTGAACCTGTTTACGTTCCAACACCTTTTTCCGCTGGATGTGGAGCGTTTTGAATTTGATTCCATGAACGTATCCTACCAGGGTTCCTGGGCGCTTGGCCAGAGTTTCTCTGTTTCGTGCAACGGGCCCGGCAACATCCTTTTTGTGGGCTCCGGGGCAGGGGTCATTGTACTGGATGTTTCCACACCTTCAAACCCGCTCCATCTGGGCGAAGTCCATACCCGCGGATTGGTGGATGCCATCTACTTTGACGAACTTACCAACCGCCTTTACCTCTGCACCTACTTTTCGGGTTTCGAAATTTGGGATGTCAGCGATTTCGCTGCCCAGGTGCGCCTTGGTCGTGGATCGACAGAGGGTTTGCCCCGTGGCGGGATTTTTGCTTCCGGTGATTATGTTTATGTGGTGACTGTTGCCAATGGGGTGCAGGTTTTCGACGTCAGCGATCCTTCCTCACCGGTAAACACCGGGAATTGTCCGCTCTCTGCAACCAATTTCGCCTGGAATTCGGCTAAAAGCGGCAACTACATTTTTGTCGCTATCGGAAACGGAGGGTTGAAAGTGGTGGATGTTTCAGATCCTGCCAACCCGCATATCGCGGGCAGTTCCACCTATCTGACTACCGGTGTATGGGTAGAAAATGGTTACGCTTACATTGTCGCTTACAACTTCGGGATACGTATTTTGAATATCAGCAACATCTCCGGCATCACCCAGGTTGGTTATAAATCGCTGACCGGATATCCTTACCGTATCAAAGTGATCGGAAATTATGCCTATGTGGCCAATGCCACATCCAATACCGGTGGCGGGATCAATGTGATTGACATCTCCACCCCGGCAACGCCCCAGTTCCTTTCTACTTACGCCGGCTATGCCGAATATATTGCCGGAAACGGCCAGATGGTAGCCTATACCGGAAGTTCTTATCCCTGCACCATCCTTGATATTTCCGATCCGGTAAATCCGGCGTTTGCCTTCTCCTATCCCCTGCCCATCTCCACCATCGATGTAGCAGTTTCCGGTAATTATGCCTATACCGGAAACAACGGTTTCCGTGTTTTTGATATCTCCGATAAAACACAACCCGTTCAGGTAGGATACGATAGCAACGACGGAGCCCTGGTTGAACTGTCAGGCGATAATGCGGTGTATATACGCGAAAGTATGACTGCCAATAACCCGGTGATGATCATGGATATTTCAAATCCCTATGCCCCCTATAAAACCGGTCAATACATGGCCCCGGTGATGACCAACGACCTGATCCTGAAGGAAAATCATGCATTTATTGCCTGCTGGTGGGATGGTTTCAGGGTGGTTGATTTTCAGGATCCGGCCAACCCTGTGCTGGTGGCCCACACGTTCGGCTGGCACAACGGTGCCATTCCTGGCGAAGAATACTGTTATGTACAGGCCCTTGACCTGGAAGGCAATTACCTCTAAGTGATTGATTACGGTCCTTTTGAAGCCGAAGATACCCGTGGGTTGTATATTTTTGACATCTCGGATACGGTCAATCCGGTAAAAATATCGCGTTATACCGGTCTGCTGAGCAGTGGTTATGATATTGATGTGGTGGGCGACTTTGCCTATATTGCTGATTGGAACGGAGGGATGGAGGTGGTTGATGTGACCCTGAAACAAACCCCTGTGGCACGGGGCTATATATCACTGCCGGATGCCCCGTGGAAGATCGACGTGAAAGAGAACCATGCCTTTCTGGCCTGTTACATCAACGGAGGTGTTCAGGTGGTGGATGTGACCCATCCTGACAATCTTGAAATCGATGGATATTATACCCGTTCGGGATGTTTTGCGTTGGGTATTAGGGTAGATGGAAACGATATCTACTTAGCCGACGGGGCGGCAGGATTTCAGATTTATAAAACCGGTCTCATCACCGGCAGCGGTACATTGCCGCTCCCGGCGGTTTCACCCTCTTCTGTTTTTCCCAATCCTTTTAAAAACCAGGTTGAAATTCGCGCCGCTTCTGTTGCGGAAGCCGGTCGGGATTTACATGTGTACGACGCTTCGGGCCGTTTGGTTATTCTTCTTGCGCCTTCAGGGAATGAAAAAGGGTCGGTCATCTATCACTGGAACGGAAAAAACCAATCGGGGAACGATGCTGCCCCCGGGTTTTATTATTATAAAACCGCTCCCGGCGAAGGGGGTTTTGCGGGAAAAATGCTGAAACAATAATGCCGGAATTGGGACGCAAAATTTTGCGTCCCTATATTTGGGGATGGGGGTTGATCCGGTTTGTCAATCACGATAATTCCATGGACATGGTCGGGCATCACCACAAATGCATCCAATTTTACAAATGGAAAATGTTCCGGGATTTCATGGCTAAATCTTATTTTGATGTGCTGATGAATTTGTTCATCAAGACAGGCATAACGATTCACCAAAAACAACCATTCGAT
>DYSO01000108.1 GCA_020718225.1 Draconibacterium orientale | reverse complement strand
GTAAACTCAGACCCAGAGTTCAAAAAAGTTGAGTTTTCTTGCTGACACTATTTAAGTATTTTCCTCAGAGGATAAAACAAACCGGATGGGGAGACCGCTCCTTCGGGACAAAAAAAAACCGCCCTTTCAGGACGGCTTTTTCACTGATAAAGAAATTACTTTACTTTTTCTCCAAGTTCAGCGCCTGCTTTGAACTTCACAACTTTCTTGGCGGGAATCTTGATTTCCTTGCCATTCTGTGGGTTGCGACCCTTACGTGCAGCTCTCTTGGAAACAGAGAAAGAACCAAAACCAACCAGGGCAACCCTTTCGCCTTTGCCCAGCGCTTTGGTCGTAGCGACAATAACAGCCTCCAAAGCCCGTTTGGCTTCGGCTTTGGTCATTTTTGCATCGTTGGCAACTGCTTCGATTAATTGAGCCTTGTTCATTTTTTAAATTTTAAGTTAATACTTTTGTGAAAAAATTGTTGCAAAGATAAGGCAACAAAGAAAAAAGTCAAGGGTTTAAGGCCTCAAAGTGCCGAAAATGTTGATAAAACGGAAAATTTGTTAATATCTCATGCCCTAAAAACGTCAATTACCATAGGTTTCAGAAAACAATCGCCCGTAACCCCTTAAAAAATCTACAATATTCATCGTTTTTCGACCGGCAAACTGTAATTCAAAAACATTTAAAAACCCATCACGGACACTTACCTTGAACCATGTTTTGCCATCGGTTAAAAACTTCCCCGGGGAGATGGGGTTTTGGACCTGAATATAATCAGTCCTGAAAATTTTAAGCGGTTGAAAGAGCCCGTCACCAGTGGCAATCTCCGTAAATGCCCCGGGATAGGGTGAAAGGCCACGGATAAAATTAAACACGGACAGGGCATCCTGGTCCCAATTAATCCGGCAATCTTCTTTGTGAATTTTGGGGGCCGTCCTGAGCAGGCGATCCCTTTTTACAATGGTATCCTGATCAACCCCTGTCAGTTTTCCTGAAAGAATCCCTTTTACCGTGCGTGAAACAAGCAGAGAACCTGTTACCATTAAACGATCATGGAGTTCGCCGGCAGTCTCATGACCGCCAATCTGTACCTTCTCAGAAAGCAGGACCCTGCCCTGGTCAATGGCTTCATTCAGAAAAAAAGTGGTAACGCCGGTTTCCTGTTCTCCATTAACAATAGCCCAATGAATGGGAGCTGCCCCACGGTACTGAGGCAATAGAGAGGCATGCAGGTTTATCGTTCCAAGAGGGGGAAGCGACCACAACTGCACCGGCATCATGCGAAATGCAATGACAACCTGCAGGTCTGGTTTCAGGGCCTCAATATTCTGAAGAAACAGTGGATCTTTTAATTTCTGTGGCTGTAACACCGGAATGCCGGAAGCAGAAGCGAATTCTTTGACCGGTGATGCTTTTATTTTCAACCCCCGGCCTGCAGGCCTGTCGGGAGGAGTCACCACACAAACCACCGGATAGCCTTCCTCAACAAGCTTTTGTAACGAGGCTACCGCAAAAACCGGAGTGCCATAAAATATAATCCTGGGAAAAAGCATGTTGATTTACGATTTTGGATCTGAGATTTTTATTGTCAGACTGCGATGGGAAGCAATCAAATCGGAAATCGAAAAACGACAGCTTTTTTTTCAACAAAGCCTGTGTTAAGGAGATGTACTTATCTATCTCCCGCCCTTCAACCGAACGCGGGTATTCTTCTTTTATCCGCTTGTAGAGGGCCAGCGCTTTCTCTAAGTTACCAAGCTCTTCATAAGCCATGGCAGCCTTCATAAAGAAAAAAGGTGAAGTAAATTCGTTCTTTGTCATCACGGCAGCCTCCTCGTATAAATCAGCGGCTTTCTGTACCTGCTTCAACTCCATGGTTGCATCGCCCATAGCGCCTTTGGCCATCGGCCCGACAACCATATCGCCGGCGCTGAATTTTTCAAGTTGCTTCAGCGCTTCATCATATTGCCCAAGCTTCAGATAACAAATACCCGCATAATAATGGGCCAGATTGGCAGATTTTGTGATCCCATATTCATCAATTATGGCTAAGAAACCCAGGTACTGACCATCGCCGTTGAGCGCCTTCTTTAATGAATCCTGCTCGAAATATTTTTCAGCCATGAACATCTGGCCCTGTGCATCTTTTTCTTTTGGAGTAAGATAGTAACGCTTAAATCCGAAAAAACCAAGTACTATCACGATGATCACACCAATAACGATCAATATGATATTTTGATATTTCTCAATGAATTGTTCGGTTTTTCCGAAAGCTTCTTCAACAGCAACAATGCGTTCCTCGGTTTTGTCAATTTTCTTTTCGTGCTTACTGGCCATAAAATCTGTAATTTGGAGGTGCAAAATTACATTTTTTCCTGAATTTCCGGCTAACCCGCCTATTTTTTTTACTTTTGTGCCGGTAATTTTACGCCAGCCATGGTTAATGTCGATGAATATACCGGTCCTGACAAACAAAAACTGATCGGCTACCTTCAATCTTTCATCACGCCACAACGCTATGCAAAGTTTCTGGAAGTAATTAAAAACCGTACCCGGTTCCTGACCATTGTCCTTGAGGATATTTATCAATCCCACAATGCCAGCGCTGTTCTGCGCACCTGTGATTGTTTTGGTATCCAGGATGTGCATATCATCGAAAACCGGAATAAATATGAAGTGAACCCCGATGTTGCCCTGGGTTCCTCAAAATGGCTTAACCTGATAACCCATTCAGGCCCGGAAAACAATACCGTGAAATGCCTCACAAACCTTAAAAAAAACGGTTATCGGATCATTGCAGCTACTCCCCACCATATCAGTTTTACCCCGGAAACCCTTCCTCTTGATCAAAAAACAGCGCTCTTGTTCGGGACCGAACTGACCGGATTGACCCGGGAAGCACTGGATATGGCCGACGATTATATTAAAATACCCATGGTCGGGTTCACCGAGAGTCTCAATATCAGCGTCTCTGTAGCAATTTTTTTACAAACCCTCGCCCATCGGGCCAGGAGCGGCCCCAACCCATGGCAACTTACCGAAGAGGAACAAAATGACATCCTTCTCAGCTGGCTTCAGCAATCGATTAATAAACCGGAAATGCTCATCCGGAATTTCAATGAAAAAGAAATAATCCGGAAAACCTCTGATAAAAAATTTTAAATCAAAAGGAATTTATAAATTGCAGCCTGATAAAAACAACGAACAACTTTAAATAATGATACTATGGGAAAAGGAGACAAAAAATCGAAACGTGGCAAAATTGTCATCGGTTCTTTTGGCGTTAGAAGAGCGCGTAAAAAGAAGAATATAATCGTATCGGCGCCGAAAAAAGAAGAACCGAAACCTATGCCGGATGCCGAAGAACGGATTATTGTAACCCAAACGCCACCGCCCAAAAAAACAACAAAAAAACCCACCGGAACCGCATCGGGCGAAGAAAAACAAAAAACTACCAAAACAAAGAAAAAACCAGCTGCCGACGAAGCCCCTGCCCAACTGGAGTTACCGTCAACCGAATGACCCAATTGTTTGATTTTTAACCATTCGTCCGGAACAGCCCTGGCTTTTCCGGACGGTTTATTTATGAAAACACCACTCGAGAGGTATTTCCCGCATCTTCCCGATATTCAGCAACAACAATTCGAATTGCTTGAAAAGCTTTACGTTGAATGGAACGAAAAAATCAATGTGGTCTCCCGGAAAGACATTTCCAATCTGACGCTTCATCATATCCTCCACAGCCTTTCAATAGCAAAATACATCCTGTTTAAGCCCCATACAACCATTATGGATGCTGGTACCGGTGGCGGATTCCCGGGGATCCCCCTGGCCATTCTGTTCCCCGAAGTCCAATTTACACTGGTCGATTCAATCGGAAAAAAAATTAAAGTGGTTGAGGATATTGCACAAACACTGCAATTATCCAATGTTGTAACCCTCCATACAAGATTTGAAACCGTCACCGGGACCTTCGACTTTATCACAGGAAGGGCAGTGAGCAATCTGCATCAATTTATCCCACGGGTCAAAAATCGGGTCAAAAAAAACGGGTTCAATGCACTCCCCAACGGTATCCTCTATCTTACCGGCGGAGAAACAACCCCGGCAACAACATATCTCCGGTCTTGTATCGATACCTATCCCCTCTCTTCAATCTTTGAAGAACCCTGGTTTTCTACGAAAAAACTCCTCCATCTATACAATTTTTTTTAATATTAACTTTATTTTCAATCACTTATATTCTCAGCAAAAGTCTTTGAAAAATATCTTTGTCCATTTCACCCTTTTTTCTTTATTTAGCATTCCTTTTCCCGCAATTTAACCATTTAATAACCCCCCAAAAAACCGATTTTATGGCCGAAAAAAAGAAGTTCATTCCCTTTGTTTCCCCGGAAACGAACATGAAAGAATTTACCATCAGGGCGTTGATCATTGGCCTTTTCTTCGCCGTCATCTTAGGCGCAGCCAATGCTTACCTCGGACTAAAAGCAGGCATGACCATTGCCGCGACTTATCCTGCCGCCGTACTCGGGATGGCAATTTTACGATTGATGAAAGGCTCCATCCTTGAAGAAAACTTCACCCGTACTGTCGGGTCCATCGGCGAATCAGTCGCTGCCGGCGCTATCTTCACCTTGCCTGCCTTTTTTGTATCCGGTATCTGGAGTGAATTTTTTACTCCCGGCCATTACATCACCTCGACGCTTATTCTCATCGCCGGCGGTGTTTTAGGGATTATGTTTGTGGCCCTTCTCCGCCGTGTCATGGTCGAAGATGCCGAATTGCCCTTTCCTGAATCGACCGCTGCCGCCGAAATACACAAAGCCGGCCAGGGAAGTTCGGGCGGATCGAAATTCTTATTCTGGGCAATGGGGCTCGGAGGTCTCATAAAAATCTTAGGCGAACTGAAACTGTTTCAGTACCTCTGGGAAAAATTCGTGACTTTTGGAAACCAGGTAATCACCGGAACGGTCTTCAAAGGAGAAGGAGGCATGCTGCTCAGCTCTCCGGGCGTCAGCCCCGCATACATGGGCGTGGGTTATATCATTGGGCCGAAACTGGGTGCACTGAACTTCAGCGGGGGTATCCTGGCCTGGGGATTAATGGCCCCGATGATCATGTACTTCCTTATACCCAGTATTAATTTCCAGGATTGGGCATTATCCCTGATGGGTAGCGACCCAACCCTTACCATGGATGCTGCCATGGCAAAAGTTTCCGATCCAACCTACCAGATCGGCCAGATTTGGAAATTTATTGTTCGCCCCATTGCCATCGGCGGTATGCTTGTCAGCGCAGGCTTTACCCTGTTTAAAATGCGCAAGAGCCTGTCCACCGGGATCGCACGCTCCATCAAGGATGTTAAAAAAGCCGCCGCCGGAACAGAATCCGACGTTCCACGCAATGAAAAAGACATCTCCTTTGGCTGGATCATGGTGGGTATCGTAATCGTAGCCATACTGACATTTGGTATTACAAAATTCATCTTCGAAACAAACGTCCTCATTGCCATCGTGGCCTCCACGGTAATGATCATCCTTGCCTTTTTCTTTGCTTCGGTTTCAGGATATCTCGTCGGGATTATGGGCTCCAGCAACAACCCCATCAGCGGATTGACCCTTACCGCTTTGGTGGTAACCGCGCTGATCCTTGTTGCGCTTGGCGTTCAGGGCGATTCCGGTGTAGCTACTGTACTCGGGGTCGCAGCCATCGTCTGCGTCTCCGCTGCAGTTGCCGGCGAAATGTTACAGGACCTCAAGGCCGGTCATATTCTTGGTGGTACCCCGTGGAGAATGCAGATCGGAGATATTCTTGGGGTGATCCTTGCCGGAGCAGTCATGTTTGTTGTACTTGCTTTCCTGAACGACGGGGATATTGCCAGTGGAAAAAACCTTGGATACCAGGGCGGTTTTGGCAGTAAAAACCTCTCCGCCCCCCAGGCCAGCCTGATGGCCATCCTCTCCCGCGGAATCGTCCAGGGACAAATGGCCTGGCCGCTGATCATTGCAGGCATGCTCATGGGACTGGCCTTTATCCTGATGCAGGTGAAAAGCCCGATGCTCGTCAGCGTGGGGATGTACCTGCCCATCGAAACCACCTTCGCCATCTTTGTCGGAGGATTGATCAAAGGCGCAGTGGATATCTATTCTGAAAAAAGGAAACACAACCAGGCCCAGAAAGTCAGGGTCGAAAATACAGGCGTCCTGCTTGCCTCCGGTATGATTGCCGGAGAAGCGTTAATGGGACTGGTCATCGCCATACTGGCCGTCTTCAATATCTTCCTCTATAAATATTTCGTTTTCTTTGCCAATCCAACTTTTTACATCAGCTTCATAGTCCTGGCCATCATCGCTTATGTACTCATTCAGATACCGTTGAAAAATGCCGGAAAACCCGACGACCCGGCACCACCGGCTTCGGGCATGTAGCCGCTGACAAATCGTTGATTTAAATCTATACCATACAACAGGACCCATCCTATTCGAAAAATAATCAGAGGCGCCGGGAAAATTCGTGGACCCTTTCAAGCGCCTCTGGTTGTTTATTGAACCCCGGCCATCTAACTTGCAAGCCTAACGTGGACAAGCCACCACCAAACAAAGAGCAAATCTCATTACAAGGCAACGATCATGAACTTTTTTAAAAGAAGAAAAATACTGAAAAAAAGCAATTTTCTTGACCTGCACCCGGTCAGGGCCCTGTCGCACCAACTCCGGGAAGATGGCAAAGTGACCCTGCTGATGCCCAGGTTCAAAAACAAAATAAACGCCACCCTTTTCCAACCTCCTTCCAAAGACCGGTATATCTATATCAATCTCGATCGTTTCGGAAGCCTTGCATGGCTCCACATCGATGGGGAAAAAACAGTGTCCGAAATCAGTAAGCAGCTTATGGATCAGTTTCCCGATGCGCTGAGCTCCCCTGATGAGACCGATGAACGGGTTACCAAATTCCTCTCCCTTTTATACCAGCAACGGTATGTAACTTTCAGGGAAATCCAGGTTGCAAATTCCCTTGAAACGAAATAATTTATTATCTTTGAACCCTATAAAAATCATTGTTATTTTTACCTGTTTCACTTACCTAATTCCAGCCACCATCATGAATAACAACATTTTAAACCTCGATCCAAAAGCCCTTTGGAAAAATTTTTACAGTCTGACCCAGATCCCGAGACCTTCCAAACACGAAGATAAAATCAGGGAATTTATGGCCGATTTTGGAAAAAAACTCGGTCTTGAAACCCTGGTTGATGAAGTGGGCAATGTCATCATCCGAAAACCGGCCACCCCCGGAATGGAAAACCGCAAAGGGGTTATCCTTCAGGGTCATCTTGACATGGTACCCCAGAAAAACAGCGATAAAAAACATGATTTCGAGAAAGATCCCATCGAAACCATCATTGATGGCGAATGGGTCAGGGCCAACGGCACCACCCTGGGCGCCGATAATGGCATGGGCGTAGCAGCAGCCATGGCGATCCTCGAATCGAAAGACATCCAGCACGGGCCCCTGGAGGCGCTTTTCACATCCGACGAAGAGACCGGTATGACCGGTGCAAACGGCTTGAAAGCCGGGATCATCAAAGGAGATATCCTGATCAATATGGACTCGGAAGATGAAGGGGAACTTTACATCGGTTGTGCCGGCGGCACCAATGGGAATTTTAAATTCAAATATTCTGAAGTTCCTGTCCCTTCCGGCCAGGCTGCCTTTAAACTCAATGTCACCGGGATGAAAGGGGGCCATAGCGGCGTCGATATTCACTTAGGCAGGGGCAATGCCAACAAAGTAATGACCCGTTTTTTATGGGTTACTGAACGCAATTTTAACCTGCGGTTAGCCTCTATTGATGGCGGCAGTCTCAGAAATGCCATCCCGCGGGAAGCTTTTACTGTTGTAACTGTCCCTCAGGAAAAAACGGGCGAATTCCTGAAATTCCTCGAAGATTTTATGCTGACAGTAAGAAAAGAGTTATCTGCCGTGGAACCGGGACTTAAATTGGAAGCCCTCCCTGCCAGCCTGCCCGCCAACCTGATCGATGAAAAGACCCAGCACAACCTCCTCGATGCCTTGTATGCCTGTCCGAATGGCGTCATCAGAATGAGCAATGAAATGACCGGATTGGTTGAAACTTCAACCAACCTAGCCATTGTCAAATCGGAAAACGGAAATGTCCGCGTTCAATGCCTGCTCCGCAGTTCGGTCGATTCGGCCAAAGAAGACCTTGAACAAATGATGCAATGTGTTTTTGAACTGGCCGGGGCCGATTCTCTTTTTGATGGAAAATACCCGGGATGGAAACCCAATCCCGATTCAGCCATTTTGAAGACCATGTTGAAGATTTATCAGGATAAATTCGGAATAATTCCAGAGATCAGGGCCATCCATGCAGGTCTTGAATGCGGCATTCTGGGCGGGACCTATCACAACTGGGATATGATCTCCTTCGGTCCGACCATCCGTTACCCACATTCTCCCGACGAAAAAGTCAACATCGAAACCGTTAAAAAATTCTATGATTTCCTGATCGAAACATTGAAAAACATTCCGGTGAAATAGCAGGGATCATCACTATGACTTCGTGAGGCTTGCAGTGCCCGGCATGAAGTCGGGGTTATTTCTTATGGTTACAATATCATTATCTTTTTTCTCCGGTTAAAAAAAACCGGGCCGATTGTGTATTACTTTTTGGGCAAAAGTCGGATTAAGGGGTTGGTAAAGGTGTAATTATCTCACCTAATCATTGATAACCCCAATAATCCAAGGATCATGGACGTCACAAAAATTACATTTAACGGAGAATCCCGGATCAGGGTAGATTTTCCGTACAATCAGGAAACCATCGCGAAGATAAGGGAGATAGAGGGTGCCCGGTGGAGCCTTAACCTGAAGGCCTGGCATATTCCTTACCGGAAGGAGACATTTGATCAGTTGAAAAGGTTATTTCCGGAGGTAGCGTATCCCGGCCGGCAAGAGACCGAAGATTCACAGCATATTGAGGCATACCAGAAAAAAGGGTCGGGGAAGCAAGGCATCCGGGTAGAAGTGTTGGGTCAGCGGATTTTGATCAGGATGCCTAAGGATCAGACGGACATCACCTTTATAAGGGGATTAAGATACAGCCGTTGGGATGGAAAGCAATTTTTCTGGGTGGTTCCGCATTACCCCGGTAATCTGGAGCTGATCAAGGAGTATTTTGGCAGCAGGATCAGGGAGTTAATTATCCATGAGGATATTCCGGTTGCGGGGCAGGATGGTACGGGCAGAACAATAAAGCGGAATGAGCTATTGGTTATCAGGACGATCTCGGGGAGGTTGAAACTGATCTTTGCTTACAACGCCGTATTAAGTAATTACATAAAGAAGATGCCATACAATTTTTGGCATGGGAAAAACAAATGGTGGACAATCCCATGGTCGGAACGGTTTCTGGAGGAGATCAGGGATTTGGCCAAAACCTTGCAATTGGAGATCATCTATGAAGAGGAGAAGCGGCCGGATCAGTGCGCCAGACGAATCACCCCTGCAGACATTCCAAATTACCGGACTTGTCCTGTTGACTACAGGAACAAGCTGATCGAATTACGTTATAGTGCCAATACATCCCGCATATACCCTGCGATGTTTGAGGAGTTTCTCAATTATCATCACAAGACAGAGCTCCGGGAGATTGACGACCGGATGATCACCGCATTTCTGCAATATCTGGTGATGGAGCGAAAGGTATCGCCTTCGTATCAGAATCAGGCCATAAATGCCATCAAGTTTTATTATGAGAAGATGTTGGGGCTGCCCCGGAAGGTATATCGTTTGGACCGTCCCCGTATGGAGAAGAAACTCCCTTTGGTATTAAATGAGGAGGAGATCACCCGGGTAATCATGCTGACGAAGAACATCAAGCACAAAGCGATCATCATGATCACTTATTCTTCGGGATTAAGGCTGGGAGAGGTGATCGATTTGAAGATCGTGGATATTGACAGCAAGCGGATGCAGGTTTTTGTGAGGCAGGCAAAAGGGAAGAAAGACAGGTACACCTTATTATCAAAGAAGGCGTTACCGGTATTACGGTCATATTTGAAAGAGCATGGCCCCAAGGAGTGGCTTTTTGAAGGGGTTGGAGGAGGGCAATACAGTCGGAGCAGCGTAGAATCAGTTGTTGCGGATGCCTATCAGCGGGCAGGGATTACGAAAGCCGTTACGGTTCATACGTTGCGGCATTGTTTTGGTACCCACTTGCTGGAGAACGGCACAGACCTGCGGTACATTCAGGCTTTAATGGGACATTCGAGCAGCAAGACCACGGAGATTTACACGCACATAACGACCAAGGGGTTCAATCAGATTGAGAATCCTTTAGATAAGTTGAATGTGTAAAAAAAGTATCGGAAAATTTTGAACTCATGTAGATATGAATTACGTTTGTAGTGTAATCCTTCTGTAATGGTACCCTGTTTACATAATGATACGGGATTTCTTCCCCAATGGGAACCGCTGGGTACCGACTGTAATTATCGCTGGAATTCGAATGATAACTACACCCTACATCATAACGTGAACTTTCTCCCATTTTCCGGGATTATCACCGAATTTTCTTCAATAACACCACCAAAAAGAGGTAAAACACCCCAAGCTAAGGTTAAAATAACACCAATGGAATTACACACACGTTGAACTAAACCGCCCCCTTTCGGAGGCGGTAGATTTTTGTTAATTTTAGGA
>DYSO01000107.1 GCA_020718225.1 Draconibacterium orientale | reverse complement strand
TCCTTCTTGAAGATGGAAGTATTATCAGCATGAGGCCTTCCGGTACCGAACCAAAAATCAAGTTCTATTTTGGCGTAAAGGAAAAACTGGAGAAGAGAGCGGATTTTCATCAAACTGAAAAACTTTTAGAGGAAAAGATTGCAGGCATCATTGCCTCCATGAAACTTAAATAATGTTTTCCATCCGACAGAAATCAGGGCCCAGGGGAGTCATTCAGAAACATCATCGTTTTTTTCTCTCCATTATTCCCTTGTTTTTTTCTTTTCCTATTCTTTTCAGCAACAATAACAGTTGCTTCTATGTTTAT
The DNA here is from genome assembly GCA_020718225.1 of Draconibacterium orientale. Classification (GTDB taxonomy): domain Bacteria; phylum Bacteroidota; class Bacteroidia; order Bacteroidales; family FEN-979; genus CAIVAT01. The sequence continues at coordinate 10,420 of DYSO01000107.1, read as the reverse complement.
CCAGGGCCTGTCCATGAGGACGACACGGTTTTTTCTGTCCATAAAAAAGAACGAAAAAAGCGGGATACTTCCTATTATATGAAGTCGAGGACATTTTATGATTCCATCCATAAAAAATTTTCCCGTTCAAAAATTACCCAATTGATTTATAACCTTGCTTTTGTTGAACCACAGAGTACCTTTCTTCCCGATTCGGTCCAGGTACTGAAGAGTACCTACCCTTTTGAAAAATTCAACGGAAAAATAATCAGGAATATTTCAATCCGGGTTTTACCCCCTTTCGGTTCTTCCATCTACGACACGATGGCCATCCCGTTGACCGGAATAGGGAAGGCGCTTAACGGTATCCATATGAATACCAGGCAATACATTATAAAGAACAACCTGCTGTTTAAAACCGGGGAGGTGGTTGATCCTTCCATATTGGCTGATAATGAGCGAATCCTCAGGGACCTTAGCTTTATTGACGATGCAAGGATCTTGATATCCACACCCGATTCCTGCTCAGATACAGTTGATCTCACGGTGGTCACCAAGGATGTCTGGTCCATCGGTGTCGATATCCCGGTGATTACTATAAACAGCGTCGTTACCCGGCTATATGATGCCAATTTTCTGGGTATGGGAAACCGGGTTGTTGCCAATATGTCGATGGAGCTGGACCGGGGGCCTTTTTTTCGTGTCGATGGTTTATCGTATGCTTACTCCAACATAGCGGGTTCTCAAATTACTGCCGAAATTGAGTATTATGCAAACAATGAAGGGGACCGGAGTTACGGTATCGATTGCGAGCGGACTTTCCTTACAAACAGGACCAAATGGGCAGGAGGTGTCGGGATAACCTGGTACAACGATGTGAACGATCCGGACAGCAATATCTTGATCACATCCGTTTACAAAACTGAAAAGATCTGGGGGGGACGTGCTTTTTTATTGAAAAACAAAAAGGAGAATATCCGTGCCGTGATTGCCATTGGGGCCTACCGGTCAAGGTTTTCTGACCGACCCCTGATCACCATCGATTCCAACCGAAGTTATTACAATCATTTTCAACTGTTGACAAGTTATTCGATATCAAAAAACAACTATTATGTCACCGATTATGTCTTCGAGTTTGGTAAAACGGAAAACCTTCCTTATGGTCATCTGCTTCAGCTAACCATGGGATGGGACCAAACTGATTTTTATGACCGGTATTATACCGGATTAAAATTATCGGCCGGCAAGTTTTTTAATTTGTTCGGCTACCTGACGGGGACGGTTTCCATAAGCGGTTACTTTAACGGTCCTTCCTTTGAAGATGCCATACTTAAAGTTTTTTGCAAATATTTTACCCCGCTGCTACGATCAAAAAATCACAGATATAAATTCCGCTCTTACCTTTTAGCCGATTACCGGTATGCCTTTAACATGCGGTCGAACAACCAGGATTATTATGATATTAACCTGGATTTCAAGGTCAATAAGATCAATAACCAGGATGCCTTTGAAGGGGTTCACGCCCTATCCACCGGTTTGTCGGGTGTTTGTTTTACCCCGTGGTTCCTTTATGGGTTTCGGTTTGCCATCATGGTCAACCTTCAGGCCGGACTTGTTGCACAGCGTGATGAGGATCTCCTTCGCGCTCCATTTTTTACAGGTATTGGCGTCGGGGTTTTAATTAAAAATGACAACCTCGTATTTCCGGCTTTTATGATCGCTGGTTTTTATTACCCAAATTCCGCGGGAAATTTAAATACCCTCCAAACCTATGTTACCTCAAATATTTATTGGAACATTGCCGATTTTAATGTCACAGCACCGTATCCGGAGAGCCTGGCTAATTAATCCGCGTAAAATTCCTATTTTTGTATTTTAATTCTTTCGCTTCGCATCATGACCGACCAACCATCGATTCCCGACGATCCGGTTTATTCACGGAAAGTAATTGAAATGATTACAGTTGCAAATGAATATTGTCTTTTTTTAGAGAAAGCTGAGGATTACACCAAACAGGAGCTGTATCAATCGCTTCACAAGCTTGCCCCGCTGATCTATCTAAAAGCCTCTTTATTACCGGATATCGTTGTTTCGGATGAAGATGCCATTGAGCACTATGTTACTGAAGAGCAATGGGAAACCTTGTTTAACATCCTGAGGAATAAGTTCGACATGGATGACACCTTTTCCTTCATTGATCATCACGAAAAAAGCCATACAGATGCAAAAACGGGCAGTATGGCTGAAAATTTTACGGATATCTACCAGGATTTAAAGGATTTTGTTCTGTTATACCAGAAACCGTTGAAATCATTTAAGGAAAATGCGGTCAGGGATTGCAGGCGTTTGTTTGAAACGCGCTATGGATTTCGTCTGGTAACGGTTCATGCTGCTTTACACCATGTAATGTTTTCCGGTGAAAAAGAGGATGAAATTTATTAATTTTGAAAAAAAACACCCCATGATTGACCGCCAGAAATTCAACGAGAATTTTCAGTATTTTGAGAAGGATATTATTGTCGAAATCATCGATATTTTCGAATCGGAATATGATGAACGTTTTACTTCCCTCAGGGATAATATCGTGCAGCGTGATTTTAACAAGCTCAAATTCAACGCCCATAGTCTGAAGGGGGTTATTGCCAATTTCATGGATCCCGTTACCATCGATTTATCACGCCGGCTTGACGAGAAAGCAAAGAACAAGGAAGAGGCAGGCCTGGATGGTTTATTCGAAGAGTTAAAAAGCAAATCGGATGAGTTGCGTGTTGCATTACAAACGATAAAATCAGAACTTACTTCCTGATTTTGAGCTTATCAATGCGATTCAACCCTTCGATTGCTTTATCATAATTGACCTTAATTTTCAGGGCTCTCTGATAATCTTCGGTTGCCTTTTTAAATTCACCGGCCAATTCATAGGCATATCCACGGTTAAAATAAGCCTGGTAGTATCCCGGATCTTTCTTCAATGATTCCGTGAAATATGGGATAGCCTGCTTAAAATCATTTAAATATACCAGATAGATATATCCGATATTGTAAGGCGCTTCGCGGAAAGAGGAATCGATTTTTGCAAGATTTTGGTAAATTTCAATGGCTTTTTTGTATTCCGAAGTTTCCTGATAATACATACCCAGCATATAAAGCGCTTCCAGGCTTTTCGGCCTGATACTGAGGGCATTTTTCAGGTAGGCTTCTGCCAATGGATCCTTCTTTATTGCATAGAGGTCGCCCAACTGAAGATAAGCTTCATAATAGTCCTGATTTTTATCTACCGCCTGCATCAGATCGGCAACTGCCCGGTTGGTATCTCCCTGCTCCAACAATCCGATGGCCCTGGTAAAATAGGCCGATGCAATATTGTTGTCGATGAGTAGTAATTGTCGCACCATCTCATAACAATTGCGGTAATCCTTCATTATGAGATAAAGTTTTGCCAGTTTCAGCCGGGCATCCGTATCGTCCGGATTGATGTTCATTGCCCGGATCAGCACATCCCTGCTGTTCTGTGGCTGTCCCATCATCAGGTAGATATCGGAAAGCGTCACAAAATAAACCGATTTCAGAGAATCAAGCAGGATGGCCTGGTTGATATCTTTCAATGCTTTGTCAAACTGACGGTCGGAGAGATAAAAAATGGCCCTGGAATGATACAGGTTCGGGTTTGAAGCATCAAGAAGGATCTCCTTATTCAACAATTCAAGTGGCATTTTCCCGGTATCTGAAACCTGCAATTGCCTGTCGTTGTTTGTATTGTTCCGGCACCCGGACAAGACAATAAGAAGAAGAAGGGAAGCCAAAATTCGTGTTCTGTACATGTTATTTATGATTCTTCAGCGCTTCTTTGACTTTTATTTCGAGTTCTTCGCAAAGTTCGGGATTGTCCTGTAAAATTTTCTTGACAGCGTCGCGTCCCTGACCCAGTTTTGTATCGCCATAACTGAACCATGAACCACTTTTTTTAATGACATTGTATTCCGTGGCCAGATCAATAATTTCGAACTGTTTTGAAATTCCTTCGCCAAAGATAATATCAAATTCTGCTTTTCTAAAGGGAGGGGCCACCTTATTTTTCACCACTTTTACCCGGACCCTGTTCCCAATGGCCTCCTCTCCGTCTTTGATCTGTGTTTGTTTACGGATATCCAGTCTGACGGAAGCATAAAATTTCAGGGCATTTCCTCCGGTGGTTGTTTCGGGATTTCCAAACATCACCCCGATTTTTTCGCGAAGCTGGTTGATAAAAATGCAGCAGGTGGCCGTTTTACTGATGGTGGAGGTTAGTTTTCGCAACGCCTGCGACATCAGCCGCGCCTGTAAACCCATTTTTGAATCGCCCATCTCCCCTTCGATTTCACTCTTAGGCGTCAGTGCGGCAACCGAATCGATAACAATGATATCAATGGCGCCCGACCGGATCAGGTTTTCCGTAATTTCCAGCGCCTGCTCCCCATTATCGGGCTGCGAAACCAGAAGGTTTTCAACATCAACGCCCAGCTTTTGAGCATAAAAACGGTCGAAAGCATGCTCTGCATCAATAAACGCAGCAATTCCCCCGTTTTTTTGTGATTCGGCTATGGCATGAATGGCCAATGTTGTTTTCCCGGACGATTCGGGGCCATAAATTTCAATGACCCTGCCTTTGGGTAACCCACCAATACCCAGCGCTTCATTGAGCCCTATCGATCCGGTGGATATGACTTCCACAGCCTCAATGGCATTATCGCCAAGACGCATAATGGTGCCTTTACCATAGGTTTTTTCTAACTTGTCAAGCGTAAGCTGCAAGGCTTTGACTTTTTCTTTATTCACTTCATTTGCCATGGGTTTTTCCTCCATTTTAACGACGGGCCGAAACCCATCTTATTGGTTCAACAGCGTCAGGATCTGGATAACAGGTTTTTTTGTATCCACTTTGGCCAGGATGTGTTCAATCTTTCCCTTTTCATCGATGATGAAGGTTACACGGTGTATGCCTTCATATTCCCTGCCGTAAAGTTTCTTTTTTCCCCACACTCCATAATCCTCTATTATTTTCTTTGCTTTATCGGGGATAAGTGGAAAAGGTAATACATATTTATCAGAAAAATTTTTATGCGATCGTTCATCATCGGCGCTTACCCCGATAACAACAAAACCTTTCTCCCTCAGCGCCTGATGGTTATCTCTGAAATCACAGGCTTCGGCAGTACATCCGGAGGTATTGTCCTTAGGATAAAAGTAAAGGATTACTTTTTTTCCCAGATAATCTTTCAATGAAACTACATTTCCTGCCTGGTCGGTGGATGTGAAGTCAGGGGCGGTATCGCCGGGTTTGAGAGAAAACATTTACGATTTACGATTTACGATTTACGATTTACGATTTACGATATACGATTTACGATTTACGATATACGATATACGATTTACGATTTACGATTTAGGATAAAGATTCAATGGTTGGGGTAGATTTTGACATTTGTTTTTAACAGAGATCAAAAGTATTTGTTTTTGGAGAATTTTGTATCATTGAAGGTGCTTGAGTTATTAACAAAATCAACTCTTTTTCAGGATTTGGTAATAATCGCAATAGAGGTTCAAGCCGCATTCGGAGCATTTGGGTTTCCGGGCCTGACAGATATAACGGCCATGAAGGATGAGCCAGTGATGGGCAATACCCAGTAAATGCACGGGAATATGTTCTACCAACTGTTTTTCTGCCTGAAGCGGATTCTTTGCCCCGATCGTAAGTCCGAGGCGGGCGGCAACCCTGAACACGTGGGTATCGACTGCAAGGGCAGGTTTATTAAAAAGAACAGATGCGAGCACATTGGCCGTTTTTCTCCCGATCCCGGGGATGGTTTGAAGGTTTTCGATATCGGAAGGGAGTTGTCCGTCGAAATTTTCAATGACACTTTTTGCCATTCCCATCAGGTTTTTGGTCTTGTTATTCGGATAAGAACAACTTTTTATCAAGGATAAAACATCATCGGGGTGTGCAGCAGAAAGATCCGTCATCGTGGGAAAACGCTGAAAAAAACCGGGTGTAATCAGATTTACGCGTTTATCGGTACATTGTGCTGAAAGGATCACTGCAACAACCAGTTGATATGGGTCGGTGTAAGTTAATTCTGTATTTGCAACAGGACGGTTTTCTATAAACCAATGGATGACATTTTTAAAACGTTCTTCCTTTCGCATGTATTGTTTTTTGGCAAAATTACGAAAAAAGAACCCGGGAAAATCGTAAGTTTGCCGATAACAAACCCCCTGTTCATGTCCATTCCGGATTTTGATCTTGTTATATTAGGGGCCGGTCCTGCCGGTTGCACCCTGGCATTAAAACTGGCGCCCCTGGGGATCCGGATTGCCATTTTTGAAAAAGATATTTTCCCTCGGGAAAAAATTTGTGGAGACGCGCTCAGCGGGAAGGTAATGAATATTTTAAAACGTCTTCCGGGAGATGCTTATGCTGATTTTCTAAGGGATGTCAAAAAAGTACCTTCCCGGGGTATCCGTTTTGTTGCCCCAAACCTGAAGGTAGCCGATATTCCCTTTTCCCTTCATGACACCCCGGAACAACCTGCCCCGGGGTATATCTGCACCCGGAGAAATTTCGATACATTTTTATTTGACCGGCTCAGCGCCTATTCCAATATTGAGATTTTTCAGGGCGAAAAGGCAATCAGGGCTGAACAGGTTGACGATGGCATTCAGGTTTACAGTGAGACACGCCGGGTACAGGGACGACTTTTAGCTGGCGCTGATGGGGCTCACTCACTGGTCAGGAAATTCATGCATCCGGAAGTGGCCGGGAAGAAGCACTTTTGCGTCGGCATCAGGGCCTATTTTGATCAGGTGACCAACCTTCATCCGGAAAATTTCATCGAGTTGATTTTCCTGAAAACATTACTCCCCGGTTATTTCTGGATATTTCCTTCGGCCGGAGGCCGGGTCAATGCCGGTCTCGGTCTAAGGCAGGATAAGCTTCCCGGGAGAAAAGAGAACATGTCGGCCCTGTTTTTACGCCTTATTAAGAACGATCCGTTCCTTGCGCCCCGGTTTAAAAACGCTTCGCAGATAAGCAAAACTGAATCCCATATCCTGCCGCTGGGCACCTATCATTTACGCCGCTCAGGAAACAGGACCCTCTTGTTGGGCGATGCCGCATTTCTGGTCGACCCCTTCAGTGGTGAAGGTATCGGAAATGCCATGGCAAGCGGCGAAATCGCAGCCGATATCTTTTTACAATGTTTCAACGCAGGCCTCTTTACAGATACCCTGCTGCAAAATTATGATCTGCGGATTCATCGCCGTTTTTCCAATGAATTCAAAACTTCAGCCATGATGCAAAAACTTGCAAACTCCTCCCTCCTGTTTAATTTTGTTGTTAACAAAGCCCGTAAAAGCAACGAGATCAGAAATATGCTGACGGCTATGTTCAGCAACGAAGATCTGAGGAAAAGCCTGGTACGGCCGGGGTTTTATTTGAAGGGAATGGGACGGGGAGTGTGGAGTGATGAGTGATGAGTTAGGCGTGATGGGGTTTCCGGGAAATTGAGGGTCAGGGGCTGCTTCGTAGGATGGCCACGGATCCTCTGAAAACGTCATCGCCATATTGTCCATGGCATTTCAGGACATAGAAATAGGTGCCATCCGACAGATTGGCCCCATCCCAATCACCACTTTTGTAATTGGATTGTGAGAAGACCTTTTTTCCCCAACGGTCGAAAGCCACGAATTCATTGCTGAGATAAGCAAGCCGGTAATCGACATATTGTGACTCGCCATTTATTTCGATCGTGAAATTGTCGTTAATACCGTCACCGTTGGGTGTAAAAACATTGGGTATTTTTAATTCGGCCACCTTGACGGTAATCAGCGTTGAAATGGTTGTATCACATCCATTCACATCGGTAAAACTCAACTGAACCGGAAATTCACCTGTTTTGGTATAGGTATGGGGACATGGGTTTAAATTCGGGACTTTAATATCATCCCCAAAATCCCAGGTCCAATTGGTTATGTATTGTTTCATTGAATCGGGATAGGCAACCTGGATATTGGGATTTGTCAGATAAACGGTATCTTTCGGAAGAAGGGTAAAAGTAACTTTCGGGGATTTCAGGTAATCCACAAAATAGGTTGTATCAATCGTACAGCCCAGTGAATCGGTAATAGCCAGGGGATATGCCAGAAACCGGGGACAAAGGCCAAAGACAATGGTATCCTGCGCATGGCCTGCATTCCAATCATAAATATAGGGTGGATAAATTTTAAAGGGAGTCCCTCCGGAAACCAGGACTTTGAACTGCCCTTTGCATTCAGCCAGACAACCCAAATCATTATAGCGGTACAATGTATCGATTTTCAGCTTGGGGTGCATACGGAGATGTCCTCCGTTGCTGGTATCGGTAAAGGTACTGTCCGATCTGACAAATACTGCAATACATTGGTATAGGGCAGTATCGCTTTCGGTAATGTGACTGATTCCGAAAATTGAATCATTCGCCCCCGGTATGACTACTTTATTTTTCAGCCACTGATAGGAAATTGTCCCGGAGCCTGCCGTATCGATCCGGGAAGTAAACCCAACTGTGTCGCGGTAGCAAAGAATGGTATCGGCCGGATCGACAAATACCGAAAGTTGGCCAATGGCAGAATAGGAAACAAAAAGCAAATAAAAAATCAGGAAACGTTTCATCAGCGGGTTCAATACGATCGCAAAATTATACAATTCTTTGAAAAAGGCGATTATTTATAAAACTCAAACGGTAATTCATCAATTTTAGTGTTCTAATAGCGCCCCGAAGATAACATCATCAGGGTACATCCATATATCACTTCAATGCCATGAGCAGTAAGGATTTTTTCAAATTCAGGATGCTCAGTACCGGGGTTAAAGATGACGCGTTTTGGATTGATCCGGAGAATATAATCAAAGAAGAATGAAAGGTTCGCTGGCGATACATAGAGTGTAACGGTATGTATCCTTTCAAAACCGGGAAATGGTTTTTGAACCCTGACCCCGTCGATCTCCCCTTCTCTCGAACCAACAGCAACAACCGGCACATTCAATGAATTGAGCTTTTGAACGGCAATATGGGAAAAGCGTTTTGGATTTAAACTGGCTCCCAGTACCAGGGTTGGTTTATTTATGGTATTCAAGGGAAATGTTCTGAAATTGTTGCAAAACTAATTAAAAACGGTCAAAACGGCCGAAAAAAGTCCGATTGTTATGACACATTTTCCAATTCTCAATATAAAACGCTGGTGGCAAAAATCTTGTATAGGTGGGAAACACAAATCAATACAAAGGAAAATGAATTTTAACAATTTCACCATTAAGGCACAGGAAGCTGTTCAGAAAGCCCAGGAGATAGCACAGGCATTTCAAAACCAATCCATTGAAAACATTCATCTCTTGAAGGGATTGTTCACTGTTGATGAAAATGTGATTCCCTACCTTTTCAAGAAACTGAATGTCAATATTGCCATGTTTACAAAGGCGCTTGATAAAATGGTTGAATCGCTGCCAAAAGTCAGTGGCGGTGAAAATTTTTTATCGTCGGAAGCTACCAAAGCGCTACAAAAAGCTGGTACCATTGCCAGGGAGATGAAGGACGATTTTGTTTCCATAGAACATCTTCTGGTTGGAATATTGTCGGTGAACGGTGCTGCATCCCGTTTGATGAAAGATAACGGTGTGGAGGAAAAAGATTTAATGTCGGCGATCAGGCAGCTCAGGCAAGGAAGCAATGTAAAAAGCCAATCGGCGGAAGAGACCTATCAGGCGTTGGGCAAGTATGCCCGGAATTTAAATGTTCTTGCACAGGAAGGCAAGCTGGATCCTGTCATCGGGAGGGATGAAGAGATCAGAAGGATTTTGCAGATTTTATCGCGCAGGACCAAAAACAATCCCATTCTAATCGGTGAGCCCGGCGTTGGAAAGACAGCCATCGCGGAGGGATTGGCGCACCGGATTATCGATGGGGATGTGCCGGAAAATTTGAAAAACAAGCAAATTTTTTCACTTGATATGGGTTCGTTGATTGCAGGCGCAAAATATAAGGGGGAGTTTGAGGAACGATTAAAAAGTGTGGTCAAGGAGGTCATTGGTTCCAATGGGGAGGTTGTTTTATTTATTGATGAGATTCACACCCTGGTTGGCGCCGGCGCCAGCGAAGGGGCGATGGATGCTGCCAATATTTTAAAACCGGCCCTGGCCCGGGGCGAGTTAAGGGCCATTGGCGCTACCACACTCAAGGAGTACCAGAAGTACTTCGAAAAAGACAAGGCTTTAGAACGACGGTTTCAACCCGTTATGGTGAACGAACCCGACACCCTCGATGCCATTTCTATCCTCCGGGGACTGAAGGAGCGGTACGAAACACATCATCATGTAAGGATTAAAGATGAAGCCATTGTTGCGGCTGTTGAGTTCTCCCAGCGCTATATA
>DYSO01000106.1:1585-10737 GCA_020718225.1 Draconibacterium orientale | reverse complement strand
AAACTCAGACCCAGAGTTCAAAAAAGTTGAGTTTTCTTGCTGACACTATTTAAATTAATGATCGATATAGAGTTTTCAATCCCTGTGGTAAGTTGTTCGAAAAATGGTTTCATTTTGTCTTTATTATCATAAACATCCTCAGTCAGTCAATAATGATGGTAATATTACACAAATTCTTGTTAATTCAGACAAATGATAACTTTTGAAAATTGAGAATATTTGTCGGATAAAAACAGGTTTAGACAGATGAAGCCCTCTTTTTTGTTTTTTTTGATCGCTTTTACATCAATAGTAAGTGCGCAAAACTATACTCAATACGTCAATGTTTTTATCGGTACTGACGGAACCGGGCATACATTTCCTGGGCCATCGATGCCTTTTGGGATGGTCCAGCCTGGACCAGATAACCGGGATCAGGGATGGAACCACACCAGCGGATACCAGTACCAGGATAGCATAATTCTGGGTTTCTCTCAAACACGCTTTAGTGGGACTGGCATAAACGAAATGGGGGATGTGTTGTTGCTTCCATATGTTAAAAATCCGAATGAAATTTTGAAAAACAGGTATTTTAAAGATTCCGAAAAAGCCAGTGTTGGTTATTATTCCCTTGTGAAAAAAGACGGGGTGAAAGTGGAACTATCCTGTTCTGAACGAGTCGCAATTCATCGTTATACTTTTCCAACCGAAGCAGCCATTGTGTTGGCCAATTTTCAACATGGCCTCCGTTTTCTGACAGACAGCCTTGTATTAGAGTCAGAAGTACAAATTGAAGATCATCAAACCATTTCAGGCTATTGTCATACAAAAAACTGGGTGGAACGGAAATATTTCTTCGTGATTAAATTTGACAAACCATTCATAAAATACGAACAACTGATAAAGGGCCAGAAAGAAAATGCCACGAAATATATCCTGACTTTTAACCTTGGCAAAAATAAAATACTGCTTGCAAAAATTGCTTTATCCACCGTGGACGTAGCCGGGGCAAAACTCAACATGCAAACCGAAGTACCATGCTGGGATTTCGAAAAGATAAAACAAAACGCCGAAAATACCTGGAACCAATACCTGGGCAGGATAGAGATTGAGGCCAAAACCAAGCAAAAAGAGATTTTTTACACTTCTCTGTATCACCTGTTTTTGCAACCCTCGAACATAGCCGATGCCGATGGGAAATACCGTGGCGCTGATGATAAAATTGCACTGGCCCCGAACAAAGAATATTATTCTACGCTTTCCATCTGGGATGTGTACCGCGGCGCTTTCCCATTGCTGCAAATTATTGCCCCTGAAAAAATTACTGGCATAGTCAATACCTTGCTCCTTCATTATAAAGTTGCAGGGTTTTTGCCCATCTGGACGGCATGGGGGCAGGACAATTACTGTATGATAGGTAACCATGCCATTCCAATGATTCTTTCGGCTTACAACAAAGGTTTCACCGGATTTGATACAAATGAAGCATTGAAAGCAATGGTTGAAACTTCTACTAAAAGTCACATCAATTCGGATTGGGAGTTATACAACAAATATGGGTATTACCCCTTTGATAAACTCGATAACGAAGCCGTTTCCCGCACCCTTGAAAGTGGTTACGACGACTGGTGTGTAGCTCAAATGGCATCAGAACCCGGCGATAAATCGACTGCTGAAACCTTTTATAAAAGGGCTGCCTATTTCAAAAACCTGTTTGACCCGGGAACAAAAATGTTTCGTGGAAAGGATACCTGGGGCAAATGGAGGACACCATTTGATCCCCTGGCAGCCACTTCGCCAATGAATAACCCCGGAGATTACACAGAGGCCAATGGCTGGCAATATTTCTGGACCCCTGCCCAGTTCGACATCGATGGCATAAAAAAACTTTTGGGAGGGGATGAGGCATTTACCAAGCAGTTGGACGATTTTTTCACCACCGAAGGAGGGAATACCGACAAATTTCTTGGCCAGGAAGCCATGATCGGGCAATATGCACATGGAAATGAACCGAGCCATCACATCGTTTATTTATACGCTTATTCCAACACGCCAAAAATTGGACAGAAATATATTCACCGCATTATCAACGAGTTTCATAACAACACACCCGGCGGAATGATTGGCAACGACGACTGCGGGCAAATGTCAGCCTGGTATATTCTGTCATGCCTGGGATTTTACCCGGTGAATCCGGCCGGAAATGAGTTTGTTTTCGGGTCCCCGCAATTAGAAAAAGCTATTCTTCACTTACCTAATGGGAAGCAATTGGTAATTGACAGCAGGGATTTTTCGGAAATATCATTATATAACGAAACACGGATTCTAAACGGAATACAAATCAACAAGCCATTTATTACTTACAAAGAAATAATGGATGGAGGAAGTCTGACATTTATGATGATTAAAGACTGAATTGCCATAACAGCAATAGCAATCAACTGATTAAACCGAACAAGGAATAAAAATATATTTAATTGTTATGAATAAAAATAACATGGGTGATAACCATTGTGCCTCAACCATAGCTGAACCTGGTTTTCAGTCAAGCAATGGATATCTGAAAATTCAGGATTTCACTATTTGGATGATCATTGTTTCGCTTTTTTTCACCCCTTTGCTTATGAATGCCCAGGATAAAATGGTGCCGGAAAAATACCAGCGTCTGCCTTTCGGAAGTATCAAGCCTTTAGGATGGCTGAAGGTGCAAATGCAAAAAGACATGGCCGGATTTGTTGGCAACCTGGACCAATTGGTCCCTGATTTGATGAACGACCCCATTTATGGTACAGAAAGGTTGCACAAAAAAAGCAAAGCAAAAGATTTGGGGAATCTTAAATCGGGCGATGCCGGAGGCGACGATCAATACAAATGGTGGAACTCCGAAACCCAGTCGAATTGGTGGGATGGATATATCCGGAATGCTTTTCTGCTTGACGATCAACAGGCGATTGAAAAAGCAAAAAATTACATCAATCGGATTCTGGCAACACAGGACGAAGATGGTTATATTGGAATTTACGACAAAGAATTGCGCTACAAATTCACTGGCGAAAATGGCGAATTGTGGTCAAAGACAACCTTGTACCGCGGATTACTGGCCTATTACGAATACACTCGCGACGAAAATGTTTGGAACGCGTTGCTCTGGGCGGTTGACAATGTGATGCAGAATTACCCTGTTAATCAATCACAGCCCTTTTTTGCAGGAAAAGATTTTTCAGGCGGAGTGGCCCATGGATTAACATTTACCGATGTGTTAGACCAGATGCATCAACTTACCGGCGAGCTGAAATATTTGGATTATGCTGCTTTTTTATACCAAAATTTCGCTGAAAACCATTCTTCAGAAAAAGATGCCCAACTCCAGAATATTTTGGACCCAAACTATAACCTCCAATCGCACGGAGTACATACCTACGAACATTTGCGACCGCTGATTGTGGCTGCTTATACGAAGGGGACTTCAGAATTGAAGAAAGCTTTGCAAATTTATCTTGAACGGATTAAAGCTTGTACTACCCCAACTGGCGGCGCTATTGGAGATGAGTGGATTGGCGGACGACAGGCAGATGCCACACACACTGGATACGAATATTGTTCGCTGCAAGAACTCATGGATAGTTACGCTGCATTATTTCAGAAAAGCGGCGATATCAAGGCTGCTGAGGAGATAGAGACCATTTTTTACAATGCCGCACAGGGAAGCAGAAATCCTGATCATTCGTGTATTGCCTATCTGAAAACCGACAATTCGTATGAAATGATGGGCACAAGAAATGGAGACGTTGAACCTGACAGAAAGCAAACCCGATATAAATATTCGCCTGTTCATCAGGATGTAGCCGTTTGTTGTGTACCAAATGCAGGTAGAATTTCGCCCTATTTTCTTCAGAACTGTTGGTTAAAAGAAGGAGAAAATACGCTTGTAGCAGCTGTCCTAGGCCCGAATATTCTGGAAACAACCATTCAAAACATTCCGGTTACAATCGAAGAAATTACGGAATACCCATATCGGAATCACTTTATTTTCAAAATAAAAACCGGAGAAACAGTTACATTTCAACTCAAGATCAGAAAACCGGAATGGGCAATATCCATACAAACCAAAGAAAATTACCAGATTGAAGAGGGATACCTGGTTTTTAACCGGAAATTATTACAAAATGATCGGATCGAATTGGAATTTAAGGCGGAGGTTCAGGTGAAAGAGGATTTGAATCACGAAAAATATTTCACCTTTGGAGCTTTGATTTATGCGAAACCCATTGGATCCATCGAGCATACAGGAAAAGTATATGCTTCCGGTTTCATTGACCTGACCTATTCTCCAACTGATTCGGGCAAGTATGGGTTTATTGCAAATCATCGGGATAGTTTTAAAGATGGGAAAATCAGTGTCAAACTGAAAAATAAAACCACACAAAAATCAAAACATCTGGAACTGATTCCTTTGGGAAAAACCATTTTGCGACAAGTTTCTTTTTAAAAATGAACGGATGGTTTAACCGGGAAGAAACTGCATCCGAACGGCTTCGGTTTTTTTGTTGAACTGACCTTTTTCTGATTTTTCCATGATTGGGTTTTATGCTTAATCGTGAAAAGTAAGAAATGGTGGTGCGGTTGTTAATAAAAAGGCGGATAATTCGGTGGCAATAAAAGGCAGGTGTGAAATCTGAAGAGAAAAGTGCAAAGTGCAATATTTTGCACTTTGCACTTGTTGTGGTACCCGGAGCCGGAATCGAACCGGCACGAGTGTTACCTCATTGGTTTTTGAGACCAACGCGTCTACCTATTCCGCCATCCGGGCGAAGCGGGTGTGGGTGTTCGTGTGAGTGTGAAACATTTTGCAAAGTTAGTAATTCCTTCAAACTAAAAAAACAATATAAATTACAAATCCAACTTCCACATTCTCAATTCTTCCCTCCTCATTCATCCCTCATTCCTCATTCTTAATTCCTAATTCTCTTGCGCAGCCCTGAATTATGATTTATCTTTGGCATCCAAGAAATCCCCTCCCCTTATGGCAGCAAAAGTGAATATCTTTTCGGGTCAGGCAACAGCCTACCTGGCCGAGAAAATTGCGCAAAGTTATGGAGCTGAACTTGGTAAAGTTACCGTAGTGAAATTTGCCGACGGAGAATTCCAGCCTGCGTATGAAGATAACATCAGGGGAACGGATGTATTTCTGGTACAAAGCACCTATGCTCCCTCTGATAACCTCATGGAGCTCCTGATGCTGATCGATGCTGCCCGCCGTGCTTCTGCCCGTTCCATAGTCGCACTGATCCCTTATTTCGGATATGCCCGCCAGGACCGCAAAGACAAACCCCGTGTTTCCATTGCAGCCAAACTCGTGGCTAACCTGCTCTCAGCCGCCGGGGTTAACCGCGTGATCGCCCTCGACTTACATGCCGACCAGATCCAGGGATTTTTTGATGTTCCGGTGGATCATCTCTATGCTTCTTCTGTTTTTATCCCCTATCTCAAATCCCTTCATCTTCCGGAGCTGACTTTTGCCTCTCCCGATACCGGGGGAACACGCAGAGCAGGTTCCTATGCCAAAGCCTTCCATACCAATTTCGTGATCTGCTATAAACACCGCTCCAAACCCAACGAAATTGAGAAGATGGCCCTGGTAGGCGATGTGAAAGGAAAAAATGTCATCCTGCTCGATGATATCGTGGATACCGGAGGAACCCTTTGCAAAGCCGCCGATATCATCATGGAAAACGGCGCTGCATCAGTCAGGGCCATGATCACCCATCCCTTGCTTTCAGGCAATAGCATCGAAAACATCGAACGTTCAAAACTGAATGAACTGATCGTCACCGACACCATCCCGCTGCATCGCGAAAGCCCAAAAATAAAGGTCCTCAGTACCGCCGACCTCTTTGCTGAAGTCATCCGCCGCCTGCGAAAAAAAGAATCCATCTCCTCCCTGTTCAAGTCCTAAGGAAATTTTTTCTATCTTTGCAGCCCGAAAAAAGATAATGGGATGGCAAACCGGTGTGTTGTGGAGTTTGTAAGCTCGCAAATTCACCAGTTCGCCAACCCACCAACTATATCGAATCATTAACCAAAATTAAACGAACTATGAAAACGGTATCATTGAGCGGTTCTCTACGCGAGAACGTAGGGAAAAAAGATGCCAAAATGCACCGCAGGAATTTCAAAGTGCCTTGTGTGATGTATGGCGGAAAAGAACAACTCCACTTTGTGGCTGATGAAAAAATATTAATGAAACTGCTGCATACTCCGGTGGCTTACATCATTAACCTGGATGTGGCAGGCCAGTTACACAACACCATTGTCCAGGATGTGCAATATCACCCTGTGACCGACCGTCTTTTACATGTTGACTTTCTTCAATTATTCCCTGAAAAACCTGTAGTCATCGGAGTCCCGGTTAAAATAACCGGTGTCGCCCCGGGAGTACTCCGCGGTGGCAAATTGATCAAAAAAATGCGCAAACTTACCATCAAGGCGCTTATTCCCCATCTCCCCGATGATATCACCATATCCATCGACAACCTCGAAATCGGTGATTCAGTTAAGGTTTCTGATATGAAAATGGATCATGTAACCTTCCTCGATCCAATCAGTAATGTGATCGTCGGCGTTCGCACCGCACGGGCTGTAGTTGAAGAAACAGTCCCTGGCGCTGAAGCTGCCGTCGCGGGAGCCCCTGTAGCTGAAGCTGAAAAGAAAGCATAGAAATCATTTTTTTTGCCGGAAAGGTGTAAGGAGTGTATCTTTACACCTTTCTTTTTTATACGGGTTGGACAGGTCGAACTGGTTAACCTGGTTAACTTGGTTTAACATGTTTAACCTGTTGGACAGGTTTTTTAGCTGGGTTTTGTGTATGAAATATCTGATTGCAGGTCTTGGGAATATCGGTGATGCATATACCGATACACGGCACAACATTGGTTTTAAAGTGGCTGATGCCCTGGTTCTGAATTTTAAGGCCGCGTTTGAAACGGGCAGGCTTGCTTCGGTGGCCCGGATGTCGTTTAAAGGGCGCACCCTGATTGTGATCAAACCGACGACTTTTATGAACCTGAGTGGAAAGGCCATACGATATTGGATGCAAAAGGAAGATGTATCAAAAGAAAATCTTCTTATCCGTGTGGACGATATTGCCCTCCCTTTAGGGATCCTCCGGCTGAAAGCAAAAGGCAGCGACGGGGGCCACAACGGCCTTATCAGTATCATAGAAACCATCGAAACCACAGAATTTGCGCGTTTGCGCATTGGCATCGGCAACGATTTTCCCAAGGGGGCCCAGATAGACTATGTGCTTGGACGCTGGACCAGCGATGAAGAAAAAACACTGCTCCCCCGCATCGAAATAACAGTGGATCTTGTGAAAAGTTTTGTCCTTACCGGTATTGAACGGACCATGAATGTTTATAATACAAAAGGGAAGCAGGTGATAGAATAATACCCGTTGTCCCTTATCCTCAGAAAAACCCGGGATTTTTTTTGTTTGTACAAGGATTGGAAATTAATCCGTAAGTTTGAATTTCTCATCCTGTGTTAACCATTTCTTCCTTCCAGCGCTCTCATCTCTTCGGTGCCTAAAATTTGTCTGGCAGTGAGCGCCGGAGTAAGGTTTCAATATTTTGAAATGAAAGGGTTGACAAAAAAGACATCCCTGAAAGAAGCCATACCGGTGAACCTCGACTACCGGCCAATGTTCAACGATCGGTCCAGCAGATGGCTTGCGGGAATAATCACTGAAGGTTTCTTGAAGCGGCCCCTGTCAATTTTAGGGCCGCCTCTTCGATTTTAATGACACCAGGGTCACTGTTTTATTAACCGCACCATGGTAGTGTTTTCCTCATTAACAATCCTGACCAGGTAAATCCCGGTTGGTCTGTTCTCCAGCGAAAACTCATGCATTCGTTCTCCCTGGAACTCTTTCGACAGGAGCTTATCGCCCTTCATTCCATAGATTTCAACATAAATTTTACCAACTTTTGAGTTTCCGACATATTCCACCGTGAATTTTCCATCTGTGGGATTGGGATATACTTTGAAGAATGATAACGCTGGAACTGAAGGGTTGTCGTTCTCACCGGCAATGACTATTGGGATTGTCGGGTGCATGGATCCGCAGAATTCGCCCGTTGTGGTGATGGAACCATGCAGGTATCCACCCGATTCAACTTTTGTACCCGGCAAGTAGTGTATGTTTTGCCCGGCAATGAAAGTGGCGCTGCCGCCGTTCTGAACCAGGAAGGTATTTTCGCATCCCGCGACAAAGATGGTTTGGATAGCATCGTAACAAATAGTACGGCCATTGGGAATGACTATATGTTTAATTAACCCGGGTAGAGGACTCACCGACACCTTAAGTACATTTGATTCGGCTGCCCCGCTCCAGTCGCTCATGCACGTAACCCTTGCCAGACGCTTGTAATAGGTGGTGGCTGTCAAAGTACCCGCAGTATAGGTGGCGGAATTGCTTGATGAAATATCGCTGAACCCTGAACTTGACCCGATTGTTGAATACTGCCACTTGTATTCCAGGGTACCGAAATGTCCTGAAGGAGCCGCAGAACTCGTAAAGGTGTCTGGAGGGGTTCCACTACATATGGTCTGATCAGTGGCAATGGTTCCGCCATTGTTAGGATTTGTACAATTTTGTTGCCACTGTGCTACGCAGGTAACATCATCCACTGGCATGGTTGCCGGTACATCCGGTACCCAGCCTTCAAATGTAAAACCATCTTTAGTAGGATCAGCTGGTCTTGTGACCGGTGTGCCTTCATCCTGTGTGATCGGGTCGATGGGGGTACCACCCTGCGAATCAAAGGTGATGGTGCTCTGGTTAGCTGTCCATTGTGCATAAATAAAGATGTTAGCAGCAGGCATCGTTGCCGGTATTACCGGATCCCAACCACTAAAGGTGTAACCTGTCCTGGTCGGGTCGGCCGGTGGCGTAACGGGATCACCGGGATTTCCGGTCATGGGAGCAACCGGGGAACCACCATTACTGTTGAATGTGATCGTCACTGGATTAATCTGCCATTGTGCCACGCACTCCATATCATTATCAGGAAAGGATGCCGGAAGAGCCGGACTCCAGCCCATGAAAGTATAACCGGCTCTGGTCGGGTCGGCCGGTGGCGTAACGGGATCACCGGGATTTCCGGTCATGGGAG
>DYSO01000106.1:0-1485 GCA_020718225.1 Draconibacterium orientale | reverse complement strand
CCGGGGAACCACCATTACTGTTGAATGTGATCGTCACTGGATTAATCTGCCATTGCGCAACACACTCCAAATCCAGTTCCGGGAATGTTGCAGGAACTTCAGGATCCCAACCCGCAAAAGTGTAGCCTTGCTTGGTCGGGTCTGCAGGTGCTAAAACCTCATCGCCGACATTGCCGGTGAGAGGAGCAATTGTTGGAGTTCCACCAGCAACATCAAAGGTAATGGTGCTCGTCGGAGCAGCAGCTATGTCATAATACATGTTCAGTTCAAGCGAACCGTCGGGTTCAATGATACCGCTTACATTGCTGAGAACTGAGTTAAAAACAAAGCCGTCATAGTTCGGAGGTGTAACGGTTACGAGTTCTCCGGTTGTACCGGTTGGCTGTTGGGTAAAGTATAATTCATATGTGCCCGGCTCACCGGCTTTTTCCTGATATGTGTTTATTGTATAGATTACGTCTGTTGCAGGATTCCATTGCGCAACACACTCCAAATCCAGTTCCGGGAATGTTGCAGGAACTTCAGGATCCCAACCCGCAAAAGTGTAGCCTTGCTTGGTCGGGTCTGCAGGTGGAGAAACCGGATCGTTGACATTGCCGGTGAGAGGGGCAATCGCCGGTGTGCCGCCGGCTACATCAAAGGTAATCGTTGAGGTACTACCTGGACCTGGAAGAGCGAGTAGTATATCCGAATCAGTGAAATCAAATTCGAAGGGATAGACGAAAGACCCACTAGAATTACTATTTCCAGCCAGACATTTCAATATGTTAGCAGAAGCATTCTGGTCAGTGTTAGTGGAAGACCGAAACCAGCGTGTGTCCATTCATATTCTTGCATTGGTACCTACAATAATGTTTTGGTTTGCCTTAAGACGGAACTGAAAAAGCCATGTGCCGGGAAGTAACTCCGGCCAACCACCGTTAGGAGAATTGCTATCAGCATAAGTAAAAACCTTGATTGCTTTGTACACATCGTATCGCTCACCGGCAGCAAAGCTTGCCGGCCATTGATTGTCAGCTATATTAGTGGTTCCACTATAGCCCGAGCAGGCAAAGTCATAATAGTGGTTACCCGTATATCCGGGTAATGTTGTGATATTTTCGTAATCTATATGATCAGGATCCGTATTTACTGTAAATGCAGCCTTATTGGAACCCTGAACAGTAAATTTTACTTTGTCAAACATGATGACAAAGGAGGTAGTCCCTACCAGATAATCGCTCTGCGGAACGATTCTCACGGTGATTATTTCGTTTTGGGCAATTGTTTCGCCAATCGCAAGCGGTGTAAAAACCTGGGTCGTTGTGTTATATCTTCCAACAATCAGATTGAAATCCACCGACAATTCGTCACCATCGCCAAGAACAGCATAGGCGCTGAAACAATTAAACAATAAAAGGAATACAAAACTAAATTTTAAAATGTGTAAAATCTTTTTCATAGCAGCAGTGTTTTATTTCAAGCAAAAGTACATTCTATAAAATA
>DYSO01000011.1 GCA_020718225.1 Draconibacterium orientale | reverse complement strand
CAGACTGCAATAGATATTTCTTCTTTCTATCAGTCAGCTAAAGCAGACTGCAATAATTGTTGTTGCTTTTATTATAATCAGCAACTGATGGCAGGAAATGTCCTTCATTCTTCAATTTATTGCAGTTGGCTTCAGCCAACTGTTTAAGTGATGATTTTGATCCTTTGGCTTTAGCCACATTACTTCTTTCCTTAATCTGTTGAACCATGAACGAATGTCCACCCATATCTTTCCATAAACTCTGCTACTTCTCCCGAAAAAGGTATGTTCCTGTGATGTTTTTCCTGGCTGTGAATATACTGTCGCACATTGTCCAAGTGACTTTCACTCACACTTACGGCCCAATAATCGTCCTGCCAGATAAATTTATTCCTGATCATCCCATTTTTATTGATCCAAAACGATGATTCTCCTTTTATAAGCTGGGCTACCTTACTTAATGATTGATCTTTGCCAAGGGAAATCAGGCAATGGGCATGTTCCGCATATCCGCTGATACAATCAAGCCATATTTGTTTTTCTTCTGCATTTTGTTTGATATGCTGAAAGAATTGTTTTCTTAATTCTGAAGAATGGAGGAATGGTTCCCGATTTTTTGTGGAGAAAACCAGATGTACCCAAATTCTCACCCAGCTCATAAAATTTAAATTATGGGGCTAAAGCCCCAGGAAACAAAAATAATCTTTTTCAATCAGTCAGCTAAAGCAGACTGCAATAGATATTTCAATCTTTCAATCAGTCAGCTAAAGCAGACTGCAATAGATATTTCTTCTTTCTATCAGTCAGCTAAGCTGGCTGTAATAGATATTTCATTTTTCAATCAGTCCGAGGAAGCCCTTTTTATTTTAAAAGCCCCGTCCTTTCATTAAACTCATGGATCAGCTCATCCCAACGGGCGGGCTGGTTAAATATGGTGGGCCATATGTTATGGTCGTCCCATAACTGCCTCAAATCTTCTACCTCTTTGCCTTGTTGTTCGACCCAGGTAAAATATTTCAGGTTGTGAATGGCTTTCTGGTCAGTGTAAGTCAGTTCTTTTGTATGGTCGTCGGTAGTTCCAAGCATGCACTTTTCGTGGTCGCGGGCTGCCTGTAAAAGTGAATAGCTGCCCCGTTCCGCTGTGAGTTCTGCCAGACGAGAAACATACAGTTCAGCCGAATCGGTTGCAATGGTAATCAGGACATCGTCGGCATTAAGATCGAAATGTTTGGCGGTTTTAATGGCTGATAATACATTGGCAATTCCGGAAATGCCTATCAAATCGAGCTGAGAAACAATGGATTCGTCGATGCCCTGTGAAATCAGGTATTGGAGCCCCTCTTTTTCGTTAAAGAGCCGGAAGAGCCTCATGCAGTATTCATCGTCAATGGCTGTTACAGCATTGGTATTCTTAACATTATGGATCCATGGAACATGTTTGTCGCCGATCCCTTCGATACGGTGGCCCCCAAATCCATTCAGCAGCAGGGTAGGGCACTGGAGCGCTTCTGAAGCGACAACTTTAAGGTGTGGGAAAAGGGTTCGCAGATAATCTCCGGCAGCAATGGTCCCGGCTGACCCGGTTGCTGAAATATAAGCGGCAAACCGATTCCGGGAAGCCGCAATGGTACGGTAAACCTCTTCGATGGCATGACCTGTAATGTCGTAATGCCAGCATGAATTTCCGAATTCATCAAACTGGTTAAAAATGATACTATTGTCGGAGCTTCGTCGAATTTCCCAGCATTTATCATAAATCTCTTTTACATTCGACTCACAGCCCGGTGTGGCAATCACCTCTGCGCCGATCTCTTTAAGCCATGAAAACCGTTCGCTGCTCATCTCTTCCGGAAGTATAGCCACTGCGGTTACATCCATCAGGTAGGAGTCAAATGCACCTCCACGGCAATAGTTACCAGTAGATGGCCACACTGCTTTATGATACGTAGGGTCAAACTGACCAGTAATAATGCGTGGGGCCAGACATCCATATGCAGCGCCAACTTTATGCGAGCCGGTCGGGAACCACTTCCCGATCAGAACGACAATGCGGGCATCGACTCCTGTCAGCGATTTGGGAAGTTCCATGTAGTTGGGCGCCCCAAAAAGCCCTCCGGAGGCTTTGGGTTCATTTTTCCAGGTGATACGGAAAAGGTTCAGTGGATGAAGGTCCCATAAGCCGATGGACTTTAACTTTTCTTTTATCTTTTCCGGAACCAGCGCGGGATTTTGCATTTGGGCAAAAGTTGGCAGTATGATACCTTTCTCACGGTAACGTTTAACAGCTTTCTCCAGTATGCTTTGATTAAGGATTTTGTCTGTGATTGAGATCATGGATTTACGATTTACGATTTACGATATACGATATACGATTTACGATTTACGATATACGATTTACGATATACGATATATGATATATGATTTTTTTTGCAGGAATGTTATCATTTAAGTTGGATGGCTCCTTTCAGGATAATGCTCATTTCTGCGGCAAAGGTAAAATGATATTCTTTAATACAAGGAGCCTGAAAGAAAACTTCTATCGGGGCAAAGGTTTCTGCATCAAGAATTGCCCGGACCTGGTCGGTTTCGAAATGGTATTTTCCATCTTGCAGGTAAATGGTTTTAATATTTTCCTTCTCTTTATATATCAGGATATCTTTGTCAGGAAGGGAGCTTAGAAGAAAGCCATGATCCTCGCGGTTAAATGATCCGACCGAAAGTGAAAGTCCTGGTTTGTCGGCAAAAGGGCGTCCTGACGTTGGACAAAAGGTGGTGCAGTTGCCACATTCGTTACAAAGGTCGCGCAGATTCAATATCTGATATGGCTGTTGCACTTTGAAATCACAGTCGTCTGCAAAACCAATGGCGCCATCTTGCATTTTAACCGCCTTTTTAAGCCGGTAGTAAACCGGGGCGATGGTATAACTGAAATTTGCCAGGTTGGGGCAAACGGTGACGCAAATATTGCATAACCTGTCGCAGAACAGACAGCGTGATGCCTCGTCCCGGGCTTCGTCAGGGGAGTAGGACCGCATAACCAAATTAAAATTCTTCCGGTCTGACAGGGGTGTTTCCTCAGGAGAAACACCTTTCCGGCGGATTGCTTTGTTGCGCATCAATTCTGCAATTGCCGGCCTCTCCCTGATGTTGTCGTTTTTTTCGACAATGGTGTTTTCATTTTCTGCCATGGGAGAGAGGTACTGGCCGGTTGAGCCTTTGAGCGACCATGCCACCATTTCGGCAGCCGCTTTTCGTCCATCGGCAATGGCATTGATGGCAGTAGAAGCGCCCCGCATGGCATCGCCGCCAATGAATATCCCTGCCTTTTGTGTGTGATAACTTCCGGATGATCTCTTCAGCGATGATTCATCCATAAAATCGATGATGGTTTGCTGTCCGATGGCCGGGATAATGGTATCGCATGGGATTTCGAATTCCGAGCCAGGTATTGTTACCGGTGCGGGACGGTCGTTCCGGAGGTTCAGGGAATTGCTTTTCGAAAAAAGGGTATTTCGTGAACAGATAAGTGAAACAACGCGTCCATGGATGGTTTTCACCCGTTCGGGATGTACCAGTTCAATGATTTCGATGCCTTCGGCAAGAACGGCTTCAATTTCTCCTTTATCGGCCGGCATTTCGTGCAGGGTACGCCGGTAAGCCACGGTGACTTTTCCATTGGGCCCAACCAGGCGGCAGGCAGTCCGGGCAGAATCCATCGCCGTGTTTCCACCTCCGATAATCACGATTTGGTTTCCGGATCCCGGATCCCGGTTGTTTTTGACATTGGTCAGAAATTCCAGGGGATCGAGGACCCCTTCCGCTTTGATCCCTTCAATAATCAACGGTACCGAACGCTGTGCTCCTGTGGCGATAAAAACCACGTCGTGTTGTTGTGCAATCTGAATGAAATTGGTTTTATCAACCAGGTAATGATCCTGAAGGGCAATTCCGGAGTTCAGTATTCTTTGAATATCCTGTTCGATGGCTTCTCCGGTTATGCGGAACGAAGGGATGGCAGAAGAAACCATGCCTCCGGTGATGTTTTTTTGTTCAAAAACCTGAACAGCGAATCCGGCACGGTGCAAAAACCAGGCACAGGATAACCCGGCAGGCCCGGCCCCGATGATGGCAGCCTTTTTCCCGATTATGCTCCTGTTAACTGCTGCCGGAGGAGGGGCCGGGGAAGGGGTGTTTTCTGCCACAAACCGCTTGATCTCCCGAATGTGTAGTGGTGTATCGTAGTTGATCCGGGTACATTTTGACTGGCAGGGATGGTCGCACACCATTCCGGTGACAGATGGGAAAGGGTTTGTGTCGAAAATTGTTTCGAAGGCGGATTGTAAATCACCGCGGGAGGTGTGGTACATGTAAGCGGGAATATCCTGATTGGCAGGGCAGGTAGCGGTACAGGGGGCCTCAATGCAGTCGAACCATTCGAGCGGCCGGTCTGTTTTTATATCCGGTTCAAATAAGTTCACTTTATGGTAGGCCGGGTCATCATTAACGCGATTAGCATAGCGGTTAAGGTTCAACAGGGCTGCTTCCCGGGGCGTTAAGCTGTTATTGCCGGATGACCGGACAATAAATTCTTCGATGGATCCTGCTTTCAGGGAATTAAAGGTGTTTTTCAACCGATCGATATACTGCCATAACCTTCCATATCCACCGGGTTTTAACAGATCGGTACAAACGGTGACAGGGCGCAGTCCGCAGGCAAGAATATCGGAAATATTGAAACAGTCGGCGCCGCCAGAAAATGAGATATCGAGGTTTCCGTGAAAGTCGTTTTGTAATTTTTTTGCAAGATTGATGCTGATGGGATGAAGCGCCCGGCCGCTCAGGTACATCATCGGTTCTTTTTTACTGAATACACTCTTATGATTCAGGCTCTCAAGGGTATTGGTAAGTTTTACCCCGAACCGGAGCCCCTCTGAACGGGATGCCTGCTGAAGCGAGTCAATAATCTTCAGCGCTTCAGGGTATTTAAGGTCATGGGCGAAAGCCTCATCGGGAACCTGCGTGGGAAAGCCAAGTTTATCCTTTAATATCCCGCGAAGCTCACCTGGGCCTAAAAGGGTTGGGTTTAATTTAATGGTTGTATGAAGTTTTTTTTCACGGATCAGGTACAACCCAATTTTTTCAATTTCATCCGGCGGGCATCCGTGCATGGTACTCAGGGTGACGTGGTTTGATATGGGGCCCGGGATTTCAATCTCACCGATACGGGGATAGATATCCCTGATGGAATGTTTTACCTGGTCGATCGTTTCAGATGAACGATGGATGGAATTAAAAAACTGCTGCACATTTGGATTCAGGATCCCTTCCAGGTTATATCCGATACTCATGTTGAACAAAGTGCCGACCGGGCCGTAAAATCCGAGTTCCCGATGAAGAATATGAATCAGGACCAAGGCGTGGAGGTATTCAAGAAAGGTTTGACCGGTTTTAAGTTCCTGTGACCATTCACAATTATAACCTTCATCCTGCATGTCAATACATGGTTTGGAAACATCCAGCTCATCGAGGGTTTGAATGGTCTTCAATTCAATATACCGGGCGCCGCATAACCATCCGGCAACAATATTTAACGATAACTGGGTATGGGGACCGGCCGCCAGCCCAATGGGTGTGGCGAGTTTTTGACCATAGCGTTCCATGGTGAAAGGATCGGATGCCGATGGAAAATGAAAAAGGGACTCCGGGATGCCGGAAAACCTGTGCATTTTGATCTCTCTCAGGACGATCCGGACAAGATTTGGAAACGGAATAGGAAAAAATTTATCTGACACGGGACTGAAAATATGGATGATGGATTGAACGAATCAAAATTAAGAGATTCAGGCTTTGATTGGGAAGAATTTTTATTGAATTATCTGAAACATGTATATTTGATAACCGGAGGCGATTTTTTTGAAATTAACCAGCTTTCCTCCTTATTTTTGTCAAAGAATAATAATGACATTGAACCCTATTCTATGGATGGTTTATCACAATATCTCGATCAGGCGTTTGATGATGCCATTGAATCGGTAAAAAACAATCATGGCGGCCCTTTTGGAGCAGTAATCGTCAGAGATGGAAAAATTCTCGGACGGGGTGTCAATAAGGTCATTTCCGAAAATGATCCCACCGCACATGCCGAGGTAATGGCCATCCGTAATGCCTGTAAAAACATCGGCCATTTTGATCTGACCGGGGCTACCATCTTCACAACATGTGAGCCTTGCCCGATGTGCCTTTCAGCAATATACTGGGCCAATATCCAGGAAGTTTATTATTGTTCAACACGGAAGGATGCCGAAAACATCGGTTTTCGTGATAATCACATCTACGAAGAATTAAACCTTCCGGTTGAAGAGCGAAAAATTCATTTTGTGAAAATCGGGAACCCGAAAAGTGAAGCCCTTTTCAGGCTTTGGCTCGATAAGGTTGACAAAGTATCGTATTGAGATGAACCTGACCCTGGAAAATATTTTACTGATAGGTTCTTTCCTTCTTATCCTGAGTGTATTTTTCAGTAAATCGACCAAATATGGAGTTCCCACGGTCGTTTTGTTCCTGGCTGTCGGGATGTTGGCAGGCGCAGACGGCGTAGGGAATATCGATTTTTTTGATATCCATCTTTCCAAATTTATCGGCACCCTGGCCCTGATCTTAATTCTGTTTTCCGGCGGATTGGATACCCGGTATTCCGACATTCGTCCGGTGCTCAGGCAAGGCGCTCTTCTTTCAACCCTTGGCGTTGTTGTCACTGCAGCCTTAACCGGGATTTTCATCTCCTATTTTACACATATAAGCCTTATCGAAGGTTTGCTGTTTGGTTCAATTATCTCTTCTACCGATGCTGCCGCTGTTTTCTCTATCCTTCGATCGAAAAACACAGGGCTAAAAGGCAGGATCAGGCCGTTGCTGGAATTTGAAAGCGGAAGCAACGATCCGATGGCCTATTTCCTCACCATTTTTTTTATCTTTATCTTACAATCTGAATCGGTATCCGCCGGGAAACTGATCCTGATGTTCTTAAAACAGTTCCTCCTCGGTATTCCTTTTGGAATTGCAATGGGTTTCCTGATCACAAGGATTATCAACAGGATCCATCTGTCGTTTGAAGGGCTTTATTCAGTGATGCTCATCGCTTTTGCCATCTTTACTTTTGCTTTCAGCGATTTTATCGGCGGTAACGGTTATCTCTCCGTTTATATTGCCGCCACCATCCTGGGAAATAAGGAATTTGTCCATAAACGCAGTCTTACCAAGCATTTCGATGGACAGGCCTGGCTGATGCAGATCATTATGTTCCTGACATTGGGGTTGCTTGTTTATCCGAAACAACTGATTCCCGTTGTTTCTGTAGGATTGGTTATTTCTTTTTTTATCATTCTTGTTGCCCGGCCATTGGCTGTTTTCATTTCACTTGCTTTTTCAGGGTTTAATTTCCGGTCGAAACTTTTTATTTCGTGGGTGGGGCTTCGGGGCGCCGTTCCTGTTATCCTGTCCATTTATGTACTTGATGCTGAAATTGATAACGGGATGTTTATCTTTAATCTCGTTTTTTTTATCTCCCTGATCTCGGTACTTATCCAGGGTTCGACAATAGCATGGGTTGCCAAACTACTTGGGCTGTCGGTCCCGGTTACAATCCGGAAAAAGAGCGCCATTGAGGAAGAATTTGTGAATACCGTGAAGCCGGTGCGGGCAGAAATTGAACTGCTTCCCGGAACTGTTATTGAAAATAAAACATTGGTGAGTTTATCTCTTCCAAAAAGCATTTTAATCTCGATGGTGATCCGGGGCGATGTTTTATTTGTCCCCGATGGCGCAACTGTTTTTCATGCCGGCGACCAGCTTACGGTGATGACTGACGATGAAGATACCCTTGAAAAGTTCAAACAAAAGATCTTATAATAACAACACAACGATAAGCTCATATTACCGATTCGTCATTCATCATTCGTCATTCGTTACTTAACCCACCTTCTCTACAATTCCCCTGTTTCCATCCAGGTGCACCAGGTCGCCGTCTTTAAAAAACCGTCTGGCCCCTTTAACGCTTACAATGGCAGGAATTCTGTATTCACGGGCAACAACAGCGCCATGGGAGAGAGGGCTTCCAATTTCGGTAATCAGTCCTGAAATAATACTGAAGTAAGGGGTCCATCCGATATCGGTAAAAGAGGCAATCATGATTTCGCCTTCCATCAGTTTTTCAGCGTCTGCAAGGGTGTGGATGATGCGTGCCCGGCCTTCGACGATGCCACTGCTGACAGGTATTCCCTGCAACTGTCCTTCCCTGACATCGATATCGTGCTCCTGTTCCATGGGTTCAGGGATTCCGAAGCTCACCTCATCAAAAACCAGTTTATCCAGTTCAGGGAAGATATCCCTGCGTTTTCCGGCTTTTACTTTCCATTGAGGGTTATGGTCATGGATTAAAAGGCCGATCTCTTCATGGGTTAAAAAATAGATTTGGTCGGGATCATCCAGCAATCCATCCTGTGTCAACCGGAGGGCAAGTTCCCGGTATCCTTTTCTGACCTTACTGACCATCCTGATCACATCGGCTTTGGTAATCTCCCTTCGGGCCACTGCTCTGCGGGCTAAGGGTACCAGCATCCGGAGCAGGTTCCGTTTAAAAAGCGGAAGATTTTTTGTGGCTTCCTGTATTAAAGCGGAAACATTTTGCTGGACAGGCCTGTTGTCGTTGAATTTGATCCGTGTCTGAAGCGATTTGATAAGAAGCTGCGGGCGTTCTTCCCATGTTTTTTCCCGAAGTTCTGATTCTCTTACACAACGGTGGCCATGGCGTGAAATAAAATCCCGAAATTGCCTTGAAATTTCCGAAGGGGCATCGTTTTCCAACAATGCCAGCGCCTCGTCTGGAGTGGCTGTCAGAAACCGTGAAGCAAACATCACGTCATGTTTTATCAGGTTTGCAAACCGTTCCAGGGATTTCACGGCATCGGCGCTTTCAATTTCAGGGATGTTGAGCAACAGGATGGTAGCAATATGGTGATCGCCGGCAGAAGGAGTCTGTTTATTGCCGGCCATGATCCGCATAAATGCAGAATAAAGAGTGCCCGACTGAGCGGAGGTCATCAGGTGGTGACCAAATCCGACACCCAGTTGATATCGGGCTTTTCCTAAATTCTCATGTATTTTCACCAGGTTTCCGGAGGCTTCAACAGTGAAAGTTGATTCCAGTTTCTTAAGCGCTGCAAGGTGTTTTTTTGCAAGAAAAGTAATGGCTATTTGCCGGTAAAAATTAAAGATGCGTCGTGGTAACCCGCTTTCAGGTTGCGCAGCAATCCCGGGGAAAACTTTTCCGCTTAATGCAAATTGTACATCATCTGCTTTGTTTAACCAGATGTGTTTCGGATAATCCATCATGTTGCTCATATTTATGAACAACCGGTTGTAAAACATCTGAATATACCGTGGAGAAGTCCTGTCTTTAAGTTTGAAGGCGCCAACTTGATTTGCAAGGACGGTCATTCCATAATCGATGGCTTCGGCGCTGACCGACCAGGTAAGGGGGGTGGCAACACCCGGCATCATCTCACCGATGTTCCCAAGAGTCCAGACATCGCTGCTTTCCTCCTTCACAGAATCAAGTTCATTATAATGGACCTCCTGTAGTGTGGTGATTGGCCGTACCTGAAGCCAGTGCAATGTACCCTGTTGATCGATGGCCCATTCGAGGTCGACCGGCATACCATGATGCGATTCAGCTAATTTGGCCCCCTTCATGATTTCGATAAGCTGATTTTTTGTCAACAGCGGGTTATCGGCTGAAGGATCTTTCTTTTCCGCTGGTGACAGGCGGTTTGTGATGAGGTCAATATTTTTACCGCTTCTTAAAATTTCGTAATGCACAGCGTCTTTCTTTCCGCTCACCAGTTCTTCACCATGTCCTGCAATGGCATTGATGATCATGGTATCGCGCCGGTTATTGACCGGGTTTATTGAAAAGACGACGCCGGCTATCCGGGCATCGACCATATTCTGAAGGATCACTGAAATCCGCAGGTCGGCTTCTGAATGGAGGCTCCCGCTGTAAGAGCGGACCCGGTCTGCTTTGGCGGCTTCAATACAGTTGATAATGGCATCTTTGATCTCCCCGTAAGAGCAAAGGTTCAGAAACGTTTCAAATTGACCGGCAAATGAGGCATTGGCGCCATCTTCGCTGACGGCAGAGGAGCGTACGGCTTTGCATCCTTCCCCTAATGCGTGAAGGTGTTTTTGAATCCGGGCTTCGTCGAGATTTTCAGTACGGGGGTGGATCAGAACAAATGCATCGGGGACATTGAGCCCGATTTTTCGCAACATCTGTAACCCCTTCGCTTTTCCTCCAACTGGTTCGTCCTGTATATCCTGAATAAACTTAATCAAAATCAGTCCTTAGTTCAAGTTCCTTACTCCTTATATTTATCGGCATGAAAGCCGAATTCAACCATTCCAATGCCATCAACCCCATCGAATTTATAAGTCCCGATCCCTTCGTGCATCCGGTACTTTCCGTCGTGAAGGTATTGAAATTCCCCGTTTCGCCAGAATTCCATGATGTGTGTTTTTCCATTCCGGGTTTTTATTTCAATAACGCCGTGGTTGGGAAGAAGTTTTTCCCGGGAAACGGTATCGAGATCTGTACAATCAACAATGGCATCGGTGGACCCATCGGCCAGGGTTATAAAACCTGCTGTTAGCCGCCCCAGAAACTGCCATTTAATGGTGGTTACTGTCCAGTGGACACCCGCATCGGAAACGCCGGTAATCCAATAATGGCGGTCCCATGTATGCCAGTTGCGTGAACCAAATGAGTGATCGCGCGAAGCCATCATCTGTAAGGCGAAAGTCTTCTCATCCAAAACAATGGTACCTTTGAAGGTCCCGGTTTGTTCATAATGGACCTGGTGTGTATCCTTCATGTGGTGAAAAAACGCCCGGGTCCACTTCTCGGATGCAATGGCGTCGGCAATGGCCCTGTGATCGGAACTCTTAGCGAAATCATACACCGGGTGATCGCCGGTGAAAACCATGTTGACCTTGCAATAATGGGCCTTTTCCTGCTTGTCGTTAACCGTCCCTTCAAAAGTGATCCGCCAGATTTTGCCGGTTTCAATGGGCTCCCATCGAAGAAGCCCTTGTTGAAATCCAGGCCCTTCTTCCCCAGGCGAACTTGTTAAACCGAAGAATCCGTAATCTTTGATAAAAAAGTCGAACCAGTATTCGTTGGCCCTTTTGGGTGAACGAAAAGCCATCCGGGTGATAAACGCGTTGCCGTTTTTGTCACCGCCATAAAAATAGGAGCTGTCGTTAGGGTAGGGCTGAGATTGATCGACATGTTTTTCTTCGAGATAATGAATTGAAAACCGGCGTCCCTTGGTTCGTTTCACCATCTGACGGGCGAAGATCTTTTTTAGCATGTTGAGTTATCTTTGAGGTTGCAAACATAACAATTCATCTTAAATGATCGGTCTTCCCCGGGAAAATTTTACGAATTATTTTTAAACTTTTTCTTTTTCTTATTAAAGTTACCGGTTTTTCCTGTGTAATCCTTGTTCCCTTTTCGCGATGTTTTCCGGGGGAATGTTGACTCCTGTGAATGGTCACTAAAAGTTTTTGGGGAGCGCTTTTTACCGAAACTACGTGGCTGGGTAAACCGGGTTGTCGCCTGACCTGAGGCTGGTTCGACCCGGATTGTGGTATCGTTGAATTCGGCATTGTTCAGGGCGGTCATCAGTGCACTGGCATAATGGCTGTCAACTTCAAAAAGCCCTTCGTTTTTATCCAGAAGAATTTCTCCGATCCGGATCCTTTTTCCGGGGTTATTGTGGTTTATCAGATCGATGAGGGTATTGGGATAGAGCCCGTCCGCTTTGCCTTTGTTGATTGAGAGCCTCGTAAATTCAGTAACTTCATTGCGTGGTTCCCGCCGGTCGGTTTTTTCACGAAAGGAATCCCTGGTTTTTTCTTCGGTTACATTGATATCTTTTGCATTCCGATAATAATCCAGAAAACGGTTGAATTCAAGGGCAACGAACCTTTTGATAACCTCTTCTTTTTCGAGCCATTCGAGTTTGCGGTAAATGGTTGGAAGAAAGGTGTCAATTTCAGTATGTTCCAGCTCCACATTTTCCATCTTATGGATCAGGTTGAAAAGCTGTTTTTCGCAGATTTCGCGTCCTCCGGGGACTTTGGCCGAAGTGAAGGGTTTTTTGATCAGCTTTTCGATTTGTTTAATCAGGTGTTTTTCCTTGAGGTTGATGATGGCTACAGAGATCCCTGCTTTTCCGGCTCTTCCGGTACGGCCGCTTCGATGGGTGTAAGCGCCGATGTCGTCGGGAAGGCTGTAATTGATGATGTGGGTAAGGTCGTCCACATCGAGTCCGCGGGCAGCTACATCTGTGGCGACAAGCAATTGGAGGTGCCGGATACGGAATTTTTGCATGACGCTGTCGCGCTGGGCCTGCGAAAGATCCCCGTGTAAGGCTTCAGCATTGTATCCGTCGGCAATGAGCTTGTCGGCAATTTCCTGGGTATCGATCCTGGTACGGCAAAACACGATCCCATAGATGGAAGGATAGTAATCGACGATCCGTTTCAGCGCCGTGTATTTATCCCTGGCGTGTACCGTATAGTAAAGGTGTTTGATGTTTTCGGCGCCTGAATTTCGGTCCCCGATGGTGATTTCCACCGGTGAATGCATGTAATTCCGAGCGATGACGGCCACTTCGTTGGGCATGGTAGCCGAAAAAAGGAGGGTATTCCGGTCGACGGGCACTTCGGCAAGGATATCGTTGATACTGTCGAGAAATCCCATGTTCAGCATTTCATCGGCTTCGTCTAAGACCACCGTTGCGACCTTATTTAATTTAATGGCACGACGGCGGATCAGGTCAAGCAACCGGCCTGGAGTGGCAACAACGATCTGTACCCCTTTTTTCAATGCTTTGATCTGGATTTCCATACTGCTTCCGCCATAAACCGGAAGTACTTTTAAATCGTCAATATATTTGGCAAAATCGTTCAGGTCGCCTGAAATCTGAATGCAAAGTTCGCGGGTAGGGCAGAGGATAAGGGCTTGTGGAAGATGATTCCCGGTATCGGTTTGCTGGATCAGAGGGAGTCCGAAAGCGGCTGTTTTTCCTGTACCTGTCTGGGCCAGGGCAACGATATCGGTTTTGGGTCCCAGCAATAACGGGATTACTTTTTCCTGGACCGGCATGGGGTTTTCAAAACCAAGTTCGGTCAGGGCAAGGACGATATCGGTGTCGATGCCCAATTCTTTAAATGTTATCATGAATGGATTAAATTATGTGCTTTCATGATTTCGGGATATTCCCAAGCAGGTTACTACCTGATGGAAAGCCAGTGCCATGGCACGAAGCCTGTTGGTTTTGAGGGTGGGAAATGATGATCAGAATCGTTAAAACTGAAAACACAGATGAATAATATGACAAAGATACGGTTTTCTATTGAGACCGGGGTTGTTTTTTCGGCAGATGGCCAACTCTTATTTTGATCTATTGGAACAAAGAGGTCATTCCTGTTGAAAACGGGTTTGCAAAAAGGTCAAAAAAAATTCACCAAAATTTATGGCCCAGGCTTAATCGTGGTTTTACACGGTACATTTTTCACCCTTTGATCCCTAGGATGGCCAATCCTCCTTCTGCCGTCTCCCGGTAAATGCGGGGCAGATCGTGTCCGGTTTGTTTCATTGCTTGGATAACCCTGTCGAAACTCACAAGATGCTGGCCGTCGGAGAGCAGGGCATACATATTGGCGTCGAGGGCGCGGGCAGCTCCGAATGCATTCCGTTCAATACGCGGAATCTATACCAATCCAAAGAGCGGGTCGCAGGTAAGTCCCTGAAAATTTCCGCTGCTTTTCGTGGCCCCATGGTATGGCTGCTCGAAGGGCCAAAACCAATTTTATAAATCTCTTTGATGGATTCCATTGAATGAATTATTGTCGGTAGTGCCGGACAAACTTACAAAAAAAGCTGTTCCCTTTATCGGAAACAGCTTTTGAAGCATGGATCGGAAATACGGCCCCCTTACTCAGGGAACCTCTTCCAAAGCAGGAAAGCAATTAAACCATTTTCTCCACGAGGTCGGCAAGCCTGCATGAATAGCCATATTCATTGTCGTACCAGGCAATTACTTTGACCATGTTACCGCCCAGGATTTTCGTCAATCCGGAATCGTAAATCGACGAATGCGTATTTCCGATGATGTCGCAACTAACCAGGGGCTCGTCGAGATATTCGAGAACGCCTTTCATGGGCCCGTTTGCAGCTGCTTTCATGGCAGCATTTATTTCTTCTTTTGTCACATCCCGGTTTAGTTCACAGGTCAAATCCACGAGTGAAGCGTCAGGGGTCGGGACACGTACCGCAAAACCGTCCATTTTTCCGTCCAGTTCAGGAATGACCAATCCAATGGCTTTGGCAGCCCCGGTTTTGGTAGGAATGATGGAAACGGCTGCAGCCCGGGCACGGCGTAAATCTTTGTGAGGGGCATCGAGAATGATCTGGTCGTTGGTATAACTGTGTATGGTATTCATCAAACCACGTTTAATCCCAAAACTGTCGTTTAATACCTTGGCAACCGGGGCCAGACAGTTGGTGGTGCAGGAAGCATTAGAAATGAGCTTCATTTCTGGTTTAAGCGTGTTGTCGTTTACTCCCAGGACGATGGTTGCATCGACATCATTTTTGTCGTCGGCCGGAACCGAAAGCAATACTTTTTTTGCCCCTGCAGTGAGATGTTTGCCCATCTTTTCACGGTTACGGAAAATTCCGGTGCATTCAAGTACAATTTCCACGCCGAGGGCTCCCCATGGCAGGTTGGCAGGATCTTTTTCAGCCATGACCTTGATTTTCTTTCCGTTGATTACCAGAAAATCTCCTTCAACAGCCACTTCTCCGGGAAACCGTCCGTGAACGGAATCATATTTCAACAGATGTGCCAGGGTTTTGGCATCGGTCAGGTCATTGATGGCAACCACTTCAACATTGTTTTTCTTTAATAAGGCACGGTATGTCAAACGGCCAATGCGCCCAAAACCGTTAATCCCAACTTTAATTGTTCCCATTTTGTATTTTTTTAATGATTTATAGTTCCATAAGAATAGGGTGACAAAATTACGGATTAAAATGATATGTCAAAAAACAACTTTAAATTTGAAGAAACGCTATGAATGTAGTAGTTTTATAGGCTTAAAACATATTGGGCCCTCCTTTCACAAAAATGAAACTTTGCGGGAAGGGACCTGATGAAATGAACCTGCCCATGAAAAAAATATTTGTTGTGTCCGATGGTACAGGCCGTACTGCTGAGCAAACGGTGATGGCGGCGCTGACCCAGTTCCCAAATATCAGCCCCGAAG
Source organism: Draconibacterium orientale (assembly GCA_020718225.1). Taxonomy (GTDB): domain Bacteria; phylum Bacteroidota; class Bacteroidia; order Bacteroidales; family FEN-979; genus CAIVAT01. The sequence continues at coordinate 19,916 of DYSO01000011.1, read as the reverse complement.
TCATTCTGAGGGGGGAAGTTCGGACCGAACAACAGCTTGAGGATATCGTGCTGGAGGCCGTCAGGGAAGAGGGCCTTATTGTGCATACCCTGGTTTCATCGGTGTTTCGTGATACGATTCTCCGGATCAGCAGGATTCACAACATTGACTCCATCGACCTGATGGGGCCGCTGTTATCGAGGCTTGCCCATCATTTTGCCGATTCCCCTACCGGCGAACCCGGATTGTTTTTCAGGTTAAACAAAGAATATTTTAAGCGGATCGATGCCATGCAGTTTGCATTCAACCATGATGACGGCCAGCGGGCGTATGATTACGAAAAATCAGAAATCCTGCTGGTCGGAGTCTCCCGTACTTTCAAAACACCACTCTCCATCTATCTTGCTTATAAAGGTTGGTTTGTTGCCAACTATCCGATCGTTATGGGGGTTGAATTGCCCGACAACATTGCCAATCTACCCACGGGGAATGTTTTTGGACTGATGACCCGGCCACAGGAGCTTTCGAACCTTCGGGAAGCCCGTCAACAATATCTGGGCGGGGCCACCATTGAGTATTCATCGCTGGTAAATGTCCGCAGGGAACTGAATTACGCACAGAACCTTTTCGACAAGTATGAATGGCCGGTCATACAGGTTACCAATAAACCCATTGAGGAGATCGCTTCCGAGATTCTCTGCATCAAACGGCGCATCCAGCGGCCCGATCTGTTGAAAAGAAAGTGCCCTGAACACTAAGAGGAAGCTTCCATATCTGAAATTATTCCAGTACTTTTGCCGTGGGTTTATCCCTCAATTTTCTTTTTCATGACCACAACCAAATACATTTTCGTCACCGGGGGGGTAACCTCATCCTTAGGCAAAGGGATTATTTCAGCCTCCATTGCAAAGTTGCTTGTAGCCCGTGGGTTTACCGTCACCATTCAAAAACTTGACCCCTATATTAATATTGATCCGGGAACCCTGAACCCGTACGAACATGGGGAATGTTTTGTTACCGAAGATGGCGCTGAGACCGACCTTGACCTCGGTCACTACGAGCGGTTTTCGAATGTCCCCACTTCACAGGCCAACAATGTGACCACCGGGGTTATCTACCAATCGGTGATCACCAGGGAACGCAAGGGCGAATATTTAGGGGAGACCGTTCAGGTAATTCCGCACATTACCGACGAAATAAAATACCGGATAAAACTTCTTTCAAACCGGGCCCGGTATGATTTTATTATCACCGAAATCGGTGGGACCGTCGGCGATATTGAGTCGTTGCCTTTCATTGAAGCAGTTCGTCAGTTGCGCTGGGAACTGGGCCATAATTGTGTTGTTGTTCATCTTACATTAGTCCCTTATCTTGCCGCTGCAGGCGAATTAAAAACAAAACCCACCCAGCACTCGGTAAAAACGTTGCTCGAATCAGGGGTTCAACCCGATATTATTGTGTGCCGCACCGAAAAACACTTGTCTGAAGGAATCCGCAATAAAATAGCCCTTTTCTGCAACGTTGCGCCAACATCGGTTATTGAATGCATCGATGTCGAATCCATTTACGATGTGCCCATCCTGATGCGAAGGGAAAACCTGGATTTCGAAATTTTGCAGAAAACCCGGATGCCGGTCGATTCCCAACCAGACCTGACCGACTGGGAGCAGTTTTTATACGCCATGAAACATCCTGCAGGCGAAGTAATTATTGGCCTGGTCGGGAAATATGTCGAATTAAAGGACGCCTATAAGTCAATCAATGAATCGTTTATCCATGCCGGAACGACCAATGGTGTCAAAGTGAAAGTACTGACCATCCATTCTGAGTTTATCAATGATGAAAATGTAGCTGAAAAGCTGGGACATCTGGATGGGGTTTTGGTTGCTCCCGGTTTCGGCGAACGGGGCATCGAAGGGAAGATTACAGCCATCCGGTATGTCCGCGAACACAACATTCCCTTCTTTGGAATCTGTCTCGGGATGCAATGTGCTGTTATAGAATTCGGACGGAATGTACTTGGTTTACATAACGCACATTCAACGGAGTTCAATAAATCGACCCCATACCCGGTAATTGATATGATGGAGACCCAAAAAAAGATTTCCGGAATGGGAGGGACCATGCGCCTTGGCGCATTTCCATGCAAACTTAAAGCAGGCAGCAAAGTATTGGATATCTATCAGGATGAAAATATCTCGGAGCGCCACCGGCACCGGTTTGAATTTAACAACGAGTACATCGAACAATACCGGAATGCAGGGATGGTCCCGGTAGGATTAAATGAAAAAGACAATCTGGTTGAAATTATCGAACTGGAGTCACACCCCTGGTTTTTTGGCGTTCAGTTCCACCCCGAATTTAAAAGTACGGTAGCCCGGCCACATCCGTTGTTTGTCAGTTTTATTAAAGCTGCTAAGGATTACTCCGGGAGTTAACGACATTTTAATAACTTTGTACCCGATTTCTCCAATTTCTCTTATGAACAAAAATACCATCATTGGCCTGGTCCTGATTTTTGGGATCTTCATTGCCTACAGTTATCTGATGAGCCCTTCACAGGACGAACTCATTCAGCAAAAACGGAAATCCGACTCACTGTGGCTGGTAACCCAGGCACGGCGCGATTCGACCATCCGTGCCAATGCCCGCACCCGCGCCCTCGAAACTGCCATGGAAAAAGAAAAAATCAAAGCATCGGGAAAGAGTTTCGATTCGGTAACCCTCCTGCGGATGAACAGGAAAGATGAACTGGGCCTGTTTGCCAATGCCGCCGCCGGTGACGATACATCCTATACCATTGAAAATGACTTTTTCCGTTTGAAAATAGCTTCCTTAGGCGGTAAAATTGCCAATGTGGAACTCAAGGATTATCTCACCTGGGATAAGCGCCCGCTGATCCTTTTAGATAACGATTCACTCCACTTTGGCCTCACCTTTTTTGCCAACAACCGCATTATAAATACCGACCGGCTCTATTTTCAACCTTTTTGGCCAGGTATGGAAAATAAAGAAAAAGCCAGCGGCAAAGTTTCGGGCAATGACTCCATTCAGTTCGGAATGCGGCTATTTATGGCAGCAACCGATACTACCTACGACCCCGGGAAATATATTGAATTCCTTTACACTGTTCGCGGAAATGAATATATGCTGAGGTTTCAGGTGAAATTTCAGGGCATGGAAGAGGTCATCGACCCCTCTACCAAATATCTTGTGCTGAACTGGAGCGACAACCTGAAACAATTGGAGAAAAGCCTGAAGATGGAGCATATGAACTCCACCATCTATTATAAGTTTTTCGAAGATAAAACAGATTATATCTCTGAAACAAAAGATGAAGAAAAATACCTGAAGAATGAGAAAATCAAATGGGTTTCGTTTACCCAGCAGTTCTTCTCAACCAGCCTGATAGCCGATCATTTTTTCAGTGAACCCAGGATCCGGACGCTGACCCTTCCGGGTAAGCGGAATTATGTGAAATCGATGCTGGCAGAAGTCGGAATCCCTTTTACCCCAAAGGAGACAAAAGAAGTTTCGATGTCGATGTACTTTGGCCCCAACAAATACTACGGACTCAGAAAATACAAACTCGATCTCGAAAAACAAATCCCGCTGGGCTGGGGATTTTTTCTGATGGCCTGGATCAATATATATGCTGTTATCCCGGTTTTTACCTTCTTTGGTAACTTCGGATGGAACTATGGGATCATCATCCTGGTATTGACCATTCTTTTAAAAATTGTCCTTTTTCCGATTGCTTTCAAGACCTACAAATCATCGGCAAAAATGAAGGTCCTTAAACCCGAAATTGATGAGTTGGGTAAAAAATATCCCAAAAAGGAAGATGCTATGAAGAAGCAGCAGGCTACCATGGAACTCTATAAAAAAGCCGGCGTTAACCCCATGGCGGGTTGCATCCCGCTTCTTTTACAGATGCCCATCCTGATTGCCATGTTCCGGTTTTTCCCATCCTCCATTGAACTTCGTCAACAATCCTTTTTATGGGCCAAAGACCTCTCCTCCTACGATTCGATCTGGACCTTTCCCGGCGGTTTTTCAATCCCCTGGTATGGCGACCACGTGAGTTTGTTTGCCCTTTTAATGACGATCTCAAGCGTACTTTACACCAGGATCAACGATCAGATGATGGGATCGTCGCAACAACAGATGCCAGGTATGAAAACCATGATGTACCTGATGCCGGTGATGTTCCTTTTTTGGTTTAATGATTATTCCTCAGGCCTCAGCTATTACTACCTGCTGGCAAACCTGCTTACCTTTGCACAGATTTATATCATCCGGGCAACCATCGATGAAAAGAAACTTCATGCACAGATCGAAGCAAACCGCAAAAAACCGGTAAAAAAATCGGGATTTCAGAAACGTCTTGAGGATATGGCCAAAAAACGCGGCTATCCGGCGAAGAAATAACCCAGGAACTTCGACAATCCTTCTTTTTTCCTCTCATCGAAGGCATAGGATATATTCTTTTCAAGGTATCCCAGGCAATCTTCGCAAACGGGAAGTTTTTCTTTGAAAAATTCCAGGCTTCCGGCTTTCCGGTCCAGCCCCCAGGCGAGCGCCCGGCAAAAAGGAGTTGTCAGCTCCGGTGGCAGTTGTTCGTTTGAAATCCAGACAGCAAAAACAAAAGGCAAACGGGCGAACCGGATCCATTCTTCTGCCAGGTCGTAAACATACGGGAAGTGATGCCTGAGCTCAAAAGTCTTATCGCCAATGGCAACCAGCGCCTCAACCGATGGTTGAGCCGAAGCCTGGCCGGCTGCCATGTTCTGCCAGTCGGGAGCGATTCCCCAATAATGTTTTGCCAATACTTTGACCAACTGTACCGACGTCCTTGAGTCGTAATCAAGATGAACCTGCGCTATCTTTTCCAATGGGGACTTCGACAGCAGGAGGACGGTTTTTACCGGTCCGACCGCGCCGATACAATCGTTGGAAACAAAATGGTAATGGTCGAAATCAGGCAGCGCGCCAACCGGAACAAGCGCAATATCGACCTTCTTGTCTTTTAATTTCAGGGCACAAACTTTTGGGATATCGAGCTCTAATCGGAAATTTTTCAGAAACCCGGATTTCTGGATACCATAAACAAAAGGAAAGGTGTTCAGATACGATACAGCAGAGATTTTTAACTCCTTCATGGGATGTTTTTCGTTCCGGTTTCCAATAATTTTCTGTGAATGGAAAGCGTCTGGGGAATAATTAAAAGAGAACCATCGTTGCGGATTACAAAATCGGATAACGCCGCTTTTTTTATATCTTCCATCTGAAAACGCATACGCTGTAATACGGTTTGCCGGTCGGCCCCGTCCCTGGTCATGACCCTCCGGATGGCAATCTCTTCCGGACAGGATACATGGACAATATAATCAAATTCATTTTGAAAACCGCTTTCAAAAATAATAGCCGCTTCCTGAACAACATAAGGTAGATGGCTGAATTTTGAAGCCCACTCCTGAAAATCCTGACGAACCCTGGGATGGAGGATTGAATTGAGGCGTTGAAGGGCGGTGGCGTCAGAAAAAACGACCGAAGCCAGTTTTTTTTTATCTACCTGTCTCCCGGGTGTAAGGATATCATGGCCGAAATACTTCGTCACTTCGGTAATGACGCGTTCTGTTTGAAGGATTTTCTTCGATTCTTCATCTGCCTGATACACCGGGACCCTCAATTGGGAAAATATCCGGGAAACCACGCTTTTTCCACTTCCGATGTTCCCGGTCAGTCCGATTTTAAGCATGGTTCAGTGTTTTTCCCGATGTCCGGCCACAGGTTTCGTTATTTTTTTTGAACTGTCGGGAAGCATCCTCAGGGAATCTTTCACCATGGGTTGAAGGGTGCCGGGAGTTGTTACCGGTTTTTTATCGGCTGGGGCCGCCTCTCTTTTTTCAAATTCAAAAAAAAGGGTATCGGGGGCAACAAAATAGACATCGCCTGAAAAGCTCGACTGTGCTACCAAATCTTTTCCGATCCGGTTTGTCAAGAGGTATCCCCACACCCGGTTATCTGAAAAACGGATCCTGATGTCCCTCAAGCTGACATCAAATTGCCGTTCCTGGGGGATGATAAACCGTTCGGTAATAAAATCAAAACCCTGTACTTTGATTTTAACGGTAAGGATTGTATCAGAATATCCGGTCAATTTGAATTTTGCCGGAATGTCGGTATAAGTAAGATGGTATTCCATAGCATAATAGTAATCCTTGGAAAGTCGTACAAGGAACCATATAAGCAGGGACAGTACCAGGCAAATTATAAAAATGGAAAGTTGATTCCTGAAATTTGCACTTTTGCGCTGCCGGGCATTTCCGATAAACTGAATAAAATCGGTTTTCAAGCGCCTCAGCTTTAAGATGGTATACTACTTGGCTTCGATGGTCTGGTTGGGATCCATGGCAATGGCGGTTTTTTCCACACGCAACCGGACTCCGTTTTCAACTTCAATGGTCACTGAAGTCTCCTGGATTTCGACAATCCGTCCGTGAATACCACCAATGGTAATAATTTTCTGGCCCTTTTGTAAACTCTCCTTGAATTTTTTCTGGTCTTTGGAGCGTTTCATCTGTGGCCGGATAAAGAAGAAATAGAAAACGACGATGATCAATAATAACGGTAAAAAGGAATACCAGCCATTTTGTTGTCCACCCTGGCCCTGTGGCGCCATCAGCAGGATTGATAAGAGGTTTGTCATATGCAATTTTGATTTAGATATTAGGTTGGATGTTATCGGTTAATTGTGTATCTATTGTGTTTTTTCACTTCCGGGGTTTACTACCTGCGCTTTGATGCGGATCAGGGTTGTATTGGGTTGCGTATTGGCCACCACAATAACATTTTTAGCTTGGTATCCGCGCCGGCCGTTGCTGTTGAAGATAACTTTAATCGTGCTTTCTTCTCCCGGGCGAACGGGTGTTTTGGGGTATGAAGGAACAGTACAGCCACAGGAGGAGCTGACATCGGCAATAACCAGGTCGGATTTCCCTTTGTTTGTAAATTTAAAATTGAATGACACCGTTTCTCCTTCGAGGATTTTCCCGAAATCATGTTCTGTCTCTTCAAAAACCATCAGGGGAAGCCCGCTCCGGTCGGTAGTCCCGTCGGCAGTATTGGGATTGCTCACAATGTCGGTGGAGAGGGGGCTGCCCTCTTTTCCTTCCCTGTTGTTGCAACCGCCCACGATGATCCATGCAATGAACAGGGAAAAAATCAACAATGGCCGTAGTTTCATAGCAATAGACTATTTTTTTCCCTGCAAAGATAAGTATAATTATCGTACTTTTACCGGTATGCGTATCTATCTGGTTGGCTATATGGCTTCGGGGAAGTCGGTACTGGGGAAATTTCTGGCAGAGAGGTTACAATACGGATTTGTGGATATTGACTATATTTTCGAAGAGCAATATAAAGTTTCCATTCTCGATTTTTTTAATAAATATGGAGAACCTCCATTTCGAAAAATGGAACAGGAAATTTTACACAAAACAACGCAATTAATCGATACTGTCATTGCCACCGGAGGCGGGACCCCCTGTTTTTTTAATAATATGGATTTTATAAACCAATCGGGTATTTCTGTCTATCTACACTGGGAGGTTAAACCACTGCTGGACCGGTTGTACAAGATCCGGAAAAAACGGCCACTGTTAAGTCAACTGGATCCCGGCCAGCTTGAAAAATTTGTCGTGGAGCATATGCAACAACGATCTTTTTTTTATCGTCAGGCAAACTATACTGTTGAAGGGATGAACCCGGATGTTGAAAAACTGGCCGGTTGGATAAGGGAGCGGGTTATGACAGGTTAATCTCTCCGTCTCAGCAATGCAATATTTTCAACATGCTGTGTTTGAGGGAACATATCCACCGGTTGACATTTAACCACTTCATATCGATCGGTCATTAATGCAATATCACGGGCCTGGGTAGCTGGGTTGCAACTTACATAAACAATTTTTCCGGGTGCAACGGAGAGAATGGCCCGGATTACTTTTTCATGCATTCCGGAGCGGGGAGGATCGGTAATAACGATATCGGGCTTACCATTTTCCAGGATGAATTCCGGCGTTAAAATTTTTTCGGTTTCACCGGTAAAAAAATGGGTGTTTGTGAAGCCGTTCAGCAGTGCGTTCATTCGTGCATCTTCGATGGCGGCCCCGACCGATTCAATTCCTGCAACTTTTTTTACATAAGGGGCAATATAATTTGCAATGGTACCAGTCCCGGTATAAAGGTCATAAACTGTTTCATGGCCACGAAAACCTGCAAAATCAGCAGCAGTCTGATACAATACAACCGCCTGCCGGGAGTTGGTCTGAAAAAATGAAACCGGACCAATTCTGAATTCCGTGCCGGGATATCCTGGTTTATATGGAGGCATCCTTTCGGTCATGAACTCCTTACCATAAAAATGATGTAGCGGAAGATCGTTGATGATATCATTTTTTTTCTCATTGATCACATAGAATGCCGAAGTGATTTCAGGAAAGGCTGAAATCAACGCCTCCAGCAGGGTATTGATGACATCCGTAAGCGCTTCCCTGAATACCAGGATAACCATCAGATCGCCTGTTGTTGTATTCCGGATGATCAGGTTCCTCAGGAAACCGGTCCATTTCCGTACATCGTAAAAGGATAAACCATGTTCTATCGCGTATGCCTTTAAAAACAGTCGTATGGCATTGGACGGGTGGGGCTGAAGATAACAATTCTTTATATCCAGGATTTTATCGTAAAGCCGGGGAATGTGAAAACCGAGTGCATTCATCTCGCTTTCGGGTACCTCTCCTGGCGGGTCGTCACTGGTAAGCCAGCGATGGTTCGAAAAGGTATATTCGAGTTTGTTCCTGTAAAACTGTTCTCCTGGCGATGGCAATATAGGCAACGCCATGCTTTTTTCCAGTTTCCCGATCCGGATAAGATTGTCTTCAACCTGCTTTTGTTTGTAAAACAACTGGTCTTCGTATCTGAGATGCTGCCATTTGCAACCTCCGCAAGTCCCGAAATGGGCACAAAAAGGTTGGGCCCGTTTATCGCTGTATTGGTGAAACCGGATCGCTTTACCTTCGCAAAACGACCTCTTTTTTTTGGTTACCCGAATGTCGACCACATCGCCGGGAACAACATAAGGGACAAACACGACCAATCCTCCCGCGCGGGCAACGGCGTTTCCTTCCGATCCTGCATCCAGGATTTCGACTTTTTCTAAAATTGGGAGGGGTGATTTCTTTCCTGACATATAAAAAAATTCAGCGTTTGGCGTTCAGTGTTCAATATTCGATTCCCCTCTTTTTCTGAAATGCAAAGAGTCGCCCCATTCCCCGTAACCAATTTCATCTCCGGCTATGGAAATCCTTGCCTCTAAACAGCTCTGGCATTCAGCGGCTTCTTCATCCAAACAGGGTTTGTTTTCGTATAGGAGGTAATCCTCACGGTATTTTACCGGGGTGAGATTGGGCATGATTACGTTGGCGCCGACCATCAACGCTTTCTCCCTTCCCTGTGGGTCGATTGTTTGCATGGCTGTGGTGGCTGCGATGTTAATGTCCTTCATGAGGATGCGGAGAAGGGCGACCATCTTCAAGGAGAGGTCAAACCGTTCTTTCAGGGGCAACAAGGTATCTTTGTGGATATAGAGCGGGGTATCCTGGTGCTCAATATAGGGCCCCATTCCGGCCATATCGATATCCATTTCACGGAAAAAAAGCAGGTCATCTGCAAGGTCGGAGAGTGTCTGAAAGGGGAGGCCGATCATAACGCCGGTACCTACCTGGTAACCGGTTTTTTTTAATAATTTCAATGCTTCCAACCGTTTCATGTAGTCGTGATGGCGGTTGGCGGGGTGTAACCTGAGGTACAGGGCGGGATTGGAGACCTCGATGCGTAAAAGATACCGGTGTGCCCCTGCTTCAAACCAACGGCGATAGGTATCTTCAGTTTGTTCACCCAGAGAAAGGGTGACGTGAATTTTGCCATTGGTCTTCTGCTGAATTTTTTTCAGGATCGATTCGATCTTCCCAATATGGGTTTCACCGGAGCGTTCACCCGCCTGAATGACAATGGAGGCATAATTATTCCGGAAGGCAAAATCCACGGCCTCCAAAACCTCGGGTACAGTCATCCGGTATCGGGAATAGCGTTTGTTGGAAGCCCTGATACCACAATAGTAACAGTTTTTTGAACAAATGTTGGAATATTCGATCAAACCCCTGAAATAAACCTTCCTCCCCACAAAATCAGCCTTGACCTGTTGGGCATGCTGAAACAATTTTTTCTTTTCTTCACCTTGTAACCCCAATAAAAAAATCAAATCCTCTCCGGATAAAGAGGATTTTTTTAAAACATATTCAACATTCAATTGCTTCGGATTTAAAAAAAATTAATTAATAGATTATAAATTTGCATTTTCTTTGGCAAAATTACTACATTTACATGACTATTGATAACACAATTATGTATGGACGATTTGATAAAAATTGTACTGGTTGATGATGATAAAACGAGTATCCTGACATTGAAGTCTTTGCTGACTGCAAATTTTCAGTATATGGATATTGTGGGTACAGCCTATAGTGTAAACGAAGCTGTGCCACTGATCGACAAGGTGAAACCTGCGCTGGTTTTCCTCGATATCAACCTGCCCGACGGGGAGGGTTTTGATGTCATTGAACGGGTATCCTACAAGGATTTCAGGGTCATTTTTATCACCGCTTACGATAAATATGCCGTACGCGCATTTGAGTTCTCAGCGTTGCATTATCTTGTAAAGCCGATAACGAACGAAATGTTGGAATCGGCCATCAACCGTTACAGGGATTTAAAGGTTGAAGAGATCAATAACCGGTTGAATGTACTTCGCGACAATCTGAAGACAAAAAATGAAAAGATCATCATTCCTTCCACCGACGGGCTTAATGTGGTAAAGCTTGCCGATATTGTGCGACTTGAAGCCAGTGATGTATATACACTGTTTTATATGACCAACGGACAACGGTTTGTAGCTTCAAAACCCCTGAACAATTACGAAAAGATTCTGGAAGACCTGCCATTTTCACGCATTCACAGCAAGCACCTTATCAATTTAATGTACATCAAACGATATGTCAAGGGGAAAGGCGGATCGGTCATACTTGAAGACAATACCGAAGTTGAAGTCTCGGTCCGTAAAAAAGCCGATTTTATTGAGAAATTAAAAAATTTCGCGCGGTACGTTTAAACATTGAACCGGATATGCAAAATATCCCCGTCGCCCACCACATAGTTTTTCCCTTCAATAAACAGTTTCCCATGCTCCTTGCAGGCATGTTCTGTTTTTAATTGAATAAAATCATCGTATTTCATGACTTCAGCCCGGATGAAACCCCGTTCCAGATCGCTGTGGATGACGCCGGCTGCCTGGGGGGCCGTCATTCCCTTTTTAATAGTCCAGGCCCGGACCTCCTTCGGGCCGGCAGTAAAAAAGCACTGAAGGTCAAGCAGGTGAAATGCTGCCCTGACCAACCTGTTAACGCCCGGTTCAGCCAATCCTCCATCCAGTAGAAATGCCTGCCGGTCCTCTTCACTGTCAAGCTCGGCAATCTCCGATTCCATTTTGGCAGCAATGACCAACACCTCCGCCTTCTCTTCCCCAACCGATCCGGTAAACCGATTGGAGTATGCATTCCCTTTTACAGCAGAGCCGTCGTCGACATTGCAGACATACATCACCGGTTTGTCGCCCAGCAGGAACAAATCATCGAAAAAACGGCGGTCATCAATAGAAACCGGCGCGGTCCTGACAGGTTTGAAATCTTCCAGATGCGATTTTAGTACATGCAATATGTCCAATGTATGTTTTGAATCCTTATCTCCCGCTTTGATCAGCTTTTCGGTGCGTGCAATTTTCTTTTCAACCGATTCGAGGTCTTTGATCTGTATCTCCATGTCAACAATCTCCTTGTCGCGCACCGGATCCACCGATCCCTCCACATGGGGCATCTGAGGGTCGTCAAAACATCGGATAACATGGATCAATGCATCAACATTTCTTACATCTGCCAGGAATTTATTCCCGTCGGTATGACTTCCTCCCTTTGATAATCCCGGGATATCAACCATTTCGATGGTTGTGGCAACAATCTTGGCCGACCTGATCAAGGCATCGATGGCAAATAAACGGGCGTCGGGTACATTCACAGTCCCGAGGTTGGACTTCGTTCCCTGAAAAGCAGCCTGGTGCGTCTCTGCACGGTTATTCGAAATGCAGTTGAAGAGGGTTGTTTTTCCGGAACCCGAAAGCCCGATGATTCCACATTTTAAAGGCATAATAATGGGATTTTGGACTGCGAAGATAGTAAAATCAATTATTTCTTTCTATCTTTGCACCCCGTTTTTCAAGGGTAAAAACTGCGCCGTTCTTTATAAAAACCCCTTACAATAAACAAAATGTCAAACCCGGTTGGCCAAAGCGGCCACCACAAAGAAAAATTGAATGACTCCTGAAGAAAACAATGTAAACCTGGAACAGGATCCGGAAACAAATGTTGAAAAATCAACCGATGGGGAAATTGTAGCTTTATCCGGTGAATTTATTGAAAATGAAACTGTTGCAGTTCCAGTCACCGATCCTGTCACAGAACCTGTTGTTACGCCTGCCGAAGAACCCGTCGCTGTCGCTGTAACGGATAGCCTCCCGGAACCTGTATCAGAACCTCTGTCAGAAACCCCACCGGCCCCGGTAGCCGAAATCCCGGAAAAGCCTGTCGTTATTGTCCCGGAAAGACCAACAAAAAAAACCTATCTAACCAATGATGAACTGAAAAATTTCGATTGGGACTCCATTGGGAAAAAACATGAAATTTATTCCAGCGATGAACGCCGTAAACTGGAAGATGTCTATGACCAGACGTTGCGCGCCGTACAGGACCATGAGGTCATTGAAGGTACCGTTGTCACCATGACCAATCGCGAAGTTGTTGTTAATATCGGCTTTAAAAGCGATGGGGTGATCCAGATGAACGAATTCCGGTATAATCCCGATTTGAAAATCGGCGATAAGGTGGAAGTATATGTTGAAAATCAAGAAGATACCACCGGACAGTTGCTCCTTTCCCATAAAAAAGCCCGTATCCTGAAATCGTGGGAACGGATCAACGATGCCTATGAAAAACAAGAAATCATCAAAGGTTATGTTAAATCGCGTACCAAAGGCGGGCTTATTGTCGATATTTTCGGTATTGAGGCTTTCCTCCCCGGATCGCAGATCGATGTTAAACCCATCCGTGATTATGACATTTTTGTTGATAAAGTGATGGAATTCAAGGTTGTGAAAATCAACCATGAATATAAAAATGTGGTGGTTTCCCATAAAGCCCTGATCGAAGATGAGCTGGAGGCACAAAAAGCAGAAATCATCAAAAAGCTTGAAAAAGGACAAATCCTGGAAGGTACCGTTAAAAATATCACCAGTTATGGCGTATTTGTCGACCTGGGCGGTGTTGACGGATTGATCCACATCACCGACCTGAGTTGGGGGCGCATCAACCATCCTGAAGAGATCGTAAAACTGGATCAGAAAATTAAAGTGGTCATCCTTGATTTCGACGACAATAAAAAACGGATTGCCCTGGGTCTGAAGCAGCTTACCCCGCACCCATGGGATTCGCTTGATGCAAACCTGAAGATTGGCGATAAAGTAAAAGGGAAAGTTGTGGTTATAGCCGATTATGGCGCCTTTGTCGAAATCAATACCGGCGTTGAAGGGCTCATCCACGTTTCAGAAATGTCGTGGTCGCAGCACCTGCGTACTGCCCACGATTTCCTGAAAGTAGGACAGGAGGTGGAAGCCGTTATCCTGACCCTCGACCGCGAAGAACGCAAGATGTCAATGGGCATCAAACAACTCATCCCCGATCCCTGGACCAATATCAAGGAAAAATATCCGCTCAAGTCAAAACATATGGCCACCGTTCGCAACTTCACCAATTTTGGCATTTTTGTTGAACTGGAAGAGGGCGTTGATGGGTTAATTCACATTTCAGACCTCAGTTGGTCGAAGAAAATTAAACATCCTGCCGAATTCACCAAAATCGGAGAAGCCATCGAAGTGATGGTGCTTGACGTGGATGTCGATAACCGCCGTCTGAGCCTGGGCCACAAACAATTGGAAGAAAACCCGTGGGATGTGTTCGAAAGTGTTTTTGCTGTCGGATCAACCCATTTAGGGACCATCGTAAGCCTCAACGATAAAGGCGCCATTGTTGCCCTGCCTTATGGGGTTGAAGGATTTGCACCGCTCCGTCATCTGGTAAAAGAGGACAACTCCTCTGCAAAGGAAGAAGAAGCTCTGGATTTCAAAGTGATCGAATTTTCAAAAGACAATAAAAAGATCATTCTTTCGCACAGCAAAATTCATCAGGATGAATTAAATGCAGAGCGGAATAAAGAAGCCAAAGCCGGGTTGAAAAAGGAAAAAGATACCAAGAAAGCCGTTAAAAAAATTAAGGATAACCTTGAAAAAACAACCCTTGGCGATATCGATGCCCTTGCCAACCTGAAAGCCGACATGGTTGCAGCCGAGGAAAAAGCGGCCCGGAAACCGGTTCAGGTGGTTAAAAAACCAATCGAAGAACCGAAAACCGAAGAACCGGTCATGGAAGAATCGGTAACTCCCGAAGCTGAAACCGGAAACACAGAAACAGAAACCAAAGAACCTGAGGCTGAAGCATAGACGATGAATTTCTCATTGATGGCGCTGGGGAGCAGCGCTGCAATTCCAGCCAATAACCGGAATCTTAGCGCTCATTTGCTCAATGCAAATGAGCGCTTTTTTTTAATCGACTGTGGTGAAGGGACACAGTTCCAGTTGCGAAAATACCACATTTCATGGCAGCGCATTTCCCATATCTTCATTAGCCATTTGCATGGGGACCATTTTTTTGGCTTGATCGGACTGTTGAATTCAATGCACCTCCTGGGAAGGAAAAATGAATTGCACCTCCATGCGCCGGCGCCACTCCTCGAAATTATTGAACTTCAAATGGCTGCCTCACAAACTACCCTCGTTTATCCGTTTTTCTTTCATCCTTTAAACATGGGGGCCTACCATCTGATCCTTGATGAAGATCGTTTATCGGTATTTTGCTTTCCTTTGAAACATAGCATTCCCACCTGTGGCTTCCTTTTTCGTGAAAAAAACCCACCGCGGAAAATAGCTCATCCCCGTTCTTATGCTTATTGCAGCGATACCGCCTTTTCAGAAAATATCGTCCCCTGGGTGCATGAAACCGGGCTGCTTTATCATGAAGCTACTTTTATGCAGGATAAGGCCGGGGTGGCTGCTGAAAAATTCCACTCCACAGCCATGGAAGCGGCAACCATTGCAAAACTGGCCCGGGTGAAAAAGTTGCTGCTCGGCCATTTTTCAGCGCGGTATGAAGATCTGAACCCGTTGTTAGAAGAAGCACGGAGTATCTTTCCTGAGACATATCTGGCCGAAGAAGGGGTTTTTCTACCGGTTTGACCCGGTCAACCTGGTGAGTACCGAAGGGTTGATGTATCTTAATATTAATCTTTTTCCAACAACGCATCGTAAAGGATCTCTATCGGATGCAGGGCCCTGCGTCCGGTCCCATCCTGAATCTGGTGACGGCACGATGTACCCGGAGCGGCAATAATCACCTCCGGGGCAGTTTTTCTGATCTCGGGAAAAAGGACCAGTTCGCCAACTTTCATCGATACTTCGTAATGTTCTTTTTCATACCCGAAAGCGCCGGCCATCCCGCAACAACCCGACTTGATCTCTTCAACTGTATAGTTGACCGGGATCGACAACATTTTCCGCGTGTTTTCAACCGAAGCCAGCGCTTTCTGGTAACAATGACCATGCAGTTTGATGTGCATTGGCCCGGTGGTAAATAACGACCGGGGAAAGGTCAGGTCATCCTTTGTCGGTATACCGGGGCCGGGTGAGACCGGCCTGGTAGCCAGCGACCAGTGCCTGACAATGAATTCGTCGAACATCAGGGCATTTTTCGCGAGGTTAAGGGCAGCTTCTTTCAAATGGGAATCGACAAGTTCTGGGTATTCGTCGCGAAAGGTCAGAATGGCTGATGGTTCAATTCCGATAAGCGGGGTATTTTCCGTGATGTATTCTTTTAAGCGGGTTACATTTTCATTGGCCAGTTTTTTTGCTTTCCGCACCAGTCCTTTCGAAAGAAAGGTACGGCCACTCTCCTTATGCCGGGGGATCAATACCAGGAACCCGAGCGCATTCAGCAATCGGATGGCTTTTATACCAATGGTTACATCGTTGAAGTTGGTGAATTCGTCTGCAAACAGATAGACAACCGGAACCGGCGTTTTATCGGCGGAAAATTCATCCCCCTTTCTTGCGCCGGATGTCTGAAGCAACGCGGAATGCTGATTTTTCAGGTTTTTCAATACCCATTTCCGGAGGGTGGTTTGGTATAACAGCGGGATGGAACGCCTGGGGGCAAATCCAAGGAGGCGCGTCACCATTCCCGAAAAGAGACGGTTTTTCTGGAAAAAATTAAACAAGCCGGGCGCCAGGCTTCCTAATTTGTTGATGGCAGTGATATTGGCAATGAGCATCGACCGCAACGGAACCCCATGGGAATCATAATAATGTTGCAGGAATTCTGCTTTCAGTTTCGTTATATCTACATTCGACGGGCACTCCGATTTACAAGCTTTACAGGACAAACAAAGGTCCATCACTTCGTAAATTTCGGCATGGTCGAAAGGGTTTTCTTTTGAAGAATTGGTGAGAAATTCACGCAGGATATTAGCCCGTGCGCGGGTTGTGGTATGTTCATCTTTAACAGCCATGTACGACGGGCACATCCAGCGTCCGGTCAGGACGGTATTCCGGCAATCGCCTGAACCGTTACACTGTTCGGCAGCGCGAAGGATCCCATGGTTTTCGGAAAAATCAAACAGGGTTTCAATTTTCCTGGCCGGTTTTCCGGGCACAAACCTCAAATGGGTATTCATTTTCGGTGTGTCGGTGATTTTTCCCGGATTGAAAATCCGTTCGGGGTCCCACAGTCCCTTGATTTCCCTGAGAAGCTGGTAATTTTTCTCCCCTAACATCAACGGGATGAATTCCCCGCGCAAACGGCCATCGCCGTGCTCACCCGAAAGCGACCCTTTGTATTTCTTTACCAGCCGGGCCGTCTCCAATGCCACGGTATGAAACAACTCAACATCGGCCGGATCTTTCAGGTTGAGTACCGGGCGAAGATGAAGTTCCCCCGAACCAACATGGGCATAATATACACAGTCGAGCCCAAGCCCGGTAAGCAATTGGTTGAATTCATCGATGTATTCGGGAAGCGCTTTTGGGTTCACGGCGGTATCTTCGGTAACCGGCACCGGTTTCCGGTCGCCCGGATAGTTGGAAAGCACTCCAAGCCCGGCTTTTCTCAGCTCCCAGACTTTTTTAACATCGGGTGGGAAAACGATTGGAAAATGGTAACCCAGCCCGCAACTGCCAATTTCCGACTCCAATTTTTTATATGCCTCCAGGATCTCTTCCCGCATTTCTCTTGCAAATTCAATAATCAGAATAGCGCCCGGATCCCCTTTGATGAAAAACCGGTTTTGCCTCTGGGTAATGTTGTCTTTGGTACAATCCATAATGGCCTTGTCCATCAACTCCACCGATCCGGGATTGTACTTCAGCGCCAGCAGGTTCGCTTTTAAGGCATCGGCAACAGTATGGCAATGAACGCATACAAGCGCTTTTTCTTTGGGAGGCAAAGGGACCAGGTTCAGCTTGATCTCAGTCATAAACATCAACGTACCTTCCGACCCCGCTATCAGCTTCGAAAAATTAAATTCAGAACCCTGAATCTGTTCATCATCGATGGGATTTCCCATAAAGGGTCGGGTCCCTAAGAGCAGGTCCAGTGCATAACCGGTATTCCTCCTGTGGATCGAAGGATCGGGGTATTCATCCCGGATATTCCTCTGATTGACCGGATCGGATAATATCGCGTTGATCTGACGGTAAATTTTATTTTCCAGCTTGTCGCCCTTGCATTTGAGATGAAACTCCGCCACAGAAAGGTCACAGAATTCTACTTCCGAACCATCGCTCAGAAACCCTTTTACCGAAAGGAGATGGTCGCGGGCGCTTCCATAAAGGATCGAATGTGCGCCACATGAGTTATTCCCGACCATTCCTCCCATCATACACCGGCTTGAAGTACTCGTTTCCGGTCCGAAAAAGAGACCCAGGTTTTCAACTGTTTTATTCAATTCGTCAAGGATCACGCCGGGTTCAACACGAACCCAATGTTCTTCCGGGTTGATTTCCAGGATGGCGGTCATGTATCGTGAAACATCGACCACCAAACCTCCGCCCACTACCTGTCCGGCCAGCGATGTGCCTGCCGTCCTGGGAATAAGTGAAAATTTTTCCGATGCCGCCAGCCGGATGAGTTTTTGGATGTCATCGGCATTTTTCGGACGGGCAACCCCTAACGGGATTTCGCGGTAGGCCGATGCATCGGTGGCATAGAGTAACCGGTACGTATCATCCAACAGGATCTCACCGGCAAACTGCTTTTGAAAAGCAGATAATTTTTCGTGAAGTTGTTGTTGTTTGTCCATTTTTTCTGCCTCGTCCACCACCCCTGACCAGGGGAATGGATTATTTCATTTTTCCCGACAGGTCAAAAAATGCAGGATTATTTTTAATACCGTCGAATTCTGGTTCGGAAAGAAGCCTGTTTTTATCGGAAAAACCCTTCGATACTGCCTCCTGAAGTTGACCGATGGCGCTGGTTGTATCGTTGTGCCGCATCAGCAACCTGGCATATATATAATGAGGCTCCGGATTGGAAGGATCTGCCAATTCATAGATTTGGATCAGTTTTTTCGCCATATCGTAGTTTTGCTGGGCCATGGCGGCATTTACATTGGAATAGCACAGCAGGCTTAAAAAGGCCCTGAGCCGGGCATGCATCAGTGTGTCTTCCGGGTCTGAATCCGGTGTGGTGCGGGTAAGTCGTCCAATCCGGTCGTTCCACCAGGAGCGGTTCTTGGTAAACAGCGCACCCATCAGTTCCTGTTGTTCCACCCCCTCTTTTTTCATGATGTTCTGATGTCGGGCCATCTGTTTTTTATATCCGGGAAGTTGTTCCATCAGGAAAAGCTTCTTGTAGAAAACCTCAGTGGAAGCTAACCCTGAAGCAAACTGCGACGCTTCCCTGCATAAAGAAGCAGCCTCGATCAGCCGGTTTTCTCTCCTGGCGCTGTCGATCCTTTCGTTGAAAGAGTCAAGGATTTGACGGATTTGCAACTCATTTTTTACCGAACGGTGATCTTTCATCGCGTTCAGGAGGTTCCATTGAACAGCATCTTCCATGTTTTTAGCAGGTGGCCAGGCATGGCCCCCGTTAAATGTCGCAATGAGATGCCGCATCTTCATGATGTTCAGCATTTCGTCGAGCTCCATCATTTCGTTCAGGTTAAAATCGGCGGTTCCGATGAACCCGAAATAGTCAAACTTGTACAACGGGGGCTGGGCGCCCTGTGGAAATCCCGCGCCACAACCAATCACCGATTTCACCCCGGAATACATCATGGCAGCAAGGACAGCCACCCGCGCCCCACCCGAAAACCCCATCAAATACAAATGGCTGGTGTCAACCGGGAACCGGGTATGGATTTCCTCAAACATCCCCGACAGAATATGTGAAATCTGTTCCTGCGACAAACCATTTTTCGAATCGTTTGAACCCATGAGGATGAACCCATACTTTTCGGCAAGTTCCCGGTATAAGGTCACCGGTACCGCTCCGTTTCCCTGTGGGTCGAAAGCCAGGAGTACGGGATAGGTTTCCTGTGCCCCGTTTCTGTTAAATTGTAAAGGGTGGCCGGCAACGGAGGATGTGTCGTTATGATCAGGGGTGGTA
>DYSO01000105.1 GCA_020718225.1 Draconibacterium orientale | reverse complement strand
TCTCTTTCATCTGATACAGACGATGGACCCCGGTGGTAGTCTCTTCCGAAACCCCTTTCCATTCAGAAACGGTACGGTGCCAACGGGTTTTATCTTCGATATATATATTCCGGAATTGATTTAAAAGCGCTTTTTCATCTGCATTTTCCGGAACATCGGTCAACAACCCGGGATTGTTCTCTATTTCATACCCTTTATGAATCATTAACGTGGCATCCCCTCCGTCATCAACCACGAGGTTGGGCCCTTTGCCTCCAGGAAAACCCAACGCCATCTGAGTACACCACCAGTATTCTTCCAATGTTTCCCCTTTCCATGCAAAAACAGGAATACCCCTGGCGGCAATGGCCGCTGCTGCATGGTCCTGTGTTGAAAAAATATTGCAACTGGACCAACGGACATCGGCCCCCAACTCAATCAATGTTTCAATTAAAACGGCCGTTTGTATGGTCATATGCAATGAACCTGTAATGCGTGCGCCTTTTAATGGTTTTTCATGGCCAAATTTTTCACGGAGCGACATCAGCCCGGGCATCTCCTTTTCGGCAATCATGATCTCTTTCCTTCCCCATTCGGCGAGTGACAAATCGGCAACCTTGAATTTTAAATCCTTATCGATAACAACATTTTCCATCAGAATATATGTTTTTGAGATTAATTGGGGCACAAAAGTACTAAAAAACAGCTTACCACCGGAAATTTTAGGCTAAATCTGAATTTTCCGGTACTTTTGTTAACAAAACGACAGATAGGGATGTGGCCAATGACCAATGACTAATGACCAATACACTAACAACCTGTCCAACCCGTTCAACCTGTTTAAATGCCAATAACCAATATATTCAGCATCAATGAAAACCGAATCGGATTATGGCACATTACCGAATCGGCCGACGAACTTCTGAAACAAATAAAACTGTCAGACGAGGAGCAAATCCGGTACCTGAAGTTTTCCCACAACCTGAGAAAAAGACAATGGCTGGCATATCATCTCATCCTGCAGGAACTTGTCAACCCTTTGCCGGTAAATCTGCGGTATGATATTCATGGCAAACCTTTTCTTGCAACCGGCAGCCACCATATCTCTGTTTCCCACGCGGGATCTTATGCGACCGCTGTTTGTAATCGGTTTTCTGTTGCCGGAATTGATATCGAACAAATGAAAGAGCGCGTTTCCAGGGTCACCGCCCGTTTTTTGAACAGTCGTGAACAGGAACAACTTGGCCCTGACCCGGATCGCGAAGTTCTCTACATTTATTGGTGTGGAAAGGAAGCCCTTTATAAGATCTATGGCAAGCCTGACATCGATTTCCAAAATGATATCTATATTCATTCATTTGATTACCTTTGCAATACCAACGGAAACTGCCAGGCCACGCTGAAAATACCGGATGGAGTGAAAGATTTTACGCTCCATTACAGGAAAACAGAGGATTATATGATGGTGGTGGCAAGTTGACAAATGAACGAATGATGGATGGATGAAGGTGAATTTATATGACGAAATAAAAAAGAGGGTTTTGGTGCTGGATGGCGCCATGGGGACGATGATTCAGCGGTATAAGCTGGATGAAGCTGCTTACCGGGGGGAAAGGTTCAGGGACTATCCCCACAACCTCAAAGGGAACAACGATCTGCTTGTCCTTACTAGACCGGAGATCATCCGTGAGATCCATGAAGCATACTTAGATGCCGGGGCCGATATCATTGAAACCGACACGTTCAATTCCAACCGGATTTCCTTAGCCGACTACCACATGGAAGAGCTGGCCTATGAGCTGAATTTCACAGCAGCGCGTTTAGCCAAAGAAACGGTTGCCGGTTACATGGGGAAACATCATGGGAAAACTTGCTGGGTTGCGGGTTCGATCGGACCAACCAACAAAACAGCTTCCCTTTCACCGGATGTTCAGGATCCGTCGTACCGGTCTGTTACATTCGATGGACTTTATCATGCATACCGCGAACAAGCATGCGGGTTGCTGGATGGCGGGGCAGATCTTTTAATGGTCGAAACCATCTTCGATACCCTCAATGCAAAAGCTGCATTGATTGCTATCTTCGATGAATTGGAAGAACGGAAGGCCGAAACCACTTTTCCGGTCATTGCTTCTGTTACGATTTCCGATGCTTCCGGACGGACACTGTCGGGCCAGACAATGGAAGCTTTTCTTTACTCCATTGCTCATTTTAATCTTTTTGCTATCGGACTAAACTGCTCCCTGGGAGCCAAAGAGTTGCGTCCGTATATCGAAGAGTTATCAGAAAAAGCCCCCTTCCCGGTGATCGCCTATCCCAATGCAGGCCTCCCCAACCAATTTGGCAATTACGACCAGTCGGCCGATGAAATGGCAGAATATATCAGCGATTTTCTCGATCATTCCTTTGTAAACCTCATCGGGGGTTGTTGTGGCACCACGCCACAGCATATCCGTAAGCTGGCCACGCTGGCTTCAACCGCGAAGGTGCGCCGTATCCCCCCGAAAAACCATGTTTTGAGGCTCAGCGGACTGGAACCCCTTACCATTTTCAAAGGCAGCAACTTCATCAATATCGGGGAGCGTACAAACGTCAGCGGATCGAAAAAATTTGCCCGCCTGATCCGGGATGAAAAATACGAAGAAGCGTTATCGGTTGCACGACAACAGGTTGAAAACGGCGCCCAGATTATTGATATCAGCATGGACGAAGCCATGGTTGACGGCGAAAAATCGATGGTGAACTTTCTTCATATGGTGGCCTCCGACCCCGATGTTGCCAGGGTCCCGATAATGATTGATTCTTCAAAATTTTCGGTTATCCGGGCAGGGTTGAAATGCATTCAGGGAAAACCAATTGTGAATTCCATCAGCCTTAAAGAGGGCACTGACACTTTCAGGGAACAAGCCGCATACCTGAAGAAATTCGGCGCTGCCGTCGTAGTCATGGCTTTCGACGAAGATGGGCAGGCCACAACCCCGGACCGTCGGATAGCCATTGCCCGCAGGGCGTATTCAATTTTAACGGAAGAATTGAACTTTCCTCCCGAAGATATTATTTTCGACCCAAACATTCTTACCATAGCAACCGGGATCGAAGAGCATAACAATTACGCCGTAGATTTTCTCCACGCCACAACATGGATCAAGGAAAACCTGCCCTTTGTGAGGGTCAGCGGGGGGATCAGCAACCTCTCCTTTTCCTTCCGGGGCAACGATACCCTTCGGGAAGCAATCCATTCGGCTTTTCTTTTTCATGCCATTCGTGCCGGCCTCGATATGGGAATTGTCAATGCCGGCGCCCTTCCGGTTTATGATGAAATTCCGCCGGAACTATTAAAACTGGTCGAAGATGTGATCCTGAACCGCCGGAAAGATGGCACTGAACGTTTGTTAGCTTATGCTGATCAGATATCGGATACTGTCAAAAAAAACGAAACCGGGGCAGAGTGGCGTAACTTACCGGTCGATGAACGGCTGCGCCATGCTTTGATCAAAGGCAATACTGAATTTATCGGGGTTGATATTGACGAAATCATGCCGCAATTTGATACCGCCCTGAAAATCATCGAAGGCCCCCTGATGAGTGGCATGGACATGGTGGGGGATCTTTTCGGTTCGGGTAAGATGTTTTTGCCTCAGGTTGTTAAAAGCGCCCGGGTCATGAAGAAAGCGGTAGCCTGCCTGACACCGCGCCTTGAAGCAGAAAAGGCTGCCCTGAAAGGAGAAGCACAAAACCAGGGGAGGGTGCTGCTTGCAACAGTAAAAGGAGATGTTCATGATATCGGAAAAAATATTGTGGGGGTTGTCCTTGCCTGCAACAACTTTCATGTGATTGACCTGGGTGTTATGGTCCCGGCCGATAAGATATTATCGGCAGCCAGGGAACAAAAGGCCGATATCATCGGGCTCAGCGGGCTGATTACCCCTTCGCTCGAAGAGATGACCCATGTTGCCCGTGAAATGGAACGGTTGAAATTCACCATACCCTTGCTGATCGGTGGCGCCACCACTTCAGATATCCATACAGCGGTTAAAATTGAACCGCATTACTCCCATGGCGTATTTCATGTGAAAGATGCATCGAAAGCTGTCGGGGTCGTAAACAGCCTTCTTTCGAAAGAAGGCAGAACAGAGTATGCCTTTTCCATCAGAAAAAAATATTCGGATATTCGAAATCAATATGATAAAAAGGGCGACTATTCCTATATAACGCTTGCTGATGCCCGCAGAAATAAATTCGTACCCGAATGGGGGCACTATCTTCCGCCCAAACCAACATTTACCGGCAACCGGGTTTTTAAAGATTACCCGCTGGAAGAGATCCGGCCCTATATCGACTGGACTTTTTTCTTCCATGCATGGAAAATGAACGGGCGTTATCCTGCCATCCTTGCCGATCCGGTAAAAGGAGCTGAAGCCCATACTTTATTTAAGGATGCGCAGGAATTATTAAATACGGTCATCCGTCAAAAGATGGTCCGCGCCCATGGGGTCATCGGATTGTATCCCTGTAATTCCATCGGAGACGACATCGAAGTTTACAGCGACGACAGCCGGTCAGAAATCTTAGAAGTTTTCCATTTCTTACGTAACCAGCAGAAGAAAGAGGCTGGTCAACCCAACCTTTGCTTAGCCGACTACATTGCCCCCAAAACTTCGGGGCGGGTGGATTATATGGGTGGATTTGCCGTGACAGCCGGGTCAGGGATTGAAGAATGGGTCGGAAAATACGAGCAGGACCTCGATGATTACAATGCCATCATGCTAAAAATAGTAGCCGACCGGCTTGCGGAAGCGTTTGCCGAGTTCATTCACCAACGGGTCCGCAGGGAGTTCTGGGGCTATGCATCAGATGAGCAACTCGATATTTCGGGTATGATCCGTGAAGAATACCAGGGCATCCGACCAGCTCCCGGATATCCGGCATGCCCCGAACATTCTGAAAAACGGCCTCTTTTTGATTTACTTGACGTTACCAATCAGACAGGTATTTCCCTCACCGAAAATTTTGCCATGTACCCGGGCGCTTCAGTCAGTGGCTTTTTCTTTTCGCATCCCCGTGCAACATATTTTAACCTCGGCCGGATCAGCGAAGACCAGGTAACCGATTATGCTTTGCGAAAAAACATCTCCGTTGAACATGCAAAAAAACTCCTGAACACGAATCTTAACTTTTAAATATGCGCGTCATTGACCTGATCAATCAATCTGAAAAAACACTCTTTTCTTTCGAATTGCTTCCCCCGCTGAGGGGCAATAACATCAACAGCATCTACCGTACCACCGATCCATTGATGGAATTCAACCCATCCTTTATCAATGTAACCTATCATCAGGAGGAGGTGGTATATAAAAAAAGGGAAAACGGGCTTCTCGAAAAAAAAGCAATCCGTAAACGACCTGGCACCGTAGCCATATCTGCAGCCATAAAATACAAATACCCGTCCGTGGAGGTTGTCCCCCATCTTATCTGCGGCGGGTTTACCAAAGAGGAGACCGAATATGCGCTGATCGATTTTCATTATCTGGGGATTGACAATATATTGGCCCTTCGCGGGGATGCCCCAAAAAACCAACGAACTTTCATCCCCGAAAAGAATGGCCATGCTTATGCCAGTACGTTGGTTGCCCAGATAAACGACATGAACCACGGAAAGTACCTGGACGAAGAGATGCAGAACACCTTTCATACGAATTTCTGTGTCGGGGTGGCCGGATATCCTGAAAAACATATTGAATCGCCCAATCATGCTTACGACCTGAAATTCCTGAAAGAAAAAATCGAAGCCGGCGCCCAATACATCATCACCCAGATGTTCTTCGATAATAAAAAATATTTCGATTTCCTCAATGCCTGCCGTCAGGCCGGGATAACCGTCCCAATCATCCCGGGGTTGAAACCCATCTGTACCCTGAAAGAGATCAATCTTCTTCCCCAGGTTTTCAACATCGACATCCCGGAAATACTGGTTAAAGAGGTTTTAAAGTGTAAAACCAATGAAGAGGTATTCAGAACGGGGGTCGAATGGGGAATAACCCAATCCAAAGAACTCCTTCAATCCGGGGTACCTGTGCTGCATTATTTTACCGTTGGGATTTCCGAAAATATCCGTCAAATAGCAAAAGCTGTTTTTTAAACAACCCCCATGACCATTTACCGCCAATTACAACGTGAAGCCAACGCCGGGAAAAAGAAATTTGCCCTCCTGATCGATCCCGATAAAAACAATTTACCAGGGATAAAAAAGATGACAGAATTGGCCAATGCCGCCGGTACCGATTATTTTTTTATGGGAGGGAGTTTGCTGCTGAATGACCATCTGCCTGAGTTTATCGCCTACATCAGGGGCCACAGCAACATTCCCGTGATCCTGTTCCCCGGAAATAACCTTCAGCTCAACGATAAGGCCAATGGCATTCTTCTGCTTTCACTGATATCGGGGCGTAATCCCGAATTGCTCATCGGCAGACATGTGATTTCAGCCCCCTTTTTAAAAAAGAGCAAACTGGAAATCATCCCTACCGGTTATTTGTTGATTGATGGCGGAAATACAACGACGGTAGCATACATGAGCAATACAACACCCATTCCTGCCAATAAAAGTGAAATCGCGGTATGTACAGCCATGGCGGGCGAAATGTTAGGGATGAAGCTCATCTATATGGATGCAGGCAGTGGCGCCCGTCAACCCGTACCCCCGGCCATGATTGAACATGTGAAGTCCCAAATCCGCCTCCCTTTGATCATCGGGGGGGGAATAACAACCCCTGAAATGGCATGGGCAGCAGTTCAGGCTGGGGCCGATGTAATCGTTGTCGGGAATGCCATTGAAAACGATCCATTGCTGATCACCCGGATGACAAAAGCGATACACGGCGGATGAACCAGGCATCATCCGTTCATCCATATCCGCCATTTAATAAAACCAAATCCTATGATAAAAAAAGTGTTTTTTATCCTGCTTTTTAGCTGGATTTTCATTGCCGTACACTCCCAGACCCGTTTGCTGACGGTGGAAGATGCAACCAATCAGAACCCGAAATTAAACGCGCCAAACCTGAACCAGTTACAATGGATCCCGGGAAGCGATGATTTTCTCTATCTGATTAACGACGCCATCGTTCGATTCACAGCCAACAGCGTCTCCCCAATGCCCGGCGACACCATTTTAAGGTTATCCGGGTTGAACCATCTCCTGAAATCAATCAATCAGGATACCCTTAAAAAATTTCCGGCCATCCGGTTCCCGGATACCAACCGATATTATTTCATCATGAACTCCGCTTTATTTGAAGGTAATGTTGCGCTGAACAACCTGACCCGAATGAATTCATGGGATAAATCGGGAGAAAACACCGATATCGATCCATCCCGTTTCCAGGTGGCCTTTACCCGTAAAAACAATCTCTGTATTACAGATAACGGCGTGGAGACTGAAATTACCAACGAAAAAAACCCGGACATCCTGTATGGTTCCGAACGGGTACACCGGAATGAATTCGGGATCGGGAAGGGGACTTTTTGGTCGCCCCGGGGCAATTTCCTGGCTTTTTACCGAATGGACGAAACAATGGTTACCGACTATCCGTTGGTTGATATCTCCTCACGTCCTGCACAGATAGCCCCGACAAAATATCCCATGGCCGGGATGACCAGCCATGAGGTGACGGTGGGGGTATTCAATCCGGCCTCGGGAAAGACCGTTTACCTGCCGACGGATTCGGCGGGGGTTTTCGATTTACGATCTGCCATCTGCGATTTACCCATTAAAAAGCATCCGGCATCCCGCATCGAATACCTGACCAACATCACCTGGTCGCCCGATGAAAAACACCTCTACATTGCCTGCTTAAACCGCGACCAAAACCATATGTGGCTCAACAAATATGATGCTGTTTCCGGTCGGTTCATAAAAACCCTTTTTGAAGAAACGGACCCGGCCTATGTCGAGCCTCAGCAGGGCCCCCATTTCCTCAATGATGATCCTGAAACGTTTATCTGGGAAAGCCGGCGCGACGGATATAACCATTTATACCTTTATACTGCAGAGGGGGAGTTGATAAAACAACTTACCAAAGGGGAATGGGAAGTGGTTGATTTCCATAAAACGGACAAGACCAACTCCCGTGCATTTTTTCTTTGCAACAAAGACCATCCCATCGAACGCCGGTTATATGCGGTTGACCTGGAAACCGGATTGTTATCTGAACTGACCCCGACACCCGGAACCCATGATGTAAAAATATCGGACGACGGAAAGTATATTCTCGACACCTATACCAGTACCCATATAGCCCGGCAGATCGATCTGCTCAGTGGTCATGGCAATCTGATAAAGGTATTGCTTCCCAACGAAAATCCGTTGACGGAGTACAACCTTGGACAAACTTCCATTTTTACAATTTGCAATGAAACCGGCGACGAACTCTTTTGCCGTATGATCAAACCTGTGAATTTCGATCCCGGGACAAAATATCCGGTCATCCTCTATGTTTACGGAGGGCCTCACTCACAACTCGTTACCGAATCATGGTTAGGGGGAGGGGGACTCTTTCTGAATTACCTTGCCGATTTGGGGTATTTGGTTTTTACATTGGATAACCGAGGGACTGCGAACCGTGGGAGTTATTTTGAACAGGCCATTTTCAGGAATCTGGGCGAAAAGGAGGTAAACGACCAGATGGCCGGGGTAAGTTATCTGAAGTCGCTCCCCTACGTTGATTCTACCCGTATTGGCATCAACGGATGGAGCTATGGCGGTTTTCTTACCATCTCGATGTTTCTCCGTTATCCCGGCGTCTTTAAGGTTGCCGTGTGCGGGGGCCCGGTCATCGACTGGAAATACTACGAAGTGATGTATGGGGAACGGTATATGGACACACCCGAACAAAACCCCGAAGGATATGATCAGTCCTGCCTTTTAAAATACGTGAAAAACCTGAAAGGGAAATTGCTCATCATCCACGATTACCAGGATGGCACGGTGGTCCCACAGAATTCACTGGTTTTTTTAAAGCAATGTGTGGATGAGGGAAAGCCGGTCGATTACTTTATATACCCCGGCCATGAGCACAATGTAAGAGGAAAAGACAGGGTACACCTCAACCGGAAGATGGCTCAATACTTTCAGGATTATCTGTGACCGGGTATAGTTTTCTGATCAACCATCAATCTTTTTATTTCACCCTTACAGGGTTTGGTTGATGGTTAATGCCATACGTGCTATAATCCTGTCATCCCGTTGGGATTGGAATTTTCCGGTCGAAACCGGGTTTGCCATAATGGTTGCTTCACAACCAACGATATAACTGCATCTAACAGAAAAATGATTCGCATTTTAATTAACATGCAGTATATTAAGCCTGAAAGGCTGTCATGATTATAATAAAAACCGTATATGCCAACAATAAACTCCGAAGGAGTGATATTAATCTTCATTCCAATCAAACAAAAATTTTTCGTCATATTCTATCTCAAATTTTTTTAAGAATTCCAAGTGCTAATCCTGTCATCCCGTTGGGATTGGAATTTTCCGGTCGAAACCGGGTTTGCCATAATGGTTGCTTCACAACCAACGATATAACTGCATCTAACAGAAAAATGATTCGCATTTTAATTAACATGCAGTATATTAAGCCTGAAAGGCTGTCATGATTATAATAAAAACCGTATATGCCAACAATAAACTCCGAAGGAGTGATATTAATCTTCATTCCAATCAAACAAAAATTTTTCGTCATATTCTATCTCAAATTTTTTTAAGAATTCCAAGTGCTAATCCTGTCATCCCGTTGGGATTGTTCTGACTTGACTATTTTTTTCAATTTTAGCTTAATCGGATTAAACAGTAAAAGGTAATACAACAAATTTGATTTTTATATACCGGTTCGGAACAGGTTGCAAGCTTTTGTTCCTCCCGGTATAACTGCATCTAACAAAAAAATGCTTTGCATTTTTTATAAGATGCAGTATATCTACCTGGAATATCCGATATCCATAAATAAAAAAAGCCGCTCTTTCGGGCGGCTTTTTTTTGATGTAACATGCGCGGTTACTTTTTGATGATCTTCTTTGTTTCAAAGCGGTCGCCAGTCATAACGCGGATGAAGTAGATACCCGGTGTTTTATCTCCAAGGGAGAACTCATAACGGTTGCTTCCCGTTACCTCCTGTTTCTGGATTAAGCCACCCACCATGCCGTAGATCTGCACCTGGGTTTGTGCATCCTGGTAAGCAGGATCGAGTTCCAGATAGAATTTATCGTTAGTTGGGTTCGGGTAAACCTTAAAGAATGTTCCGGCTTCCATTTCGGGAACAACTTCAGCTACTTCGATGGTTTTTGTTACCATGGTTTCAGCTGCATCGCCGCAATAGGTGCCGGTTGTTGTAATATAACCATGCAGATAGCCTCCATTTGCTACTGTTGTCCCAGGCATCAATTTGATGTTTTGCCCGGCAATGAGGATGGCGCTTCCGCCTGATTCAACAACCAATCCTTCAACAGTGATGGTTTGCGTAGCATTGTAACAATTCGATTCACCGTCGGTAATGGTTTCATTCTCGATAAGAAGGTTTTCAGGGATGGGTGTTCCTTCAACCCTCACATTGTCAATATAGAGTTCATTACCATAAGCAGTGATGCCAGTGAATTTAACCATATTGGTACCGGCAGGCAGCGCCAATTCCTGGGTTGACCATTCACCATCAAGAGGAATGTACACAGCTGTTTCAACAATCCCGAACGGGTTCAAAATCCCATCAATACCACCCGGGATCGCCAACAATAAA
>DYSO01000104.1 GCA_020718225.1 Draconibacterium orientale | reverse complement strand
ATGTGCCCGATTCCACACAAATCACCTGGAACTGGGAAGGGTCGCCCGGCGCCACTGGCTATAAATGGAACACCATCGATGATTATGCAACGGCGACCGACATGCTTACTGCTACAACAAAAACCGAAACCGGTCTCACTTGTGGTATGGCTTATACACGCTATGTTTGGGCATATAATGGTTATGGATATTCTGTGCCGCTTAATGTATCGCAATCAACCCTTGCCTGCTGGGTTTGCGGTCAGCCAATAACCGATGTGCGCGACGGTATGACTTACAACACCGTTCAAATAGGAACCCAGTGCTGGCTAAAGAAAAACCTGAACATCGGCACGAAAATTCCAGGTGCCCAAGAACAAGCCAACAACGGGACCATTGAGAAGTACTGTTACAACAACGACGAAGCGAATTGTGATATTTACGGAGGCTTGTACCAATGGGAGGAGATGATGCAGTATGTGACAACACAGGGAGCAAAAGGGATTTGTCCCAATGGCTGGCATATCCCGACGGATGAGGAATGGTGTACGGTAACACAATTTTTAGATCCGACTGTGAATTGTGGTGTATGGGGTGGGAGTGGAACCAATGCCGGCGGCAAGATGAAATCGACCGGTACGATCGAAGCTGGCACTGGTTTATGGTATTCACCCAATGCCGGTGCAACCAACGAAAGTGGCTTTACGGCCGTTCCGGCAGGCTACCGACTCCTCAGTGGTACGTTCTGCGAAATTTGCAGCTACGGCTCCTGGTGGAGTTCGTCTGAGAATGGTACGAGCGATGCCTGGAACCGGGCCCTGAGCTACGACGACAGCTATGTGCACAGAGCCGGCAATTACAGGGTTTTCGGGTTTTCTGTGCGTTGCCTTCGGGATTTATAGACTATTTTCCTATTTGATTATTTGGGGTATGGGCATGCCCCATCGAAAAAATTTTAACAAAACCACTTCACCCCCCCAGCATTACGTAACTTTCTTGAATGTGAAGATGTCGTGAGGCTGAAATCACTACTTGCCGGAGGAGATTTGTTAATAAGGGAAATTGCATCAGGATTGTTGGAGGTAAAAAAAATGCGTGAAGGGAAAATACAAAAAAAAACCATTGAACAGATGTTAGATGGTAATTAAATGGCCAACTTTGTTATTCCAACACCTTTTTTTGAGAGCAAATTTAAACGACTTGTTGAAAAACTCCCATCCATAGGCAATGAATTGGTAAACCTGAAAAATGATTTGCTGAACAATCCAAAACTTGGAGAGTCGCTTGGCGCTAACCTTTACAAAATAAGGTTATCGGCAAAGGACAAGGGGAAAGGTAAAATTTGCTAAAAATAGTAAAATCAATTTTTAAATGACCATAAGCGCCATCCCCGGAAAAAATTAATGAGTACCTCAACGAAACAAAAATTCTTTTCCAATGCTTCAGCAAGATGCTTTAAATATTGCCCGTCAGTACGTTTCAAATCTTAATAAAGCCGGAATTGTAATTTGCAAGGCATGGTTATTTGGAAGCTATGCGCGCAACCAGGCAGGAGAAAGCAGCGATATTGATGTTTTGTTGGTCTCAGATGCCTTTGACACAGATGATGACGTCATTTTATCAAAACCCTGGTCGCCAAAATACAGGAATGACTATCGTATTGAACCTGTTGCCGTTGGGGAAAAAAGATTTCAAACAGATGACACCTCAATGATGCTGGAAGTTGTCCGCCAGGAAGGGATAGAAATAACTTTACGGGGTAAGAAGCTGATTATCAATTGCCCCGGACTTAAGTCCGGGGCAATTGACAGGGTTGGTGCATACAGTTTTAGCCAAAATATGTTTTTATAATGAATGACTCCGCCGCAGAGCAGCGGAGTATCTTCGGGAATTATTTCTTATTCGCCGCAGAGCGGCGGGGAACTAACCCCAAAAGAGATTAGACTTTTCGGAGGTGGTTCGCCCTTTCAATCATTATGAAACGTGAACGTTTTTACCCTTTGGGTTTATATTGCACCTTAATAAAATTGCAAAACAATTTTCATTCAGATGCAGTTATCCCGGGGTTTTTGAAGCAACTATCAGGACAAACCTGGTAAGGATTAATATCACCCCTGCTGGGTTTATTGTTTCCCAATCCAATTTTTTCTATAATCGTGACAGCCATACGGGCTTAATGGTGCAGTGACATTTTCCCTTACACCCCTCAACCCCTCATAGAACCGCCTTAATCCGTATGGTTTTCATTCAATTTTTATATTTGTCGTGATAGACAAATTCTCCGGCACATCAAAATAAGATCAATCCATTGAAACCCTCAACCTGAAACACTGAAACACTGAAACATTGAAACCCTGAAACTACCCAGTGCCTCAAAATATGATTTAGCCTTTTTTTGGAAACACTGGTTTGACTGATTAAATATTTTGTAAATTTGCACCTCAATTTTCCGACTTCTGTCAGAAAATTACGGGGCGTGGCGCAGTTGGCTAGCGTACTTGCATGGGGTGCAAGGGGTCGGAAGTTCGAGTCTTCTCGCCCCGACATAAAAAGAGGGAGTTCCACTGAAGGAACGCCCTCTTTTCTTTTACCTGACTATTCCATTTCTTTCCGAAATTCCGGAATTCCAGGAAATCAATAGGTTTGAATGATAACAAAATCAAAATTCAGATTGATAAAACCGCGCACCTGCTTGTTATCAAGAGAGGCAACGGCATAGGCAAGCCCATTTACAAATTCGCCGATATAAACAAAATACTCAGGTAAAAGAATATCTTTGCCATCCGGCGATAAAACGCCGACGGCCCATCTGTTTTTAAACCACTCCTTATAATAAATCCATCCATTGTCAAAAACCTGCACCTGTTCAGGACCCATTTCCCGGATGACATTTCCTGATTTATCGATGATGGTAAAACCTGAGGAGTTGTCTTTCAGATAAACAACAGCGTACCCGTTTATAAAAGGAGAACGACATTCTTCATAAATAAAGGGTAAAACCGTTTTCCCCTGTTGATCGATAAAACCTGTCTTTTCCTGAGAATTTTCAACAGCCGCAAGCCCTTCAGAAAAAACACCCGGTTGTTTTTTATAATCAAACGGAACTTTTACCTCCCCTTTTTTATTTATGTATCCCCAGTAGTAGTTCACCTTATTCTGAACTGCTGCAAGGCCATCCCCAAAATCGCCGGCATTACCGTAAGTTGTTGGTGGAATGACCCATTTCCCCTGTGGGTTGATAAACCCGATCGATCCTGCCTTGGCATTATACAGTGGCGAAACCCCTTCATGAAAAGGCTTCAGCTCAAGCGAAAATCCCCTGCTTCGCCCCGGATCAATGGCTCCTGGTATGGGTTGCCCCTGTTTGTTGATAAAAGAATAACTCCGCATCCGGTTCTTTTCATTGATCTTCTCCACAATTGCAATACCGCTTTGAAACGGGGTGACCGCCGAAAATTTCTGGGGTTTAAACAATTGTTGCCCTTTCTTATCGATGAAAACCGGCACACGCATCCCGGCCGATTCCCCCTGAACAGCCATCATGGCAATTCCTGAAGAAAACACGGGATTCTCGTTCCCCCAGGCAAAGAAAGTAAAATCAATAACCACCTTTCCCGTAGTGTCAATAAAACCCCATAACTGGTTCTTTTTTAAAGCACATAAACCTTCCCTGAATACATAATGGTCCGCGTCGTCGAACCTTAATTCCACTGCATCGGTAACCGATGGCCTGTGAGGAATAAGCTTTAACCCGTCAACTGTTCCTTCCTGCTGTGCCCGGAGCGTTTGGACAAACAGAATTCCCACAAAGAGAAATAAAAATTGAAAAATCTTTTTCATGGTTTTTTTTAATTTTGATTTTGAGCAACAAAAATAAAGATGAATTTTTACATTAAAAAACTTTCCATCTTTTATACCTTTATATCCCCAAAAACAAAATAATGAAATGCCCATCGGGACCTATTCATACCAATCATTATGATCATATGGGCATTCCATGTGACCGATTTGTAAAAAAAATTTGATCCTATGAAATATATTGGAGCTCATGTCAGCGCATCGGGCGGTGTGGAAAATGCACCGGTCAACGCCCATGAAATCGGGGCAAAAGCATTTGCGCTTTTCACAAAAAATCAACGGCAGTGGCAATCAGCTCCACTCACAAAAAGCGCCATTTCGGCGTTTCGCGAAAATTGTGAAAAACTGGGGTATCTGCCTTTTCAAATCCTCCCTCACGACAGCTACCTGATCAACCTTGGCCATCCCGAGAAGGATGGACTGGAAAAATCGCGGATTGCATTCCTGGATGAAATGGTCAGATGTGAACAATTGGGTCTCGACCGGCTGAATTTTCACCCCGGTGCATCCCTTGGGAAAATCAGTGACGAAGATTGCCTGAAACGGATTGCCGATTCTGTCAATTTGGCCCTGGATAAAACAAAGGGTGTGATTGCAGTTATTGAAAATACGGCCGGCCAGGGAAGCAACCTGGGGTACAAATTTGAACACCTGCGTTTTATTATCGACCGGGTAGAAAACCAAAACCGGGTGGGTGTTTGCATCGATACCTGTCATGCATTTGCCGCAGGATATGATCTGTCATCTGAAACAGGATTTAAAGAGGCTTTTCAATCGTTCGACCAAATCATCGGGTTCCGATATTTAAAAGGAATGCACCTGAACGATGCAAAAAAAGGGCTGAACAGCAGGGTTGACCGACATGATAACCTGGGGAAAGGGCTCCTTGGCGCAAATGTATTTCAATATATAATGCAAGATCCCCGTTTCGACAATATGCCACTGATCCTTGAAACCCCGGATGAAACGCTGTGGAAAGATGAGATTCAAATGCTCTATAAAATGGTGTAAGGTAACATGCCCATTGTGGGCGTATCATTCGTTTTCTATCTTATGGAACAAATCCCCGGATAACTCCCACAACCGTTGGCCATTTTCAGGATTGGCTGCTTTTTCATCGATGGCTTTCCTGCCCATCAGAAAAAGATAATCAAACACCCTGCCATCCAGATCGGGGGAAGCTGCCAGATATAACACCGGAACAGCCGCTTTGGCCGGCGATTTAAAAAATATTCCGAAAACCATTTTTAATAAAGGACGAAAAACCTTTGGCGCTTCACGGGCAATATTGGAATTGACCGGGCCCGGACACATGGAAAAAACAGAGCAACGAACCGTCCCGTCAGGATTTAACCTTCGCGACAATTCAAAAGAAAAAGTCGTAAGCAACAACTTATAATATCCATATAATTCAATCGACTTCCCGATTGTATAATCCCTGTATTTCCCAAAATCATCCCATTCAAATTTTTCAGGATTCCGGTGACTCTCCGAAGCAATAAAGATAATTCTCGGAACCGCTGACCGGCCTACCCTTTTTCCCTGAGCCGAAAAGGTTGAAGGAGCTGATTCTTCGACTTTAAAAACGTCATTCTTTAAAAGGAGATTTATTAAAATGAACTTCGAAAAGTAATTGACCATGAACATCTCTTCAAGCCCCTGCGGGGTTTTCCTGCTTTGCCGGGGAACAATTCCCGCGTTGCAGATACCGATGTCAACGGAACCAAACTTTTCCCGGATAGCCGATACCAGATTACGGATCGATTGTACATCAGAAAAATCGACAGGAAGCATATGGATATCGCGGTTCCCGGTTATTCGCTTAATCTTCTCCCCCTTCTCCGGTATTCCGCTCCGGCAAGCCATGATGACCCTGGCCCCGCGTCGGGCGCAATCCGTTGCAATGGCAAATCCCAATCCCGAACTGGCCCCATCCACCAGTACCGTCTTTCCGTCAAGACGATCGGAATCCGTAAGGCGGCCAGCCGGTTCCTGCTTCCTGAACAAATCACCGATTCCAGTCAGGGTTGCCGTAACCGGATTGTTGTATTTTTTTTGTCGGTGCGCTGTCATATGGATCAACCCCGGTCAAACTTTTTGGATATAAATTGCTGGTAATGTGAAGTGTGTTTGTCGATATCGGCCTTCGTCAATCCAAAATCCCTTAAAGAATAGAGATGTTTCCCATGCTTCCGGGTTTGATTTTCACGTTCATGAATTTGAAAAGCTTCGGTCATCTCCGGCGAAATACCACCATTCATATTATAAATATTGGCTAATTGCCCCATCGGATCGGTAATCAGATCATCATAACGAAGGTCCAGGAATTTCTGGTCATTATTCCCTGAAAACCTATACTGAAGGGCTTTTTCCAACATATAACCCGTTTTCCTTACCCAGTGGTCAGCTACCTGCTTCTCATCCACATCACTGCTAAAAATCATCCGGTTGTAGGTGACCATACTCAGGAAAGAGGGAACCGATTCGTAGATTTTACGATGGGGCCATATAAAACGCACCGGGCCGAAATATTTGTCAATGAGATGGGGAAACTCCAGATGGTGTGGGGTTTTCAGGATCCAGCGACGGGCAGGTTTGACCCATTGAAGTAGTTTTAGAAGTTTTGAGGCATAGTCATAGGCTGAAGATTGATCGGCAGATTCCAGCCAGGAAGCATAGGAAGGCACATGCATCATAGCTTCGGGCGTTGTTGACAGGAAGCTTACATCCAGCAGGAGTATATCTTCTTCCGGTTGCATGGTATCAATGGGATGAATGGCGAAAAAGCCAGGCGACATGAATTTCACAGCCTTAACAGAAGCATTGGCAATTCTAATCCTGCCGGGATCGGGATAAATCAGCTTGGAGGATCGGTCCGGGTTAAAAGTTGGAGAAGAATGGATACCGGATTCCTGGTCCTTGGTATTAAATACTCTATTTTTCCCCTTTTGCTGTTGGTTCTCGAAATAATTCAGATCAAGGGGGACAGGGTTGATCACCTCCCAACTGGGAATGACCCTGTGATCGGGATCGACGGCTAACAACCTTTGAAGTTTTGTGGTACCCGTTCGTTGCAATCCAATGATGATCCAGGCGGGGTAGATTTCCTGCTCCAGAATGGCAGGGTATTTCCTGAAATAGTATTCCGCACGAAGCCGGATGGCTAACAAACTGATAAACCTTTCACGGGCAATAAACCGGCCAATCGGGTGAAGGTTTGCTTCCTGTTCAATAGAAGTCAATAAACGTTTAAGCGGTTCATCAAAAAAATCCTTTCCGGGATCGGTTAAACCGGTTCGGTTTTTTGCGGCTTTAAGCAGATCATCCGCTTCAAGTTTGATTTTTGTACCCAAAAAATAACTCTCCCTCCATATGCTGTTTACTGCCCTGAACCAACCCGGATTTTTTCTGAAACTTTTTTCCACCATGGAGCTCTTATTATTTGGGGTTTTACTGAGGACCGGAAAGATTTAAATTGCTGGTTACCCGACATTTCGGTTCAACAGGGTTTGCCCCTTCCCTGATCCGGTACCAACGCCAAAGCATCGTGCCTTCGCTGTGGCCACAAGTATTTATCCAGTTTGGTAAACCGGGATCTGTATGCGCCACAATAACCCGGACCGATCCATCGGCTTCATAACGAGCCGATGCTTTGTTGATACAAATGGTAAAATATCGGTAATCGAGAGATTCCATCCAATAATTATTAAGTTGAAAATTCCAGGAATCACAATCCGGAGGCATTACTTCGATAACCAGGGATTCATTATCTGATAATTTCCAGTAACTGTGATAATAGGTGATATTGGGATCGCCACCGGCTGCATTGGAGGTTTGGGCATCGAACAAGGGAAGCTGGTTGGGATGCTTTCGGAATCCTGCGGCCCAACGGGCAAACATCAGGGATGCCCCGGCTGTGAATATGGAAGCAGTCCGAAGGCCCTCGTCAATCATGGCAGGAGTGATGGGATCAGGTGATGAACGGCCATCAAGATTTTCGATACTCACCTCGGCTGGTGTTTCAGAAAACCGGTCAAAGAATGTCTGACGTACCATGACCATAGTCGTATTATCTTCGACCTTCAGCCAGTTTTTCCCTTCGGGCGTTTTGCTGAGGATAATTTCAAAACTGCCATCCTTTTCCAGTTTCATATCCTGATGCTCAAGAATCCCGCATGGTGATAATCCTCCGGTGGTTCCATAATTCCCGTTCTGAGTAAAAAACCCCAGGTAATGAACTGAATTTCTTTTTCCGGTAAGACGATAGGAATATTTTCCACTAATCTGAGCATTCAAATAATAGTTGTCAGGATTATCGGCCCCCAGTTTTACCGTTTCATGGGCCATCCTGCGAAGAACCGGGAACGCCGGATCGCTATACTCCACAAAAGCCTCCAGCCCGCCACGTGTAAGCCGCGTCAGATACCGCAACCCTTCAGCCTGGTTAAATGCGTCCCGAGGGGCGCCCGAGTATATCAGTGAAGCACCTGCCAATTTAAGATTGTCACAGAATTCTTCCCATGCCCTTCCTGAAACAACCCTTTCTGTATGAATATCATTTTCTCCTTTACCACTGAATTGGAATCCAATCTTACGGAAAAATTTCAAAATTTTTAAAAAGAAAAAGAGCAATCCCTTCATTTTGACAACAAATAACTATTATTGCAAAAATGGCAAAGATAGAAAAAACATGACAACGGTCGATGGCCGGTATGGTGATTGGGCGTTGATCGCAGGCGCTGCTGAGGGGCTCGGGGAGGGATTCTGCCGTCTCCTTGCAAGTCGGGGGATTAACATCATCCTGGTGGATAAAAACCTGCAAGCCATGAATATCCTGGCAGTGGAACTGGAACAAACCTTTCACATTAAAACAAGGCAGTTGAATATTGACCTTGCCCTGGCAGAGGCAGCCGGTGAATGCATGAATGAAGCATCGTTAAATGATTGCCGTCTGTTAATTTATGTAGCCGCGTTCAGTAAGGTATCCCGGTTTACAGATCTCAACCGGGACGAACTCCACGAATTTATTTCGGTCAATTCTTTAACCCTCCTCTATCTGGTACATGATTTTTCAAAAAGATTGATTTCCGGTAGGAAAACCGGGGGCATCCTGCTCGTGTCGTCCCTCGCAGGATTGATCGGGCCACAATATGTTGCGGCTTATGCTGCAACCAAAGCTTTCAGTATCCAACTCACGGAAGCGCTGTCAGGGGAGTTGAAAGAGCATGGTATCGATATCACTGTTTGTTGTTCAGGAACCGTATCCACACCAACTTATTGGAAGAGCAAACCCCTTTTCGAAAAATTAAAACCCCCGGTCATGCAACCCGGGGAAGTAGCCCGCTATGCACTCAATAAGCTTGGTTTAAAAACAATGTGTATCCCCGGATTTAAAAACCGGTTGCAGTATTTCTTTCTGATGAACCTGATCCCCCGTCGTTTAGCATCAAAATTTGTGAATAAAGCCATGTACAAAATGTACGGAACTCAAATCATGGACCGCAATGCTGATTCTGTTTATCTTTCCTCTAACGGTACATAGCTTTTGGTTGGCTCAACCGTTTTATACGCCGGGCGGATAATCCTGCGTCCGCTGATCATCTCCTCAAGCCGGTGTGCACACCAGCCACTGATGCGCGAAATCGCAAACAAAGGGGTATAAAGTTCTTTGGGTATTTTAAGGCATTCATAAACAAATCCGGAATAAAAATCGACATTCGGTGAGATGAGTTTATCCTGCGTGCCCTTGAACTCATAAAAAATTCCCGGGCCGATCCGTTCAATGGATTCATATAGAGCCATTTCGGCTTCCCGGCCTTTTTCAATGGAGAGCAAACGCGCCTTCTCCTTCAGCAGGATGGCCCTGGGATCAGATACGGTATAAACGGCATGGCCGAAGCCATAAATTTTTCCGGATTTATCGTGAACCTCTTTTCGGGTTATCTTGCGTAAATACTCAGCAACTTCATCATCGTTCGCCCAGTTCTTTACGTTGGTTTTAATGTTTTCCATCATCTCTATAACCTGAAGGTTTGCTCCTCCGTGCAGCGGCCCTTTGAGCGAACCAATAGCTGCAACAATGGCAGAATACGTATCTGTACCACTTGAACTTACAACCCGAGTTGTAAAGGTTGAGTTATTACCCCCACTATGCTCCGCGTGAAGCACCAGGGAGAGATCCAGCAGCTCAGCTTCAAGATCAGTGTAATCATTTCCCTTAAGCATATAAAGGAAATTTGCAGCCGTACTGAGTCTTTTATCCGGATACCGCACCGTAAGCGTGTCATAATAGATCAGATGGCGCATGGAATGATAAGAATACACGGCGATGGTCGATAACTTGGCAATGAGGCTGATCGACTGCCTGAGGATATTTTCGATTGAAGTGTCGTCGGCTTTATCATCCAAGGTATATAAGGCAAGTATCGAACGGGCAAGCATGTTCATGATATCCTTACCTTTCATTGTCAGGATCATATCCCGGTTGAAATTTTCAGGAAGGGCCCGCAATTCGGCCATTCCTGCTGTAAACTTGTCAAGTTCATCCTGTAAAGGCAGCCTGCCGAAAAGAAGTAAAAAAACTGTTTCATCAAATCCCGGACGCTTGGCTTTCTGGCAGCCATGCACTAAATCCCGAATATCAATACCACGGTATATCAGCTTGCCATCAATGGCTTCAAGTTTGCCATCGATCTTTTCATACCCCACAACACTCCCGACACGGGTCAGTCCAACAAGTACCCCGGTATGGTCGGCATTGCGCAATCCGCGTTTTACATCAAATTGTTTAAATAATTGCTCTTCAATTTTACAGGACTCATCTGTCAGTTTTGCCAGGCCCTGAAGATAATCAGCTATAATCATAATGATTCTATTTTAATACCTTATATCTAATATTCTTATATTAATTGGCAAAAATTCCAAAAAACAAATTCCAAAATAC
>DYSO01000010.1 GCA_020718225.1 Draconibacterium orientale | reverse complement strand
TTCGTTTAGTCCTGGAATTAATTCCCCTGAAAGGGCTTTTTTTCTAAGCTTGCCTTAGAAAAAACATAGTAACTTACATCTAATATTCTTGTATTAATTGGCAAAAATTCCAAAAAACAAATTCCAAAAAACAAATAATAAACAATATCAAAATTTCAAATTTGTATTTTATTTGTTATTTGTATTTTGAAATTTGTTATTTATTTGGTTTTGGCGTGTCCACTTTAGGCTAATATAAATAAAATTCCTTTGGCGCTCTGCGGAAAAGCGGCACAAACCAACTGACTTTGATGCTGTAAAATTGAGAATTAAAGGTCCGGGTATCCTGTTTCCCGGTATCAAAATCACGCTGACGGTAAGGTTTTGTCCAGGTTTGGATAAAATCAAAACCGATGTAAAAGTTGAGCAGACGGGTATTGCTCATGTACAAATATCCCAGGGAGCCGTTGATGGCAAAACCCCCGTTCAGCCGGTCATACCCTTTTTTATAGTCCCCAAGGATCTGAGGAGCGGTATTTCCGGGATTATGGATGCGAATTTTATCCTGTAAATAACCAATACCTGCAAGGATAACAAAGCCACTGTTGGGATTGGGGGCAAACAGAGGGACCACTTTGCCTGCTTTGGCAAAAAAATTAAAACCCCGTTCGTAATACACCAGATCGGCATACATTCCTCCCGCATCAATGAGAAAACCTTCCCGCGTTGATATATTCAACAACATGGAATCGCTGTTCTTTACCGTTTGGCCGAACATGAAATTTCCTTCCACACCGATGATCCAGTTTGATTTTGTTTTAAACATAAAGCCTCCGCCAATACTGGAATTACTTCCGAATTGACGGGAAAGGTCACCCCCGGGAAATTGATAACTATACGTAGCATAGATGAGTGGGGTAGATATGACGGAATCTCGGATGCTGACCTGCGCCATCAGGCCAAAAAAAGAAAAAAAGCTGAAAAAAAAGAGTACCGGAATTTTTCGGGCCATATAAAACGTTTAACTGGAGCACAAAGGTAATAAGGATTTTTCGTAGTTTTGCCGTTCCGTATTAATCCTTGTATTTAAATTGCACAGCAACTGTAAATTATAAATCGTAATTAAAAATCGTCTTTTTTCATGAAAAAAGTAATCTCATCCCTTTTCCTGCTTCTCCTGTTGGCAGGTTTTTCTTACCAGTCGATGGCATGCACCAATTTCATCATCACCCGGGGTGCTTCGGCCGATGGATCGGTCATGATTACCTATTCGGCCGATTCGCATGTACTTTATGGCGAACTCTATTTCTGGCCTGCCCAGGATTGGCCTGCCGGTTCTATGCTGGATATCATTGAATGGGATACCCAGAAACCCCTGGGGAAAATTCCTCAGATCTCCCACACCTATCAGGTTGTCGGTAACATGAATGAACATCAGGTAGCCATTGGCGAAACCACCTACGGAGGCAGGGAGGAACTTGCCTCACAACCAGGCGCTATCATGGATTATGGCAGCATGATGTACATCTCATTGCAACGCTGTAAGACAGCAAGGGAGGTAATCCATACTTTCGGCGAATTGGCGGCAACTTACGGGTACGCCAGCAGCGGGGAATCATTTTCAATTTCCGACGCCAACGAAGCCTGGATTCTCGAATTAATCGGCAAAGGAAAAGAAGAAAAAGGAGCTGTCTGGGTTGCCCGCCGGATTCCCGATGGCTATATATCCGGTCATGCCAACCATCCGAGGATCACTCAATTTCCGCTCAATGATCCTGAAAACTGCATCTATTCCCCGGATGTCATCTCTTTTGCCCGGAAAATGAAATGGTTCGATGGTGAAGATAAAGATTTTAGCTTTTCCGACACATACGCCCCGCTGGATTTCATGGGGGCCCGCGCCTGCGAAGCCCGCGTATGGGCCATGTTTAACCGGGTCAATTCCGATATGGGTCAATATCAGGATTATGCCATGGGTCACCTGGTCAAAGGTAAATGGGGATACACCACCAACCGGATGCCATTATGGGTGAAA
This sequence comes from Draconibacterium orientale, assembly GCA_020718225.1. GTDB lineage: Bacteria > Bacteroidota > Bacteroidia > Bacteroidales > FEN-979 > CAIVAT01. The sequence goes on along the minus strand of DYSO01000010.1, from coordinate 33,277 downwards.
CCCGATAAAAAAGTAACCGTTCACGATGTTATGAACCTCATGCGCGATCATTACGAAGGGACAAAAATGGACATGAACAACGATATCGGCGCAGGTCCATTCCATTCACCCTACCGTTGGCGCCCGATGACATGGAAAGTTGACAGTATCGGTTATGTTCATGAACGAGCCACTTCTACCCAACAAACCGGTTTCGTTTTTGTTGCACAGTCCCGAAACTGGCTGCCCGATCCAATCGGAGGAATTTTCTGGTTTGGCGTCGACGATACATATACTACGGTATTTGCCCCGATGTATTGCGGTATGAGTAAAGTTCCCGACGCCTACCGGGTTGGCAATGGCGATATGCTCCACTTCTCCCCTACCTCCGCTTTCTGGATTTTTAACCTGGTAACCAACTGGGCTTACACAAGATATAATTATATGATCAAGGATATCCAACCACTCCAGCAGGAATTGGAGAAAAAGTATATTTATCAGACAACCACCGATATTGATAAAAAAGCCGCCGGGCTCTATTCAACCGACAAACAAGCAGCCATCCGTACCATCACCGATTATTCTGTTGAAACCGGCCAGGCTACCGTTCATAGATGGCAGGACCTGTTCCAATACCTGTTGGTGAAATACATGGATGGAAATGTAAAAGTTGAAAAAGAGGGGAATTTTGAAACCAATCCTTACGGAGTGGCTGTCATGCCATTACAACCCGATTACCCCGATTGGTGGTTGAAGGAGATCGTTAAACAACATGGCGAAGTGATCAAACAACTTGGCCCTTCAAGCCATTGACCTTTATCGTATTTTTCCTATCTTTGCAATATTAACAACGTAAATTAATTCCACTATGGAAGAATATAATCCTGCTTCCAGAAATTATAAGATTATTTTATCTGTCCTGGCCATTCTCATTCTTATCCTGATCTTCTGGCTTTTTATCCAACGTTCCCAATTGATGAAACTGGTTAAGGATAAAGAATCGGAAAGAACAGAGTTACAACATGAGCTCGACTCCCTGATGACCAATCACAATAATCTTAAAGTCTCATACGGAGCGCTTTCCGACTCACTGCGGAGCAAAGACAGCCTCATTCAGAAAAATGCCCTCGAAATCAGAAAACTACTCGATACAGAGTGGAAATACAACAAAATAAGAAAAAAGCTGGAACGTCTGCAACTGGTAGCCCAGGGGTATGTTCACCAAATGGACTCCCTTTATACAGTCAACCGGGAATTGTCGGCCGAAAACGACCGCATCCGGCAAGAGGTGAAAACAGAGCAAAACCGGAACCAGTCACTGATGAAAGATAAAGAGGAGCTCAAAGAGAGAATTACCCAGGCTTCCTATATCAAGGCCTACAACGTGACGGCAAAAGCTTACAAACTCCGTTCTGGCGGCGACAAAGAACAGATTACCGATAAGGCCAGCCGGACTGACCGGATCAGGGTATGTTTCACCATCGGGGAAAACCCCTTGCTCCCTCCCGGAAATAAAACCATTTACGTCAGGATTCAAAGGCCCGACAATGTCACGGTGATTAAAAGTAAATACGACACATTTGTGTTTAATGGCCAGACCCTCCCATTTTCCCTCAGGGAAGATATCTCTTACCAGGGAAAAGCCATTAATCTTTGTCTGGATTGGACAAAAAAAGACAATGACAAATCCGCAATGAAAGGTAAATATCTGATCAGTGTTTTTACCGATAATACTGCTATTGGAGAAGGGTCTTTTATTTTGAAATAAACGGGTTGGATGGGTTAACCTGTCCAACCTGTCTAACCTGTCTAACTGGTTGAACAAAGCATCCTTAAATCAATATCATATTTCTTTAATTACTCCCTTATATGCGTATTGGAATATTAACAGCAGGTGGTGATTGTCCCGGGATCAACGCTGCGATCCGGGGAGTGGGTAAAACAGCCATACTGGAATACGGGATGGAAGTCATCGGGATTTCTTCAGGTTTTCTTGGTCTGATCAATGAAGAGTATATCAAACTGGATGAAAGCGTCCTTTCCGGTATTCTTACCCTGGGCGGAACCATTCTTGGTACTTCACGTGAAAATCCTTTCAAAAAAAGCAGTGCTTTTAATGCCATCGACAAGCCAAAGCTCATTAAAAAACACTATCATGAATTGGGACTTGATGCTTTGGTTTGCATCGGGGGCAACGGGACCCAACGAACCGCTGCTCAATTGGCAGAAACCGGATTGAACGTCGTTGGTATTCCAAAAACCATCGATAATGATGTATGGGGGACCGATGTGACTTTTGGTTTTGATTCGGCCCTGACAATCGCAACCGAAGCCATCGACAGGCTGCACTCAACAGCCAACAGTCACAAACGGATCATGGTGATCGAGGTTATGGGTCATCATGCGGGTTGGCTTGCCCTATACTCCGGAATTGCTGCCGGCGGGGACGTTATCCTGATCCCCGAAATTGATTTTGACATCAATACCGTAACCCGTACCTTGAAAAAAAGGGCCATCCATAAAAAACCCTATTCCATTGTTGTCGTTGCTGAAGGCATTCCTGTCCCTAAAGGCGAAAAAGCCGGTTCCTATATATCCAAAAAAATTTCAGAGATGACCGGTCTCGAAACCAGAGAAACCATCCTGGGCTACATTCAGCGAGGAGGGAGCCCTTCCCCCATCGACCGGGTGCTGGCTACCCGTTACGGCGCCTTTGCGGTAGAATTGATCGCACGAAAAAAATTCGGCCAAATGGTGTCCCTTAAAGGAGATATCATCACCTCTGTACCATTATCAGAGGTAGGTGGAAAATTACGTTTGGTGCCTCCCGACAACCCGCTGGTTGAAAAAGCCCGCCGGATGGGTGTTTGCTTTGGGCACAAAACAGTTTAATCCGAAAACCGGATATCCTTAATATTCAGTTGAAGGCTAATGGAACCATTCCATTCGTTCTCCTCCACATGATAACAAATGTTGAAGGGAATTTGTTTCTCAATCCATGCAATATGCTCCCCCTGCTGAAAAGCAATGGCTGAAAAAGGGCCTCCTGCAATGTCGGGGTGGACCACATTTAATTTGAGATGGTTCTTCCCGACAACACGCGAACCACCTGCATCCACTACCCCCTGCGTCATGAATAAAGGCGCCATATTGCCAGGGCCAAATGGTGCAAATTGTTTTAAAACACTGTAGAACTTTGAATTGATAACATTAAGGGGCAGTTTAATATCAACTTCCACCTCGGGAATCAACTCTATGCCCTGCAGTCGCTTCTGAACAATGGTTTCAAAACGGGTACAAAAAGCGGTAAGGTTTTCAGGTTTCAGGGATAATCCCGCTGCAAATTTATGGCCCCCGAAATGCTCAAGCAGATCACTACAGCTGTCAATCGCTTCATAAATATCAAAATCCTTGACCGAACGCGCAGAGCCGGTGATCAATCCATTGGAAAGGGTAAGAACAATGGTAGGCCGGTAAAAAAATTCGGTAAGCCGCGATGCAACAATCCCGATAACCCCTTTATGCCAATCGGGATGAAAAATGACAGTAGAACGCGCCGATTTCAAATCCTCACTCCCGTTGATCATCCCAAGGGCTTGTTGCGTTGCTAATGTGTCCAGATTTTTACGTTCTGTATTGTTTGAATTAATCTGTTCACCAATCCGAAGCGCATCATTCAGCTCCTGGGTAACCAACAACCTGACAGAGTTATTCCCGCTTTCGATCCGCCCCGCTGCATTAATCCTGGGCCCGATCATAAACACAAGATCGGTGATGGTCAACTCCCGGTTAAATACAAAGGAACCACTACCATCGTCATTTTTGATCATACTGGCATAACGCAACAGGGCTTCCAGCCCGGGCCTGGGCCTGGTATTGATCAAACGGAGACCAAAATAGGCCAAAATCCTGTTCTCCCCGGTTATATCAACAATATCTGAGGCAATGCTGATAACCACCAGGTCCAGATATTGGACCAGACTGTCGAAAGAAATGTTGTTTTTCCGTGCATAGGCCTGGATCAACTTGAAACCAATACCACAACCCGATAATTCTTTATAGGGATAAGGACAATCACCCCGCTTGGGGTCCAGAATGGCAATAGCTTCGGGAAGTTTGGGACCTGGCCGGTGATGGTCACAAATTATGAAATCAATGCCGTTGTCTGTTGCATAGGCCACTTTTTCAACGGCCTTGATACCGCAATCGAGTGCAATGATGAGTTTAACCCCCGACTGAAAAGCAAAATCAATACCTTGTCCCGAAATCCCATACCCTTCGGTATAACGATCGGGAATATAAAAATCAACGGCCTCATGAAACCTGCGCAGAAATGTATAAACCAACGCCACTGCCGAGGTGCCATCCACATCATAATCGCCGTAAACCAGGATTTTTTCATTGTGTAAAATGGCCTGTTCAATCCGTGCAATGGCTTTGTCCATATCCTTCATCCGGAAGGGATCGATCAGGTCGCTCAACGAAGGGCGAAAAAAAGTTTTGGCTTCATCAAACGTGGTAATCCCACGCTGCACAAGCAACTGCGAAAGGTAAGGGCCGATCCCCAACGCTTTTGACAAATTATCAACAACTCCGGGATCACCTCCGGTTTTAACTACCCAACGTTTTTGCATAATTATTTTCCTACGTGTAAAGATACTATAAAACTTTTCCTGTCCCAATTAAGGATCAAATAAAAATTTTAACCAAAATAACCGTTGTTTAAAACGCTGCGTTTTTTGGTGAGCGCGGAAAAGGTATAACATCGCGGATATTGGCCATACCGGTAACAAATAAAATCAACCGTTCAAACCCAAGCCCAAATCCGGCATGTGGCGCTGTTCCGAATTTTCGTGTATCGAGGTACCACCAAACATCTTTTTCGGGAATATTCATTTCATGAATCCGGTTCATCAGCGCTTCCAGGTTTTCTTCGCGTTGCGACCCTCCGATGATCTCTCCAATCCTTGGAAATAAAACATCCATTCCGCGAACCGTTGTACCATCCGGATTTTGTTTCATATAAAAAGCCTTGATATCGCGCGGATAGTCGGTCAGGATGACAGGCCGGCCAAAATGCTTTTCAACCAGATACCGCTCATGTTCGGCCTGAAGGTCGGATCCCCAGGCTACGGGAAATTCCCAGGTTTGGCCCGATGCAATCAGTATCTCAACAGCCTGCGTATAACTTAATCGTTCAAATTTACTGTTGATAACACCTTTAAGCCGGTCGATCAACTCATTATCGTACATTTTTGTGAGAAATTCCAGGTCGTCAATGCAATAATCCAGTGCGTACTGCATGAGATATTTAAGAAAATCCTCTGCCAAATCCATGTTGTCGGTAATATCATAAAAAGCCATTTCCGGTTCAATCATCCAGAACTCAGCCAGGTGTCGGGGGGTATTCGAATTTTCTGCCCGGAAGGTCGGCCCAAATGTATAAACCAACGATAATGCCATCGCTCCAAGTTCCGCTTCAAGTTGACCGCTTACTGTTAATTTGGTCTCCTTCCCAAAAAAATCCTGGGAATAATCCACTTGTCCGTCGGGCAAAAGAGGCGGGTTCCGGTCATCCAGCGTAGTCACACGGAACATGGCGCCGGCGCCTTCGGCATCAGAACCGGTAATGATTGGTGCATGAATATAGAAGAAACCATGGTCGTTGAAATATTTATGGATTGCATAAGCCATGGCATGACGGATACGCAATACGGCGCCAAAAGTATTGGTGCGCGGACGTAAATGGGCAATGTCGCGTAAAAATTCCAGGGAATGTCCTTTTTTTTGTAATGGATAGGTTTCGGGATCTGCCGTTCCTAAAATTTCTATCTCTTTGGCCTGGATCTCCACATGCTGCCCCTGGCCCATGGATTCCACAAGGGTTCCCCTGACGGCAATACAACTGCCTGTGGTAACCAGCTTCAGGACCTCTTCATCAAAACGGGCCACCTCGGCAACCACCTGAATGTGATGAATTACAGATCCGTCGTTGAGCGAAATGAATGTGATGTTCTTGTTCCCTCTTTTTGTCCTGACCCAACCCTTAACCATTACTTCGCTGCCAAATTCCCTCGACTTCAGCAAATCGACAATCCTGTTCCTGCGCGTGTGTTCCATAGATTTCGTAATTGAAACTGCAAATTTACTGAAATGGCTGAACATTTCGCTATCCTTTGTTTTAACTAAAGCCGGTACTTTTTCAATTATGCCTACCTTTGTCCTCCATGTCCCCAACCCTTGATATTGTACCGATTGAGAACTGGCTTCCGGTTTTTCAACAGCCTCTCGTCATTTCCGGCCCGTGCAGCGCCGAAACCGAAAAACAGGTTATTGAAACAGCGGCTGAACTGGCCAGAATTCCACAAGTCCGGATTTTTCGGGCTGGCATTTGGAAACCCCGTACCCGGCCCGGGGCATTTGAAGGGGTAGGTAAAAAAGGGTTAAAGTGGCTACAGAAGGCAAAACTCGAAACCGGATTACTCCTTACTGTTGAAGTCGCCAACCCAAAACATGTCCGGGAGGCGCTCGATCACGGGATCGATATTTTATGGATCGGCGCACGTACCATTGTAAACCCATTCTCTGTCCAGGAAATCGGAGAAGCCATCGGGAACCAAAACATCCCGGTTATGATAAAAAACCCCCTGAACCCCGACCTGAAAACCTGGCTGGGTGGAATCGAACGTCTGAACCAGATGGGACTGAAAAAACTGATGGCCATTCATCGCGGGTTTTCTTTTTTTAACCGTTCCCCTTACCGCAATGCCCCCATGTGGGAAATCCCCATTGAACTCAAACGGCTTTGCCCTGAAATTCCATTGATCGTCGATCCCAGCCACATCTGCGGTAACAGGGAACTCATTCTTCCTACCATTCAAAAAGCGCTCGACCTTGAAATGAACGGGATCATGATCGAAACCCATATCAACCCCTCCAAAGCGCTCACCGATAAAAATCAGCAGATTACCCCGCTCCAGTTGAGCGACATGCTGGCAAAACTTATCCTGCGGCGTGAATCCGGAGGAGTCGAATTTGAACAAAAACTGGAAGAACTTCGGTCAGAAATTGATAAACTCGACGAAGAACTGATCGATATCCTGGCACGCCGTATGGCTGTGGTAAAGGAAATCGGAAAATATAAAAAAGTAAACAAAATAACGATTCTTCAGCTTAAACGCTGGAACCAACTGATCCACGACCGCGTTGAAACCGGTATCAAATTAGGCTTAAGCCGTGAATTTATCCTGAAATTACTCGGAACGGTCCATGAAGAAGGGATTCAGCGCCAGATCGATGTCATGAACCAGGATGAACCACTATAGCCATTTACGCATTTTAAAATAAATAAACATCCCCATCGCAATCAGGATCATAACACCGGCAACAAGGAAAAAAGAATGGGGATGGTCCTGCACCGGAAGTTTGATATTCATCCCATAAAGACTGGCAATAAAAGTCAATGGCAATAAAATCGATGAAATCAGGGTCAGTATCCTGATCACTTCATTGGTCCTGTTTACCTGAAGAGAATCAAAGGTCATGGAATATCCTTTGATCAACTCCCCGTCGTCTTCAACCATGTCCCAGATTTTCTGATAATAATCCATGATATTGCCCCAATAATCTTCCATATTTTCGGCAAACCCGGTAATGGCACCGCTTTGAAGTTTATTGAACAACATCATCTGCGGTTTGAACATGGTATTCAACAGAATGACATTTTTACGGGTAATGGATATTTTTTCAATGGCCGGCTCGGCCTTTTTCCTGAACAGCGCCTTCCCGCAATCATCCACATCCTTATCAACCCTTTCAACCACCTTCTGTGTCTCCGCCATAACCTGGTCGAGAATCTGATATAACATAGAATCGCTGCTACCGGCTTCCTGTTGCCCATTGACCAGGGTTTTTGCTTTTTCCCTGTTAAAAATATCTTTGATCATCCAGTGCGATTTCCCGATACTGATCAGAAAATCCTTCCCCCAGAAAAATTTGATTTCCCTGACCTCAATAAACTGCTGGGTTACACTGAATGCCGGAAAATGAAGAATTACAAAATGATAATCATCATAAATATCAATCTTGGGACGCAGATTGACCTCCGAGCGGCAATCTTCCAGGTCGAGAGGGTGAAAATGATAATGGTCACCCAAGGCCTGAAGTTCTTCTTCGGTTGGCCTCACAACGTGCGACCAGCGAAAGGTCCCGAATTTAATCATTTCAATCATAGGCTGCTTTTTTTCCACCTGAAAGTACTGATCAGGTGATCGATATCATTCTTTAAAAATCCGATGACCGGTGCAAGGGAATCGTTGTTTGGGACAAGGCTAAAATAAAGGGCCCCGCGCACAAATTCCGATAGGCTGTCGGTAACATAAAACTGATAGGATGAAGCCGCATCCGGCCCCCGGATTTCATATACCAATCCGAAAACACGATGGTCCGGGTTTGAGAATTCGCGTTGGGTTATGGCGCTTGCTTTCTGAATGTGCTTATTCACCAAAGTCCGTGAATCTTCAAGGTATTGCGGCAGGTTTCCCCGCACAACTTTATAACTCAGGTGAAGGGTTGCATGGAACTGGTTATACCGGATATTAATCCAATAAGGCTCGGAAATTTTGCTGTTATCTGGAATTATGGTTGCATATACCGGATATTCAAAAGAAAATGGAAAGGTGGTGTCAAACATCCGGTAATCACGTTGTGGCAAGTCAATACGAAAATACCCCCGGGGTTTTGGGGTATAGCCGGAGTCACAGGCTCCGGCTAAAAAACTTACAACTGCAAATAAAATGCAACAATATTTCATCAACAATCGAATCATTCAATCCATGGCGAAATGGCAAATCAGCAACAGGATTAACCGATACCTGTATCTGCACTCACATACCAACTGGTTTGCTGATTTTTGCCATTTCGCCATGGATGTTAGAAAGGAAGGTCATCTTCCGGCCCATTCGTTACAATGGAGGCCTCATCTTTTGGGTTTTCCACAGAGGGCGACATCGCACCGGGAGTCTCATCCCGCTTTGAACCACTGCCCAACATCACCATCTGATCGCCAAGAATTTCATAAATAAACTTTTTCTGGCCTTCTTTGTCTTCATATTCGCGACGACGGATCCGGCCTTCGACATAGATTGTACTTCCTTTTTTCAGATACCGTTCGGTTACATCTGCGAGCCCCCGCCACATAACAATATTGTGCCACTCGGTGTGGGTCGCCTTTTCACCATCTTTCCCTTTATAGGTTTCTGTTGTGGCCATACTGAAAGCGGCCTTTTTTACTCCGTTTTCGAAATTTTGAATCTCTGGATCCTTTCCCAGGTTACCGACCAAAATAACTTTGTTGACTCCGTTTGCCATTTTTTCATGAATTTAAAGTTAAAAACTCCGTGAACAAAAATACGATATTTAATGCTTAATCGGAGTTTGGCATAAAAGGTAATACATTGGATGAAAATATTTTTTCAACGCGTTTTTCTTCTGCTAAGCAAGTCATCTACAATATCTTCCATAACAACAATGCCCTCCATTTGTCGATCTTTATTGATGACCGGAACAGCAGGCATGTGATATTTGGATACCAGTTCGGCAAGGGAATCAATTTTATCGTCATCAAAAATGGTGACCGCATTTTTTTTCATTATCTCACCCAGTTTTTTTGCCGGATCGGCAATGACCAGTTCCCCCAATGCAATGGAGGAGAGAAAACGTTCGATTTTATCAACAACAATAATGGTGGAAATATGAGCCGGCTCAGGTTGTAATTTTCTAATTTCCAAAAGGGTATCGGCAACGGTCATCTGTTCGCTGAAAGAATAAAAATCGGTGGTCATAAGGGAACCAACGAATTTATCGGGATATTCCAGCAACTCTCTGACCTCTTCCGACGACTCTTTTTCCATCTCTTCCAGCAGTTCTTCGGCCTTTTCATCATTCAGGGCATCCAGCAGGTCGGCTACTTCATCGGCAGGCATTTTTTCAAGCACATCGGCCACTTTTTCAACCGGAAGACTTTCAACAATATGTATCTGGGCATGGGGTTCAAGCTCTTCCAGCACATCCGCTGCCTTTTCTTCGTCGAGGGAGGCAAAAACCATAGTACGTGATGCTTTATCCAGATCTTCGATGATATCTGCCAGATCGGAAGGATGTAAAGCGCTGAGCTTTGAAGGAGATTTCGATAATTTGATGCTGGCATTGGCAAAATCAACAGCTTCAATATCGTCCCACAAAATAAATTTACCAGGAATTGAAACATGAAAAGTGTCAAGCGTTGCCTGAATGGGTTTGTCTAAGCCAATCCTCCGGAGCATCCCTTCAACCCCCACATCCACGGCAATCACAAAGGTGCCGGCCGGGATCATCACCATCCGTATATCGTTTACCCTCACAAGTTTGCGCCCGTTGATATCCACAATCTGTTTATCGAGGATGTTTTCTGCAAGCCATAAGCAATTCGACCAGGAATCGACTGTTACATCATGCATTTCCAGGCAAATGATGCGAAATTTTCTTTTGAATTTCTTAATTTCAAAAGAAGAAAAATCCAGGATTAAATGCTGCGCGCCTTTTTTCACTTTCACCGCAACAACCCGGGGGCGGACAGGTTCCGACTCCTGCCCCGGCAAAGGTGTTTGATCGATTAAAAAATCTTTGATCTTTCCCAGGATAATACCATCGTCAGAGAGAAAATTCCCCCCGAGAATCTGACTTAAATAAAAAGTAATCTGCGATGTCATATCAGCCTCCTTCCTCTGTTCCACGTCAGTGAAGGATGCAGGGCCATCATAAAAATCAGGTCATACCCCTTTATTGACGTGATGGGTGATGTTGAATCTGTCGGGCAGGTCCGTCGTCCATTGAAGTGTAAAAATTTCAGATGCAAAATTATAAAAACCGTTGGTTTTGTTGAAGATATTTTTCAATCAATCGCGGAACGGCAAGTTTATTTAAATCTGCTGTCCATTTCCACCCATCGGGTAACCCGGAAGGGGATTTAACCCTGAGTTCAATAAAACGGGCAAAAATGACCTGATGGGTCAATACATGGCGATATATTTCTGACCGGTGAATTCCGGGATACGGGCCCATTTTGTCAATGATATCCCAATCTGGCGTTAATTTCAGCGATTTAACAGAAGCCGCTCCCTGAGTTTCAATCAGAGGGAAATCGTACAAACCCTTCCAGATATCCCGGGTTTCCCTTTTTTTAACAATCAGGCCCGGATTATCGTTGCAACATACCACAAGATAATTGAAATACCTGAGCCGCTTTGTTATCATTTCTGATCTGGCAGGCAGAACATCTGCCAACCCATGAAGAGAGGCATAACAGGATTGCTGAAAGAGGCACTGGCCGCACGAAGGAGCAACGGGAATACATTGAAGGGCGCCAAATTCCATCATAGCCTGGTTAAATGAACCCGGATCTGCGGGATCGATCAGTTCACTAGCCTTTTTTTTGACTGTTTGCTTTGTTCTGGAGGATGTAACCGGGTCGGTAATCCCAAAATACCGGCAAAAAAAACGAAGTACATTTCCATCAACTACCGGATCCGGCAAATGAAAGGAAATAGAGCCAATAGCAGCAGCTGTGTACTCCCCAATCCCCGGTAAACCCAAAATCAAATCGCGTGTATCGGGAAAAACACCATCAAACAAACGCATGATAATCTTTGCTGTTTTGTGCATGTTACGGGCCCGTGAATAATATCCAAGCCCCTGCCAGAGCTTTAAGATATCCTCTTCAGAAGCTTCGGCCAATGCCCGGATATCCGGATAAGTAAGAACAAATTTTTCATAATATGGCAATCCCTGACCGATCCGGGTTTGCTGTAAAATAATCTCAGAAAGCCATATCCGATAAGGATCCCCGGTTTTTCGCCAGGGCAATTCCCGTTTGTTGACGCGGTACCATTGTAACAGCTTATCGGTGAATTCCAATCGGAACAGGTTTAATGGTGCAAATATACAAGGATGCCGGAAAGAGAATGGAAGATAAAATTCAAAGGGCGTTATTGTCTGTGTGTCAACCAAAGAAAAAATTTATTTATTTCGTTGGAATTCAAAAAAATCATATATTTGCAACCCGTTCAGTCAAAGTTTAAAGGCATTCAGTATTAACAATATATAATTACTAATACGATTCAAAATGACAAAAGCAGAAATTGTAGCAGAAATTGCTAATAAAACTGGCATTGAAAAAGTTGCCGTTCAGGCCACAGTTGAAGCATTCATGGATTCGATCAAAAATTCCATGTCGACTGGTGAAAACGTTTACCTAAGAGGCTTTGGGAGTTTTATTATTAAAAAAAGAGCTGAAAAAACCGGGAGGAACATTTCAAAAAATACAACCCTTATTATTCCCGCCCATAATATCCCCGCTTTTAAACCAGCCAAAACTTTCGTAAATAAAGTAAAATCTCACGTTAACGTGAAATAACAACTTCTAAGCTGAAATATTATGCCAAGCGGAAAGAAAAGAAAAAGACATAAGATGGCAACGCACAAGCGAAAAAAACGCTTGCGTAAGAACAGACATAAGAAGAAATAACCATCCTGCTGTTACAATTCCTTAGGTCATTCCTCTGCTGCCGGAAATTATCCGGACAGTTTTATAAATATGGAAACACGTGAATAAGGAATTAATTATCAATTCAACCTTCTCAGAAGTTGAAATTGCTTTACTTGAAGATAAACTTCTCGTAGAATTAAATAAGGAAAAATCCAACAACGAATATACCGTTGGCGATATTTATCTGGGTAAAATCAAAAAAATCATGCCCGGGTTGAATGCTGCTTTCGTGGATGTTGGTTATGAAAAGGATGCTTTTCTTCATTATCTGGACCTGGGGCCTCAAATTCAGTCGCTACTGAAATATATGAAAGCCAGCCAGGGAGATAATGGTAAATCGTTACTAATTAGTGATTTCGAACTGGAAGAAGACATTCAGAAGTCGGGCAAAATCAACCATGTCCTCAAACCGAATTCCAATATTTTAGTTCAAATTGCCAAAGAACCCATCTCAACCAAAGGGCCAAGAGTCACCTCCGAAATTGCATTTGCCGGCAGGTACCTGGTTCTATTGCCATTTTCGGATAAAATCTCTGTCTCTCAAAAAATCAAAAGCGCCGACGAGAGAAACAGACTCAAACGACTTATTACCAGCATTAAACCCAAAAACTGCGGGATCATTATCCGCACCGTTGCTGAAAATAAACTGGTAGCCGACCTCGATGCCGACCTGCGCGCACTTTATAAAAGATGGGAAACCATTACCCTTAAATTAGCTACGGCCCGGCCACCTCAAAAAATCATCGGAGAGATCGACCGTGCTTCAGCAATTCTTCGCGACGCACTCAACGAATCGTTCCATAATATCGTGGTCAACGACCCGGTTATTTATGAAGATATCCGAAATTACATTCAGAAAATTTCTCCCGATAAAGTTAACATCGTCAAATTACATTCCGGCAAAATACCGATTTTCGAACAATTTGGAATCGATAAACAAATAAAAAACTCTTTCGGGAAAATTGTCACCATCAAAAGCGGTACCTACCTCGTTATCGAACATACGGAAGCCCTTCATGTTATTGACATAAACAGCGGACATCGTGTAAACCAGGACCAGAACCAGGAAACCAATGCCATTGAGGTCAACCTTGAAGCGGCAACCGAAGTTGCCCGACAGTTGCGCCTTCGCGATATGGGGGGTATTATCGTGATCGATTTTATCGATATGACAATGGGTTTGAACCGCAGGAAACTTTATGAAAAATTACGCGATGAAATGAAACGCGATCGCGCCAAACACTCCATCCTGCCCCCAAGTAAATTCGGATTGGTCCAGATTACCCGCCAACGGGTCCGCCCCGAAATGAATGTCCAGATCCTTGAAAAATGCCCTTCCTGTGAAGGAACCGGAGAAATCCGCCCAACCATCCTGCTGGTTGACGACATCGAAAATAACCTGGGTTACCTTATCCGCGAACAAAACGAAAAAGGACTTACCCTGATCGCCCATCCTTATGTGTATGCTTATCTTACCTCCGGATTGTTTAATTATCGCTGGAAATGGTGGCGTAAATTCGGACAATGCATTAAAATCCGAAAACAAAATGCATCTCATTTCCTGGAATACCACTTCTTTAATAAAAATGGAGATGAAATCAAAATGTGACCCCGGGCATCACGGCGGTCGCACAAAATTCGACCTGTGATCCAAAACTTTAAGATTCACAGTCACCAAAAACCAATAATCCAAAAACTTATACCTTAATGGCAATTGTAGTCAGTGGAATCCGTCCAACCGGCAACCTTCATCTTGGTAACTATTTCGGAGCGCTTCAAAGTTTCGTAAAAATGCAGGAAGAAAATCAATGCTTTTTTTTCATTGCTGATTATCATTCTCTTACAACCCACCCTACCCCTGCCGACCTGCATGGCAATGTTAAAACAGTGCTGGTCGAATTTTTGGCCTGTGGCCTTGATCCTGAAAAAGCAACCCTCTATATCCAGAGCGACCTTCCCCAAACAGCCGAACTATATCTTCTGCTGAATATGAATGCCTATATTGGTGAATTGGAACGTTGTACCTCATTTAAAGAGAAAATCCGTACCCAACCGCAAAATGTCAATGCAGGATTGCTTACCTACCCTACCCTGATGGCTGCCGATATCATTATTCACAAAGCTCACCAGGTTCCCGTTGGGAAAGACCAGGAACAGCACCTTGAAATGACCCGTACCTTTGCTAACCGCTTCAACAGGATGTACAATATAGATTTCTTCCCAGAACCGGTTGCATACAATTTCGGTGAAAACCTGGTCAAAATTCCCGGGTTGGATGGAAATCTGAAAATGTCGAAATCCGATAACGAATCCAGCGCCATCTTTTTAGCCGACAGTCCCGAAATTATCCGGAAGAAAGTAATGAAAGCAGTTACAGATTCAGGTCCGGCCAACCCGGACCAGCCTCGGTCACAAGGGGTGGAAAACCTCTTCACGCTGCTCTCCTATTTTTCATTTCCTGAGACTGCCGCCTTTTTCGAAAATCAATATAATACCGGCTCTATCCGATATGGCGACATGAAAAAACAATTAGCTGAAGATATTATCCGTTTTACAACCCCTTTCCGTGAAAAAATGATGGCGCTGTCGGCCGATGAAGGATATCTGAAAAAAGTAGCCCTCATGGGCGCTGAAAAAGCTCAGGCCAGCGCAGGAAAAACCTTGCAGGAAGTACGTGAAATCATCGGATTTAAACCCTTTTGAAAAATTTTACAGCCTTTTTCACACAATCAAAAACTGGCTGGTAATGTAAAGCAGAACCTGCTGCCCTTTTCAGGTTCAATCCCGACATAGATTTTCCCGGAATTTTTTTCTACCAACTCCCGGCAAATAATCAACCCAAGCCCGGTGCCTTTCTCTTTTGCAGTTCCCGATGTCTTTGTTTGCTCTTCAATACGGAATAGTTTCGGTATGAGATCCGGTTCTATCCCGATACCAGTATCCACGATACAAACTTCGACCATGGCCGGTTTCTCCATGGATGGCTGAATCTCACGGGTTAAAATCCGGACCTGACCACCGGAATTGGTGAATTTTATGGCATTGGAGACAAGATTCCTGAAAATGGTCCGTACCATGTTTTCATCAGCGAACACAAAAGTGTTGAAATTGACTGCGGTGTAAAGTTTTATCTGCTTTTTCTCGGCCTGGTCCCTTAATAACATAACTACATCGTTTGCCAACAAACTCAGGTCAATCCGGGAGGGTTGAAATTTCATCTTCCCGGTTTGGGCCATCGACCATTCTAACAGATTTTCAAGTAACCTGAAGGTGTTTTTTGCAGAGGAGTTGATATTCCGTATAAAATTCAGTCGCTCCTCTTCGGTGTAATCTTCCCATTCTGTTGCCAGAATATCCGAAAAACCCATAATGGCATTAAACGGTCCTTTCAGATCATGGGCAATGATGGAAAAAAATTTATCCTTGGTATTGTTCAGCTCACTTAACTCCCTGGTGTAACAGACCATTTTATCCCCTGCCGCTTTACGCTCTTCCTCAACGCCAATAGCTGAAGCAATCAGCAAAAAGAAATAGGTATCGGCATTATCCGGACTATAATCATTATGAAAATAGGCTGAAAGCGTCCCTGCCGGCTCTCCGTTCGCCCTGACTACCTTCCCGGCATAACTCTTTATCTGATGCTGATTCAATAATGGATCTGAATGATAATAATGGGTTCCCGGCAAATCTCCGATCAGTCGTATCTCCTGACCGTCATATTGAAGGGTATTGCAACAAACATGCCCGGTGTCAAACCCCGTTGCCATATAATCGTCCGGAATGTTCCATTTGCCAAAGAAATGACACTCCCCATCCTTCCGGTGGCAATACAAGGAACAAACCGCGCCCAGTATCTCTCCGCAAAGGGTTGTCAGCAAATTGATGTTATAAACCGGATCAATGGTAAAAGATAATAAACACGCACTGAATTTTTTAAGCTGGTCATCCGATTTTTTTCGTTTTGAGATGTTCCTTACCATTGCCTGTAAATACTTTTTCCCGGCAATGGTAATGGCATTCAGGCTTACTTCGGCGTCGAACAGCGTTCCGTTGATTTTTCTGTGCTTCCATTCAAACCGTTGAGAATTTCCTTCCAGGGCCGCCTCAATCCTTTCCCGGGCTAATATGGAAGAAGAAATCCCATCCGGTTGAAATTCAGGAGAAAAATCCAATGGTGATTTCCCCAGAATCTCCTCCTTCAGACATCCGAAAGTTTCAAGCGCTTTTGAGTTACAATCAAGAAATATATTCTCATTCATTAAAAAAACAGAATCATGGGCTGTTTCAAATAAAAGCCGGTACCGGTTTTCATTCTGATGCAACTCCTCTTCTGCTTTTTTCTGGGTTGAAATGTCGCGGATAGCCGAAATCAATCCAACTTTTCTGCCATCCTGGTCCGTCAGGACAGATGAATTGATACCCCCGTAAAATTCCGATCCATCGACTTTCTTCATCAAATATCGACTGGCAGGCAACTCCATCCCTTGTAAAACATTCAGAAAGTTCTCTTTTGCCCGTTCCCTGTCGCTCCCGGCAATCCATTCAAATACCGTCGTACCCACTACATCATCGTAACTTCCTCCGAACATGGTAAAGGTCACCGGAGATACAAATAAAATGTTGCCCTGTAAATCCGTGATGGCAATGCTGTCGGGTAAAGCCAGCAGGATCTTCCGGTAAAGCGATTCGGGTTGCAAACCTGGAAACAATGTTGGGGGGATTTTCAGCTCCTGATCCTTTAAAGTTGACAGTGAATCTGTATTTTCATCCATGAGAAAAAAAAGTAACTTTGCAATGCAATCCGGTCTTTCAGACACGACTTGTAAAGGTATAAAAATTATTCCACCCACACGGGGGGTGGTCAAACATATTTTTTCATGATTGAAACAGATCCTGTAAAAGAGACCGTTTTATTGGTTGGACTTGCTACGAGGGTTCAGGATATGGATTGCACCCATGAATATCTGGATGAACTGGCTTTTCTTGTCGAAACAGCCGGTGGGATACCGGTTCATCGGTTTATCCAGAAATTGGACTTCGCCGATCCAAGAACCTATGTCGGCAGCGGCAAACTCCTGGAAATCAAATCATGGATCGCTGATAATCCGGTTGATATGGCGGTTTTTGACGATGCCCTTTCACCGGGACAAATCCGTACCATCGAAAAAGAACTCGGTTGCAGGATCATTGACAGGAACAACCTTATTCTTGATATTTTTGCCCGGCGCGCAAAAACATCGTATGCCCGGACCCAGGTTGAACTTGCTCAAAATGAATATTTGCTGCCCCGCCTGACCCGGATGTGGACCCACCTTGAAAAACAACGGGGAGGAATTGGCCTCCGTGGTCCCGGAGAACAGGAAATAGAGACCGATCGCCGGATTTTACGCTACCGGATTGCTCTGCTGAAGAAAAAATTAGAGGAAATTGACAAACAAAAATCAACCCAGCGAAAACACCGGCGCGATATGATCCGGGTTGCTTTGGTCGGCTATACCAATGTGGGCAAATCAACCATCATGAACCTGCTGTCAAAATCGGACCTTTTTGCTGAAAATAAACTTTTTGCAACCCTCGATACAACCGTACGAAAGGTGGTTATCCACAACCAACCCTTCCTCCTTTCCGACACCGTGGGGTTCATACGGAAATTGCCCCATTCCCTGATCGAATCCTTTAAATCCACACTCGATGAAGTTCGTGAAGCCGATCTTCTGATCCATGTTGCCGACCTCAGCCATCCCGGTTTCGAAGAACAAATCAATGTTGTTAAACAAACACTGACCGATCTTAAAGCTTCCGATAAACCCACCATCATGTTGTTTAACAAAATTGACGCATACAACTTTACCCTCAAAGAACCCGACGACCTTTCTCCAGCAACCAGAAAAAATACCACCCTCAGCGAACTTGAAAAAACATGGATGGCAGGAAATAATTTTCCATCGATATTTATCTCTGCAAAACAAAAAATCAATACCGATAACCTTCGGGAAACCCTTTACAATGAAGTCCGGAAAATTGTGGTAACCCGATATCCGGAAAAATCTTCAACCTGATGAAATCCAATAAAATACATTTTTTTCTCCTCACCCTTGCATCCGGAATCCTTCTCTCGCTGGCATGGCCTGCAAGAGGGTTTCCGGGTTTGTTGTTTATTGGCTTTGTCCCCCTCCTCTTCCTGGAAGATCTCCTTTACCGAAACAGGGAATCGGATACTAAATTCAGCGCCCTGATCTGGTCGTGGCCGGGATTTTTAATATGGAACATCCTGACCACATGGTGGATCGTAAATTCTACAACCATTGGCGGCATCATGGCCATTACGCTGAATTCGCTCTTTATGTCAATCGTTTTCCAGGCCTTCCATTGGTCCAGGAAAAAATTTCAACACGCTGGGGCCGGTTATGCAGCGCTTATCAGTTACTGGACTGCTTTTGAATACCTTCACCTGAACTGGGACCTTAACTGGCCCTGGCTAAACCTTGGCAATGGCTTCGCCTCTTTCCATCCATGGATCCAATGGTACGAATATACCGGTACCATCGGTGGGACCCTGTGGACCCTGATTGGTAATATCCTTATTTTCGAACTGATCAGCCACCTGAAAAACAATAAATCAAAAGTCAAAAAACCACTTCGATATTCTTTTTCCAATATTCAATATTCAATATTCATTTTTATCTGGATCCTTGCCCCCATTCTTTTTTCCTACGTCATATATACAAATTATGAGGAAAAAAAACACCCGGTGAATTTCGTGGTAGTCCAACCCAATATCGATCCCTATTCCGAACAATATTCCCTTCCTCCTGCTGAAGTTATCGGGCGCATCATGAAACTTGCAGCGCCATATCTTGACACCAGCTCCAACTTCCTCGTTGGTCCCGAATCGACCATTCAGGAAAACTTGTGGGAAAATGGTCTTTCCGGTTTTAGCAGTATCCGGGACCTGAACCATATTCTTGAAAATTATCCCGATTTAAATATCCTTGTGGGGGCCTCTACCTTTTACCAGTTTATGCCGGGTGAACCATTGCCGCGGACTGCGCGGAAATTTACCGATACCCCCAACCACTACAATGCTTATAATACGGCAATCCTGATTAACAAACTTGATTCCCATCAACTGTACCACAAATCGAAACTTACCCCCGGTGTTGAAATATTGCCCTCCTTCAGCGGTTTTAAATGGCTCGAAAATTATGCTATTGACCTCGGTGGTACAGTCGGGAGCCTGGGAACCGACTCCGTCAGAAGGGTCTATAATACAGTAAAAACTGTAAAAGTTGCACCCGCAATTTGCTACGAATCGGTTTTCGGTGAATTTTTTGCCAGCTTTGTCAATAACGGCGCACAGATTATGATAATCATTACCAACGACGGCTGGTGGGGAAACACCCCCGGGTACAAACAGCATTTTCTGTTTGCACACCTGCGGGCCATTGAAACCCGCCGATGCATTGCACGCTCGGCAAACACAGGCATTTCAGCTTTTATTAACCAGCGGGGTGACGCTTCATCGGTAACAGAATATTGGGAACCTGCAGCAATCAAAGGTACGCTTAATGCCAATCAAAAAATTACTTTTTATGTAAAACACGGGGATTATCTTGCCCGGATATTTTCCTGGGCCGCGGGCGCTATTTTTTTTATTTCCCTGATCCTTGCAATAACCAACCGGATAAAAAAATCCCGATTATCAATAAAAAAACATTGACACAATATAGCATCAACGAATCAGCAAAAAAACAAGACCTTTATTTCCCCGCACTTCCCAACTGAAAAACCAGAACAATGAGGGGAGCGCTAAAAATCATTAACCCTTTTAAAGATGATTATAAAAAAAATCTTTCCGTTTATATTACTCTTATTCCTGGCAGGCGGTTGTAATCAGTCGGCGAACAGAAAAACAGAACCTCCTGTAAATACCGATCAAAAACCACGGGTTGCGATACCGGAATTCAATTCTGATTCGGCATATTCCTATTTAGAAACACAACTTGCTTTTGGACCCCGCGTCCCAAACAGCAAAGCACATGAAAAATGTGCTGCCTGGCTGAACGAAAAATTTAAACCCTGGGCCCCTGTAGTCATTGTACAAAAAGGAAGGGTTGCGGCATATAACGGGACCATGCTTTCTTTTCAGAATATTATTGCCAGCTGGATGCCCGAAACCAACAACCGGATATTGCTTGCAGCCCATTGGGATTCGAGGCCCTATGCCGATCATGACCCCGACCCAGTCAACAGGCGGACCCCCATTGACGGCATCAACGACGGCGCCAGCGGAGTTGCAGTCCTACTCGAAATCGCCCGGAACCTCTCTTTGAATAAACCCCCCATCGGAATCGATATCATCCTTTTCGATGTCGAGGATTATGGTCCCCCACAAGACCAACCATCGGACGAAAATACCGAGGAACAATGGTGCCTGGGTTCCCGCTATTGGTCAAATAACCCTCATAAACAGGGATATACGGCCCGATATGGCATTTTGCTCGATATGGTCGGAGCAGCAAACGCGACATTCCTGATGGAAGGGGTATCCATGCAATATGCCGGGGATATAGTCAGATCGGTTTGGGCAACCGGTAACCGGATCGGTTATTCATCGTTTTTTCTGTATGAGCAGGGTGGGTATATTACCGACGACCACGGCCCGATCAATAAAATCAGAAATATCCCAACCATCGATATCATCCACCTGGATAAAAATTCACAAACCGGGTTTTTCCCCGGGTGGCATACCCTCAACGACAACCTGGGCGCCATTGAAAAAACCACGCTTAAAGCCGTTGGCCAAACACTGTTGACCGTTATCTACGAAGAAAAATAGAGATTCCCCAAACAGGGGGAACATCGAAAAAAAAGGGACCAGGGGTTATAACAACTCATTGGCCAGATTGGCCAGTTCCGACCGCTCCCCCTTTTCAAGGCGCACATGGGCGTATATATCATGTTTCCTTACTTTGTCGATCAATGTGGAAAGCCCGTTTGACTGTGCATCCAGATAAGGGGTGTCAATCTGGTATATATCGCCGGTAAAAATGATCTTGGTGTTTTCACCAGCCCGGGTTATAATGGTTTTGATTTCATGCGGCGTCAGGTTCTGGGCTTCATCCACAATAAAACAAACATTGGATATACTCCTGCCCCGGATATAAGCCAACGGGGTGATGACAAGCTTTTCATTTTCAACTGCATCCGTCAATATCTTAAACTCTTTGTCCTTTTCACTGTACTGGCTTTGAATGAATTTCAAATTATCCCAAAGCGGCTGCATATAAGGATCGAGTTTCGATTTGATATCCCCGGGCAAAAAACCAAGATCTTTATTGCTTAATGGAACAATGGGACGGGCTAAAAATATCTGCTTGAAATCCCTTTTTTGTTCGAGGGCGCCAGCCAGCGCAAGCAAGGTCTTCCCTGTCCCGGCAATTCCCTGAAGGGTCACAAGTTTTACCTCGGGATTGAGAATGGCATGTAAGGCAAATACCTGCTCGGCATTGCGCGGGATAATTTTATAACACCCCCGCTTTTCTATCTTTTCGATCCGCTCTGTTATCGGATTATAAAAAGCCAGCACCGAACTTTTTCCATTCTTTAAAATAAAATAATGATTGGGGACCGGGTTTTTAATACCAATATCCTCAGGCAAACACCAGCCCGCTTCATAAATAATATCAATAATGGTCCTGTCAAGGTTTTCAACCATCGTTTTCCCGGAATAAAGGCCCTCCACATCCTTGATTTTTCCGGTTTCAAAATCTTCGGAAGGAATATTCAGCGACTTTGCCTTTAACCGGAGGTTGACATCTTTGGAAACCAGTATGACCTTCTTCCCGGGATTTTCAGATATCATCACCAGGGCAGCATTTAAAATCCGGTGATCGGGTTTATTCTCTCCAAATACCTTTATGGCATCCAGCTCGCTTTGTTCGTTCATCACAACTTTAAACTTCCCTCCCCGGGCGCTTCCCAATGAAATCCATTTGGTCAGGGTTGATTTATTCGACAGTTTGTCGATGATACGGATAAACTCCCGCGCCTCAAAATTTATGGTATCGTTGCCCTTTTTGAAATTATCGAGCTCTTCCAAAACCGTGATCGGAATGGCAACATCATTGTCTTCAAAACTCTGGATTGCATTGTGGTTATAAAGAATAACCGAAGTGTCCAGCACGAAAATCTTTTTTTCCTTAATTTTCTTTTTCAGCATAAAAAAATATTTTTCGAATCCATTCAAATGTAATTAAGAAAAAGACTTTTTTTCCTGTTATCATAAGAAGATGTAAACAATGGTTTGTTAAGTTCTCAGAAATTGTAACTTTGTGATCTTATGCAAGAAAAGAAACTTTTCCTACTCGACGCCATGGCCCTTATTTATCGGGCCTATTTTGCTTTCAATAAAAATCCACGGATGACCTCACAGGGGATGAACACTTCTGCCATTTTTGGATTTGCCAATGTGCTTCTCGATCTGCTGAAAAAAGAAAAACCAACCCATATCGGAGTCGCTTTCGACACGATGGCGCCTACAGTCAGAAAAGTTGAATTTGCCGCATATAAAGCCCATCGTCAGGAAACCCCCGGTGATATTATAAAATCATTGCCCTATATTCAGGAACTGATAGAAGGGTTCAGGATCCCCTCCCTATCCGTTGACGGATATGAAGCGGATGATGTGATCGGAACCCTTGCCAAACAAGCAGAAAAAGAAGGTTTTACAACCTTTATGATGACTTCCGATAAAGATTTTGGCCAGTTGGTCAGTGAAAATACCTTCATCTATAAACCCGGAAAATTCGGAAGTGATGTCGAAATTTTAGGGGTCAAAGAAGTTTGCTCAAAATTTAACATCCGGCGCCCGGAACAGGTTATCGATCTCCTGGGACTTTGGGGCGACGCTTCGGATAATATTCCCGGAATTCCCGGCGTGGGAGAAGTAACCGCAAAAAAATTGCTTGCCGAGTTTGATTCTGTCGAAAACCTGATAGCCAATGCCGCTAAAATTTCAAATGACAAACTCCGGGAAAAAATCATCGAATTTAAAGAGCAGGCGCTGATGTCGAAACAACTGGCAACCATCATCCTTGATGTCCCAATATCTTTCGATGAAGAAAAACTACGCATGGATACTCCGGATGAAGCCCGGCTGAAAGAGCTTTTTGATAAACTCGAATTCCGGACCTTCGGACAACGTGTCTTTACCTGGATTTCCACCACTGGTAGTCCCAAGTCCGTTAATGGCCCCATTACCGGGGAAACAACCCACACTGCCAAGGAAATAAACCTCAGATTGACAGACACAAACGATAATATAAAAGATACATCCGCCCCCCCTGGCCTTGCTTCAAACATTCAAACAACTCCCCATACCTATCATCTCACCGATACTCCTGAAAAGCGCGCCGGTTTGTTGGATGCTTTAAAACTCCAGACAGCCTTCTGCTTCGATACCGAAACCACCGGTATAGATCCCAATAACACTGAATTGGTCGGGATTTCCTTCTCATGGCAACCGCATGAAGCATTTTATGTACCATTTCCCGAAAATTACCATGAAACGCTTTCAATTATACTCGAATTCAAACAGATACTCGAAAATGAAAACACCCTGAAAATAGGCCAAAACCTGAAATTCGATATCTCAGTCTTGAAATGGTACGAGATTGAGGTGAAGGGACCACTTTTCGATACAATGCTGGCCCATTACCTTCTTCAACCCGATATGCGTCACGGTATGGACTTTTTATCAGAAACCTATTTGAATTATAAACCGGTCCCCATCGAATCCCTCATCGGTAAAAAAGGGAAAAACCAGATGAGTATGCGTTCCGTGGAGATTGAAACCATCAAGGAATATGCAGCCGAAGATGCCGATATAACATTTCAGCTAAAACAGGTTTTTGAACCCATGCTCCACACCACCAATACCAAGTCCTTGTTTGATACCATTGAAACCCCTTTGATCCCTGTACTTGCATCCATGGAATCGGAAGGGGTAAAAATCAATCCTGAAGCGCTCCGTGTTTTCAGCAAGGAACTGGAAAACGAGATAAAAATCCTTGAATCAGCCATTCATCTGGATGCCGGGACAACTTTTAACATCGCTTCACCAAAACAATTGGGAGAAATACTGTACAACCGCCTCCACATCGTGGATAACCCAAAACAAACCAAGACAAAGCAAAACAGTACCAGTGAAGATGTTCTTGTGAAAATGGAACACAAACACCCCATTATCAAGAAAATCCTTGAATACCGTTCCCTCACCAAGCTGAAATCAACCTATGTTGACGTTCTTCCTTCATTAATCAGTCCAAGGGATGGAAGGGTCCACACCTCCTATAACCAGGCTGTAGCCGCAACCGGAAGACTGAGTTCCAACAATCCAAACCTTCAGAACATCCCCATCCGTACCGAAAAAGGCAGGGAAATAAGAAAAGCTTTCATACCCGGAAATGAAAACCGGATCTTGCTTTCGGCCGATTACTCCCAGATTGAACTCAGGATCATCGCCCATCTGAGCAATGATGCCGGGATGATGGAAGATTTTATCCTTGGCCATGATATCCATTCTGCTACAGCATCGAAAGTTTTTGGTGTCCCCCTGGCGGAAGTGACCCGGGATATGCGCCGCAATGCCAAAATGGTCAACTTCGGGATCATCTATGGGATCTCTGCCTTCGGTTTGGCTGAAAGGCTTCATATCCCCCGAAAAGAAGCAGCGGAAATCATCCATCAATACTTCTTAAAATATCCGGGCATCAAAGCTTACATGGAAAACTCCATCTCCTCGGCCCGTAAATCAGGTTATGTGGAAACCATGATGAACCGGCGCCGGTATTTACCCGATATTACATCCGGAAATGCAACCGTACGTGGTTTTGCCGAACGAAATGCAATCAACGCACCCATTCAGGGCACGGCTGCCGATATGATAAAAATTGCCATGATCCATATTTTTAAACAAATAAAGCAACAATCCCTGAAATCGAAAATGATCCTTCAGGTGCACGATGAATTGGTTTTTGATGTTCATCAGAACGAAACCGAAATCCTTAAATCCATTGTAAAACAGGAAATGATTGGCGCAATCCCGCTAAAAATACCCGTTCTTGTCGAAATTAAAACAGGAAATAACTGGCTGGAAGCACATTGAAATAATTTCTAATCCTTAACTCAAATTTGCATGAATTATAACAACGATTCCCGAATTGTAATGACCCTGGATGCCGGAGGTACCAATTTCGTATTCAATGCCGTTCAGGCTGAGGAAGAAATACTCGATCCGATAGTTTTACCTGCCAAAGGCAACAACCTTGAAGAGGTACTGAAAACCATCAACGAAGGGTTTGAAATTGTTAAATCAAAACTGGTGCATAAAGCAGTGGATCTCCTTCACAAACCGGCGCCGTTGACCCGTCAGCCGGTAGCCATTAGCTTTGCATTTCCAGGACCTGCCGATTATGAAAATGGCATTATTGGCGATTTGCAAAACCTTCCATTTTTCAGGGGTGGCGTCGCTCTTGGCCCCATGCTTCGCGAAAAGTTCGGAATCCCGGTATTTATCAATAATGACGGGGATTTGTTTGCATATGGTGAAGCCATTGCAGGACTTCTCCCGGCCATCAATAAAAAACTGGAAGAGGTCGGAAATCCCAAAAGGTACAGGAACCTTTTCGGGGCCACCTTTGGGACCGGATTTGGAGGAGGGATCGTAACCCGTAACGGGATGCATGTTGGCGACAACAGCTCCGGCGGGGAAATCAACCGGATGCGCAACCGGACATTCAAAAACTGGGACACCGAAGAGAGCGTAAGTATCCGTGGGATAAAACGAGAATATGCCAACAACACAGGATTGAACATGAAGAGCTGCCCCGAACCCAAAGATATTTTTGAAATTGGAATGGGAAAAATGAAAGGCAATCAACCGGCCGCCATCCAGGCCTTTGAAGCTTTTGCCAGGGATGCTGCCGATGCCATCGCCAACGCAATAACACTGGTCGATGGCCTGGTCGTGATCGGAGGAGGACTTTCAGGCGCCTGGCCCCTTTTTCTTCCAAAATTGGTCGAAGAGATGAATTTGCCCTTTGATACCATGTCGGGAAAACCGCTCGAACGACTCGAAACAGTTGTTTTTAACCTTGAAGATCCTACCGATTACGGAAATTTCCTTACTTCAACATCCAAAGTAATTCCCGTTCCTTTTTCAGAAAATATGATCAATTTCGACCCTGAAAAGAAAATCGGAGTCGGAATTTCCAGGCTTGGGACTTCCAGGGCAGTCTCCATCGGCGCCTACGCTTATGCTTTGAGTATGCTTTAGCAGAAAGCACCCTCCTGCTTTCATCCCGGTTTCCGGTCCTATAAAAATGTTTTTATCAAATTATTGCCCATAAATGCAAATCAACAATATGTCTTAATATCTTTGCATTGAAATACATACACCCCAAAACCATGTATTGTTTTTAACCTTTAATAAATACATTCATCTTTTAAAACAAAATAACCCTATGAAAACATTGTACCTTCTGATCACCCTGTTATTTTTAAACACCATTGCCCAAGGACAGACATTCCTGTGGGAATCCTTTGATGCCAATCAGATGCCACCATCGGGATGGTCGATCATCGGGTTACAGGCACAATGGGAAACCAGCAATACCGACAATGCCGGCGGATCGCCCCCCGAAGCCAAATTTACCTATATCAATCAAAATACCACCACACGGTTGGTCTCCCCGATGATGGATTTAACAGGATTGACATCCATTAAACTGTCATTTAAATATTTTTATGATTTTTATGCAAACCCTGCCCCAAAAATTGGTGTTGCAACACGCTCACACAACGGGATCTGGAATACGGTCTGGGAAAAAACACCAACCGGAAATGTCGGGCCAATTCAGATCGATGTACAAATTACCAACGCTGACGTCGGCCAATCAGAATTCCAGATTTGTTTCTTCCTCACCGGAAATATGTACAACCTCGATTACGTATTTATCGATAACATACTGCTCTTTAATCCACTAAACAGAGATGGCGGGCTGGTTTCATTATCCGGCACACCCAAATATTTTTCCGACCCGGCACCGGTAAAAGGCGCTATCATGAATTTTGGGACAACAACCATCACCGATGCCGAAATCCAATTTACGGTCGATAACGGTCCGGTTAATACAACATCCTTTACGGGATTGTCCCTAACAACCCAACAATCCTATGCCTTTACCTGCGATCAGCTCGTCGACGGCGCCCTGGGCCCGCATACAGTCATTGCATGGATCAATACAATCAACGGCAGCCCCGATGATGACCATTCAAATGACACCCTGAGCAAAACAATCGAAAAAGTAAGCTACTCCCTGCCAAGAAAACCACTTTTTGAAGAATTTACAAGTTCTACCTGTGGCCCCTGCGCCTCTTTTAACGCAAGCTTTGTTCCCTGGTGTACCACCCATGAAGAAGAAATTACCCTAATCAAATACCAGATGAACTGGCCCTCCCCCGGCGACCCTTACTATACACCGGAAGGGGGGGTGAGAAAAACATTCTATGGAGTGGGTTTTGTACCTGATCTGTACGTCAACGGAAGCGCAACAGCCACAGACATGACCGCCGTACAACAAGCATTTACCCAGGCAAACCTCCTGGCCGGATTGATGAAAATAAAAGGCAGCCATTCGCTGAATGGCACCGTAATGTCAATCAACGCAACAATTTTACCCTTTTGTAACTTCACCAATGCCCGCATTTACATCGTTGTTATGGAGAAAATAACACACAATAACCAAGGGAATAATGGTGAAACCAGTTTCCATCATGTAATGATGAAAATGGTACCCAACGGCGATGGAACCGTAACAAACCTGGTTGACCGTGTTCCTTTTTCTATCGTTACCGACGTTGACCTTGCCGGGACCCATATCGAAGAATTTACGGATCTAATCGTTGGGATTTTCATTCAGGATGGTCCGACCAAAGAGGTATTTCAATCAGACTATTCCATCGAAAACGGAGCTTTTAATACAGAAGCACGCCTGTCGGATATTTCAATGGATGGCACACCCCTGTCAGGCTTTGATCCCGAAACCTATTCCTACGACATTGTCCTTCAGGGCGGAACCTCTGTAGTGCCTCAGATTGAAGGCGCCCCAATGGATCCCAATGCCCTGGTAATCGTTGTTCCATCCAACACGCTTCCCGGAACTACCTCCATCGATGTTTTTGGAGAGAACCTCTCTTCACATAATATTTATAATCTGAATTTTTCATTTCCCGTCGGACAGGAAGAGGTGTACAAGGAAACCATCCGGATCTATCCAAACCCAACCAAAGGATTGGTTTATCTGTTTGGCGCCCCCCATTCCCGGGTTTCTGTATTTAACAGCCTCGGTGCACAAGTAAATTCAATCGATGATTTTACAGCCAATACGTTCGACTTCTCAGCTCTTGCAAAAGGGGTGTACCTGATCAAAATTGAAAAATCAGACAATTCCGTCATTCAGAAAAAAATTGTAGTTTTATAACTATTAAAATATCAACACAATATCATTAATTTATTAAATAAAAGTGTATTTTTGCAACGAGATGTTTTAAAATCAATCACAAATAAAACCTACCAAACATGAAGAAAATTTTATTTACAGTTTTATTATTTACAGCTTCGGTCTTTGCGATTGCCCAACAGGTCCCACGATCTATGGTGGCTGTTGAAGTTGGTACCGGTACGTGGTGTCCATATTGTCCGGGAGCCGCCATGGGCGCAGATGATTTGCTTTCAAACGGCAAGTTCGTTGCTGTAATCGAAAACCATAATGGCGATACCTATGCCAATACCTATTCCAATGCCCGCAATTCTTACTATAACATTACGAGCTACCCCACGGCAGTGTTTGATGGATTGTTGAAAGTTGTTGGAGGAAGCCATACCGTGAGTATGTATCCCCAGTACCTGCCGAAATACAACCAACGGATAGCAATACTGGCAAATCTGACCCTTTCCATGGATGTAACACATAACGGCCTCAATTATACGGCAGTTATAACCATCAACAAAGTAAATACAATTACTGCCACGGATCTGAAACTCCATTTCTTCGTTACCCAGTCAAACATCATGCAAAACTGGCAGGGCCAGACCCATCTGGAACATGTTAACCGGTTGATGGTTCCCAATCAAAATGGTACTGCCATCAGTTTCGATGGTGGCGACACCCAGGTAGTAACATTAAACTTCAACATGGCTCCTGCATGGCCTCTCGAAGACTGTGAATTCATCGCATTGGTCCAATCACAAGGGGCAAAAGAAGTTTACAACTGCATCAAACAAGGCACCATCGATCTCACACCCGATTTTACTGCCAATATTACCCAGATTGAACCCGGCGAAACAGTAACTTTTACCAATTCCACCTTTGGTGGATATATTGGAGTTCCTGATAACACCTATCTGTGGAGTTTCCCCGGGGGTAACCCCAATACCTCAACCCTTGAAAATCCTGTGGTTACTTATTCAGAATGTGGATTTCATGATGTTACACTGACCGTTGAAAGGGGAGGACAAACAAAGACGCTCACCCGGTCGCAGTTTATCACCGTTGGTCCTCCCGTTGCCATATCAGCTATACCCAACGATACCGTTTGCAACAACCAAACCATTACCCTCGATGCTACCACCGAAAACGTAGTCTCATATTTTTGGATGCCAGGCGGCCAAACTACACCCATCATCACTGTCGACACCAATGGGATTGGCGGTGGCTTACATACTTATACAGTTACGGCAACCGGAAGTAATGGATGTATCATGGAAAAAGCAATCACTGTTTACTTCGATAATTGTGGCACGGCATTCACACTGAATGGGACCATCACCTATCCAAATGGCTCAGCTACCGCTCTTTCTGATGTTTATCTGGCCCTGAAAAACGCATCGGGCGCCATCATCGGGATAACCTATACCAATGCGCAGGGAAACTATTCATTTTCTGATGTCTTTATCGGCGATTACACACTGGAAGCCTCATCAACCAAAACCTGGGGTGGCGTTACCGCCGCGGATGTGCTTTTATTTAAAAAACACATTGCCAATATCTCCTATCTGAGCGGCATTTTCCTGGCTTCGGGTGATGTTAACGGATCCGGTGACCTCACGGCTGCCGATGTGCTGGTCATTAAAAAACGGGTGGCCAATTTAACTACCTCATTTCCTGTTGGCGACTGGCTGTTTAACAATACGCCAATAACCATCAGCGGAGGCAATGTTACCCAAAACTTCAACGGACTGTGTTTCGGTGATGCCAATGCCTCCTATACACCGGCAAATAAAAATTCACACTCTTTTGGACAAATAAAATCCTCTGACGGTTCTTTCACAATCGGGACAATCGTCAATGTAACAGCCGGGCAAATTATCGTTCCTGTTTATGCTGACCAAATCGACAATATGGGTTCATTCCAATTTACAATCGAATATGACCCTGCATTGATGACCTTCAACAATGTTACCAATTGGTATTCAGGTGTTGATGGCGTTACAAGCGGTGAACCTGTACCGGGTAAACTCACTTTTGTCTGGGCTGCTGACAATGCTGGAATCACCATCCAGGAAGATCTTTTCTTTAACCTTAACTTTACCTGGAATGGTTCAAATTCAACTTCCCCCTTAAATTGGAGCGATATTCCTACACAACGTGAATTTGGCGATTGGAATGGTAATATATTCATTCCTTCCTATAACAATGGATCCGTAACCGGGGCCCCGGTTGGCATTCATGAAAACAATGCTCAAAATTTAAGGGTATTCCCAAATCCTGCCTCTGAAATGGTTGATATCACAAGCGATTTTAACATTCAGCAGATCGAACTGATATCTTATGTCGGAAAAGTCGTTAAAAACCTGAATGCCGTTTCTTCAAAACGTATCCAAATGAATGTTGCTGACTTACCCTCGGGCATTTACTTCATAAAAGCAACAACCGATCAGGGAAATATAACCATTAAAATCACGATAGCACATTAACCACCATCTCTCATATACCAAAAAAAAGAAGGGGCGCCCGGTCTGGATGCCCCTTCTTTTTTTTCAGGCTCTTTACTCCTTGATGATCTTTGCAGTTCCGGATCTCTCCCCATTCGTAACGCTGATAACATAAATCCCGGGTTGTCTGTCTTGGATCAGAATCTCATATTTCCTGTTCCCTGTCTTCTCCTCCTTGAGGATCATGGTTCCAGTCATACTGTAGATCTGAACGAAAATCTTTGAAGGAAGATGCTCTTCCAATAATTCCAGTATAAACTTGCCCGTTGTCGGGTTGGGATATACCTTAAAGAATGCCGATTCTCTGTCAAGATAATCAATATTGGTCAATACTACGGGTAAAGTATTCACCATCGATGGGGGCAGTGAACCACAAAATGAACCATCGGTAGTTATATATCCATGCAGATATCCGCCATTTTCAACAGTGGTCCCGGATAAAAACCGGATATTTTGCCCGGCAATCATGGTGGCGCTTCCTCCTGCCTGAATGGTGAAAAAAGTACCGTTACCAGCTACCGTAATGGTTTGTTGTGCATTGTAACAATTGACATCCCCATCGGCCACTACAACATCTCTCACGGTTAACTGGACGGGGATCAACGGTATGACCGTAATATCCAATGCTGGTGACGGAATACCGTTTCCACAATCATTGGTACCATAAACGCTGATTTCACCCGATAAAGCCGTTTCAGAAAAATTCACAACAATACTATGGGTATTATCCCCGGAAGCAATATAGGCGCCCGAAGGAAGTTCCCAGCTGTATCCGGTAGCCATCTCAATTTCCGGGACTGAATAGATAACACCAGTCTGACCTTGCTGAACTTCATCCGGTCCGGAAATATTTCCTGCCGTAGCCGGCAAGGGGTTAACCGCAATCATCAGTATATTTGTTGGCAGTGGCCCTCCACAGGTACCAGTTGCATTTTGTAATTGACGGAAATAGGTTGTATTCATCAAAACGTCCGGTTGATAATCAAGACCAATGGCTCCCGGAATATCGGTAAATAGTGTATTATTTTCCGATTTCTGCCATTGATACGTTGCCGAAGTCCCATTTTCAGGGGCCACGCCCATTAACTGCTCAGGGATTGTCCCCGCACAAATGGTCTGGCTTGCGCTTATCGAACCAGCCAATAAGACAGGATAAACCGTTATAACAACACTATTATCGTTTGAACATCCGGTAGCTGTAATTGTTTCAACAAGAGTATAAAGGGTGGTAACCAATGGGGTTACCATGGGATTTGCCAGGATGGAAGTAAAACCTTCCGGTACCGAAGTCCAATGATAGGTACTTCCGGTTACAGGATTTGCCCCCAATTGTGTGGATGAATGGATACAAATCTCTCTGTTATTGCCAGCATTTGCTTCCGGCAGCGGATTAACCGTCACTGTAACGCTATTGCTGTTTGTACACCCGGTGGCTGGGATGGTCTCTACAAGCGTATAGGTTGTGGTAACCGTTGGGCTCACTATCGGATTGGCAAGAGTTGAAGTAAAACCGGCCGGGACTGAAGACCATCTGTAGGTTCGGCCAGCGACTGGAGGCGCTCCAAGCTGAGTGTTGGAATTCAGACAGATTACCCTGTCTTCCCCTGCAATTGCATCTGGTAAAGGGTTGACGGTGACCATAACGCTGCCGCTTTTTG
>DYSO01000246.1 GCA_020718225.1 Draconibacterium orientale | reverse complement strand
TTGATCAGGGTTTTTTTGAGTCAGAACAGTAAAATGGGGGGCGTGAGAGGATTGTATAATGAGAGAGAGTGTCCTAGAATAGGGGATAGCCCCATGGACCCGCCGACAGGCAAGTAATCAGAGAACAGAATGAACAAAGATTTTAATATAGATTTCGAAAAGCTTTTAGAAGATTCTTTTTCAAAACAGCGTGCGCTGGAAGGATCAGTCATAAAGGGAACGGTGGTCGACATTCAGGGCGACATGGTTGTGGTTGATGTGGGTTTAAAATCCGAAGGACGTATCCCTTTAAAAGAATTTGTCCGGCAAGAGGCCATCAATATAGGCGACGTCATTGATGTTTACATCGAACGCTATGAAGACCGACAGGGCGACATCCTTTTAAGTCACGAAAAAGCTAAGCAGGAATCGACTTGGCAAAATTTGCATGCTTCTTTTGAAAAGAAAGTCCCCATCGAAGGCACCATTATTAATCAGGTTAAAGGCGGATTAATGGTTGATCTGGGCGGGGCCATGGCTTTTCTTCCTGGAAGCCAAGTTGATGTTCGTCCCATTAAGGATCTGAACACCCTGATTGGTGAAAAAATGTCTTTTCTCGTGTTAAAAATCGATGAACAGCGTTCAAATATCGTCATTTCACGCCGCGCTGTTCTTGAACAAACGCGGGCGGCGGGTCGTTCTATGTTGTTATCGACGTTAGAACAGGGCCAAAAATTGGAAGGGGTAGTAAAAAATATTACGGATTATGGAGCTTTTGTTGATTTAGGCGGGGTCGATGGCTTATTACATGTTACAGATATTGCCTGGAAAAGGGTCGGCCATCCCAGTGAAGTTTTGACTGTCGGACAAAAAGTGGCCGTTGTCGTAACGCGTTTTAACAAAGAAACACAGCGCATCTCTTTGGGGATGAAGCAATTGGAAAAAGATCCATGGAAAAATGTGCATGAGCGTTGCAAGGTCGGTGATCGCATAAAAGGAACCGTGACAAACATTACCGAATATGGAGCTTTCGTTGAATTAGACGAAGGGATAGAGGGTTTAATCTATGTTGCCGAAATGGCCTGGAGCCGTAAAAGCATCGTTCCCTCGCAGGTTTTAAAAACAGGTCAAGAAGTCGAAGTGATGGTTTTGGACCTAGAGCCTGAAAAAAGAAGGATCTCTCTAGGCTTGAAACAGTGCACAGGCAACCCTTTTGAAAGGTTTGAAAAAGATTATCCCATTGGAACCTTGCTTCAGGGGGTGATTAAGGATGTCACAGAATTTGGTTTGTTGGTTCAGTTGCCGGGGGACATTGATGGAACGATTCACAAATCAGACCTTTCCTGGACTTTGCGGGGGGATTCCGCGCTAGAATCCTATCACATTGGTGACCGTTTAAATATGAAGGTCATCAGCATCAATTCGCAAAAGGAAATCGTGGGCCTTGGCATCAAACAATTGGAAAGCAATCCTTATGAAAAAGATTTCCAAGACCTCGAAAAAGGGAAGACCGTCGAATGTAAAGTGGTTCAAGTTCTGGATTCGGGGATTGAGGTCTCGCTAGAAAACGGTCTCAGAACCCTGATTAAACGGTCGGATCTGTCAAGGTTGCGCTCTGAACAGGATCCCTATCGCTTTTCTGTAGGTGACCTGATCGAAGCAAAAGTTGTTTCCGCTAATCCAGCGGCACGCCGAATGACCCTGTCTATTCGTGCCCAGGAATTGGAAGAAGAACACGATGCGATGGCCGAATATCATCAACAAAAAGGGACGGAAACCAGTGCATTGGCCCAGATTTTGAAAGAGGCCTTGGCGGAAAAATCTTAACTCCCTCGGGGGCGCCTTTGTGGGGCAGTCCTCTCCTTAGGGGGATGTGATGTTGCCCTGTGGATTGCTGTGTTTGCGGGGTTTGGTTTTCTTGCATGCCCCTTTCCAGACAATCCGACACTTTGCA
>DYSO01000103.1 GCA_020718225.1 Draconibacterium orientale | reverse complement strand
AAAAACACATACAGATATATAAAAAATACAATTTTGGATTATTATCCAACAGATACAAATTATCATTTGACATAAAATGAATTTTATAGTACTTTTACACTGTATCCTGTAAAAGGTAAAAACCCAATAACCATGAAAATACTTTTTAAATCACCCGTATTCCCTTTCTTATTTATCCTTTTTCTGGGAGGATTGATGTTTACCCAGAATGGATGCAGAAAATCAATCGATCCGGAAAACAATGATACCCCTAAGAAATTCACCGACCTGAAGGTTAATCCCAATTTTGAATTTGAGAATTTTGTGGACCTGGATGTGACCATCAACGTTGCCAATGGCGGATCACAGACTCTTTTTGTAATTCAGATGTTTCAGGATAATCCGGCAACAGGAGGGAAATTGATAGCTACCGGCGCTACCAACAACAACAAACAATATCATACCACCATCAGGGTCCCATCCCGGCTAAAAGAGATTTATGTTACAAAAATTTCAGCAAATGGGCTAACTGAGTACGTAGCTGTACCCATCTCAGGGAAAACCATCGCCTATAGTTTTGGCAGTTTAAAATCGACCGAAGAGGTAACCAGCAATGATTGTGTTACCGGGTGTGATGATATAAAAACACAAAGTGGCACCTATGCCATCAATTCGGGCACAACCTGTATTACAGGCGGCACTTCCGGGAACCGGCTTCAACTGTACCTGACCATCAATTCCGGAGCCAAAGTTCGTATATGCGGCTATGCAAATATTAAATCGCTCAGTGGCGGCGGCACCCTGATCATTTCTCCCAGCGGAAATGCAACAATACCCCTGGAGAACCTAATCACAAACCTTGAGAACTATGGCATTATGCAGGTGGCTATTTCCAATGCGAACAAAGCCATTAACCTGGCAGCCGACAGGACTTTGCATAATTGGGGCACCTTTACCATTTCAAATAAATTAAATGTTAAGGGGATTCTGATCAATGAAGGCCCGCTTACTGCTATTAAATCGGTGGCAACCGAAAGCAACGGCCGGATTATCAATAAATGTTCTTTTTACATCAATGACGAGACCAACAACGCATTCAATATTGTAACCGGAAACGCTTCTGAGCCAGGTCTGGTCAATGATGCCAATGGCTATTTCCATATTGCGGGTGATATTAACATCTCCGGACAGGGATATGCTTCGTTTGGATTGCAAAGCCTCATCGATTGCAATTCATTCGATATTGAAGGCCAGGTTTATGGGCCCGCTGCACAGTGATCGCAAATTCATGCCTCTCATAAAAGTAAAATCACAGGGGGTGCTGCTCTCACGGGTTATATCGACCTTTGGGCTGTTGGCGGTATTAATCCCAGCAACGGAAATTATGGCCAGAACATCACATTCCACAATCCAGGCTATGTGATACCAGTTCCTTCCTGCGAAACCCCCCTGCCCCCAACCATAACCAGTGCACTTACCGGGGCCGGGATGGTAGGATTGCCAATAACACCCTATGTTTTTACCGCGACAGGAGCCGAACCCATCAGCTATATTGTAAACAACCTGCCCCCGGGTTTGACCTATAATTCCGGTAATCACACCATTAGCGGCACCCCGACAAGTTCCGGTGTGTTCAATATCGCTCTGACAGCCGATAATTTTGTTGGCACAGACAATAAAACACTTGTTTTCACAATCACTACCGGTACCCCGCCGGCCATAACCAGCGCCCTCACCGGATCGGTTACTGTTAACCAACCTTATCTCTATACGTTGACAGCTGTTGGTGACGGTACAATTACTTACAATGCCACCAATTTACCGGCAGGCCTCACATACAATCCTGCTACTCATGAGATTACAGGAACGCCTACCACAGCCGGAGTGTATAATATTGCTCTTTCCGCATCCAACTATGCCGGCACAGATAATAAAACCCTTGTATTAACAGTTGGTGCACCACCCGACATCAACAGCCCGCTGACTGCAACAGGAACTACCGGCCAGCAGTTCACCCCCTATACCATAACGGCATCCGGAACATCAACCATAACCTATAATGCCGACAACCTCCCTTCCGGACTTATTTATGACCCTGTTACACACACCATTAACGGAACACCAACCCAGGCTGGTACCACCAATGTCACACTGACTGCGAATAATGATTTCGGTAATGATACCAAAATACTTGTGATTACCATTCTGACAGCACCCCAACCTCCGGTAATTACCAGTTCGCTTTTTGCTGAGGGAACCAAAGGAATTACCTTCAGTTACCAGATTACTGCCGATGGGGACGAGCCCATAACATTCTCTGCCACTAACTTACCTGATGGCCTTGTATTTAGTGGAAATACAATAAGCGGAATACCAACAACCGTAGGGTCGTTTTTTGTCACCCTGACTGCAACGAATAATGTCGGTACAGATAGCAAAGTACTAAATATCAACATCGTCGCCCCGTCAGTTGTGGATTCCGACGGTGATGGCGTCCCCGATAGTCAGGATGCCTATCCGTATGATCCGACCCGTGCATTCAATAGCTATTATCCTAATGAAACCGACTTTGGTAGTTATACTTTTGAAGATCTCTGGCCCGCTTATGGCGACTACGACTGCAATGACCTTGTGATGAACTTCAATTATAAAATTGTCACCAATGCGCAGAACAACGTTGTTGACCTTATTTGCAAATTTAGAATTAAAGCTGCTGGGGCCTCTTATAACAACGGGTTTGGTGTATCCTTCCAAACTCCTTCTTCTACGGTTGAAAGCGTTAGCGGATGCATAAAAGTCGGGCATGCAGTAACTTTGGATCCAAAGGGTTACGAAGCCGGTCATATCGATAATATGGTGATCATCCCGGTAGATGCAATCAATACTGTTCTTGGCGCCTCTATCGTTAATACTGTTCCTGGTGGTACTGTTGTCCAGACCCAGATACAAACCGTAACCATTCATTGGGAAACACCGCAGGCCGATATAGGGACACCCCCATATAATCCCTTTATTTTTGTTAATCAGGACCGGGCAAAAGAGGTTCATTTGAAAGATCATCCTCCAACCGTTCTTGCAAATCCGGTCTATTTTGGATCTGACAATGACGGATCTGATCCCGCACAAGGTTTTTACTATCGTTCATCCACCGGATTACCATGGGGAATGGAAATCCCGGTTGATTTCGACTACCCGATTGAAAAAGCCGATATTGTGGTTACTTACCTGCACTTTGCCGAGTGGGCACAATCATCCGGAACCCTTTATCCCGATTGGTATATGGATAAACCCGGATACCGCAATCCGGCCTATATATATTAGTGGTTTGAGTTTTTGTTGGGTTAAAATCCACATGCAGTCATGCCGGGGATTTTTTTATATCTGCTGTTTCGGGTTCCTGGTCACATAAAAAATGACCACAAGATAACAGACAACAATAAAGACCCCTATACCTGAAACCACAAACAGCGTTTTGGGCCCAAATGCAAACCACATCACGCCTGCCAGTGAACTGGATACCAATGCACAGATGCTGGCAAGGCTGTTGTAAAAACCAATTGCGGTTGCCGTTTCAGACTTGCCGGCAAGGTTTGACAACAAGGCTTTTGAAATGCCTTCTGTGCTTGCGGCATAAATTCCATAACAAAAAAAGAGAATCCCAAACATAAACAGGGATGTTGCAAAACCCATCACGAAATAGACTAAGGCAAAAAGCAAAAAACCATTAACCAACATGGTTTTCAATCCGATTTTATCAGCCAGGGCGCCTATTGGATAGGAAAATAAAGCATAGACCAAATTATAGAAAATATAGACCCCGATCATCATTGTATCAGACAAATTCTGTTCTTTTAACGCCAGTAACAAAAAAGCATCGGAACTGTTGAACAGTGTAAAAACCAAAAGCCCTGCAACAAGGTACCTGAACCCGGGCGACGCCTTTTTCCAGTATTTTATGTAAGAGAAGAAACCGGGTATCCCCGTGACCAGGCCAACCGGTGGCCGGCTGTTCTTGTCTTTTAAAAAGAACGTCAATGCAATGGCGATTAAACCGGGAAGAAAAGCAATAAAAAACATCCATCGATATTGCCCGGGGTAAAAATAAAGATATACCCATGCAAAAAAAGGGCCTATTGACGCGCCAAGCGTGTCCATTGAACGATGAAACCCAAACACTTTACCTTTGTGTTCTTTGGTGGTTTCGTCGCTCAACATGGCATCGCGGGCGCTGGTACGGATGCCTTTGCCAAACCGGTCCAAAGTACGGGCAAAAAATATCCAGATCGGAAATGTGAATAACGCCAGCATGGGCTTTGAAACAGCGCTCAGGATATATCCACCACGGATAAATGGAACCCGCTTTTGCCAGACATCAGATAACTGGCCAAAATACCCTTTACTCAGACCCGCAACAGCTTCGGCAACCCCTTCCAGAATTCCGATCAGCAGAACAGAAAAACCAATCGATTTCAAATACAGTGGCATAATAGGGTATAACATTTCACTCGCCACATCGGTGAACAAACTCACAAAAGAGACAAGCAGAATGGTCCGTGTAAGAATCTTTCGTTTAGTGGCCATGATTGATTTTTATTTCTTCATTGCTGGAAACCGAAATTTATTCATTTAAGTATTTTTTTGCCGCAGAACTTAATTTGTTATTCCAGTGCTTACTGGCCGCCCGTGCCTGGAACAGGGTTTCCTCATCGGAATAATGAAACTTCTTTAGCAAATTAAAGGCATTTATCCTGGTTTCAAATTCGAACTTTGGCTCGGTATAACCAACCAGTTCTGCCAAGGCTTCTTTCTGAACTTTCTCATCAATACCTGCATTCAGGGTTATTTCCAGCCACTTCATCCGGATGTTTTTACCCCGCCATCCCTCTTCATTTTTAGTCAACCCCAAATAATAGCTTGTTTGATCGGGAAAAGAGCTGCATAAAACTGCAAGGGCCAATTCAACATTCAGGTAACTTGAATCCTGTAGCATTCCTTCAACAGTTCCCTGCAAAAAACCGGGGACAACAGAGAGGTTTCTCAACGCTGATTTGCGAACATTGGCATCGCTATCAAGCAATGCTTCCCGAAAAAGTTCAATGGTCTCAGGGGTTTTATCTGAAGATAGCTGATCCAGTATCTCTGATTTTATAAGATGGAAATTCTCACGGCGAAAACCATCGATCAGCAAGGTTCGTTTCTTTATAAGGGATGTATCGTGCATTGCAACCAGCGCATCGTAGCGGTCAATCATATGTTTCGCACCTGTAAATTGTGAAGCAAGTTCGGAGTATTTATGGGAAAATTCAACTTTTTTAAGAATATGACGGTTGGGATCAAACAACACGAATGCAACCGGTTTCTTCATCCGGTTTGGGATTTCGACTTCATTGTATTTACTGTCAATCCAAACCCGGGCGCTGTCAGAGGTCCCGTCTTTATAGTAAACCTGGCAAGATATAGGCATTGTAAACAATCCATTCAGCTCATTGGTTTTCTGGACCTGCCACACCTGTATCCGTGTAGATCGGTTTCCGACGGTATCCTCCTGTACCGACCATGCCACATGGTATTCAGGCTCTCCTCCCCGGAGAACCCATTCATCGAAAAACCAGTTGTAGGGTTTTCCGGTAGCTTCATAAACACACCGGATAAAGTCATTGGTTTCAGCATAACTGAAACTGTATTTTTCAAAATAGTATTTTATGGCCGCTTTAAAGTCGCTTTCTCCCATCACATCACGGAGCATATCCATAACCAGCGACCCTTTCTGATAAATCCGGGCAATCCCGCCCTGGCTCCCTCCCACCGGATAACTGTTTTTCCCGGCTGCTTCAAAGGTCAGTAACATCTCATCATTACGTACATTCTGATAATATGCTTCCCCGTAAACAGACTTCTCGAACATTTTGGCATAATAGGTTGCAAAACTTTCGGTAAGCCACACATCGCGATTGACAAAATGACCGATGCAATTTCCAAACCATTGATGGGCCAGCTCGTGGGCGTTCACATTTACATAATTTCTTTGCCACCAGGAGCGTGGCCCAATGAGCATGTAATCGCCAAACACTGTACTGGTAGTGGTTTCCATGGCGCCATACATATAATCAATCACCGGCGCTTCGCGATAAACCGGATAGGGATAAGCCGCTCCGATCTCCTCTTCAAAAAAATCAAACATGGCCTCCGTATATTTATATGTTGTTTCCACACGGTCGGCCATGTCGGAGTAGTACCAGTACTCAAGGGGAACTCCCCGTGTTGTTTTCGAGGTTTTATACTGATAATCGCCAATCACCAATGCGGTCGAAAAATAGGGATGGTCTTTTTTCATTGCATAATGCCAGGTCAGGGTAGAATCCCTGTTCTCTTTGACATCCAACCGTTCACCATTGGAAAAAACCATGTACCTCTTGTCAAATGTAATCCATAAATCCATCGTGATGCGTGCATCGAGATATGGCAGCCATCCATGAGGCCGGTGAGCCCAGATTTCTTTTCGTTTTCCGGCTTCCTCCGGTCTCCATCCGATAAAATAGATATGACCTGCCAAAGGTATAGCTGAATAGGTTATGCTGATTACAGATAGAGGAAAACGACCCCTGCCCTGCTCATGGGTAAAAGGGGATTTGGGGATAAAATGGTTATGGGTTTCCAAAACCAGGGAAACCCCGTTTTGGTGAAAAGATATCTCCCGGTTATCAATTTTCACCTCAGAAACTGAAAAGTCAGGTGCATAAAAAACGATCGAATCGATGGGCGACCGGTTGGGCATCACTGTAAATTCAACAGTTCCATTAACCCGGTTTTTCTCTGGTTCAAACCGGATACGGGCCGCAAGATGCCGGAGCGTTACTGGCAGGTCGGGTGGAACAGAAGAGGGGTCGGCATAATAGGTAACCGTTTTTTCCTGTGCTGTTGCAGGGAATGAGAAAAATATCAGTGTCCATGTCACAGAAATAATAACCAGGATAAAAAAGTTTTTACGTGTTTCTCTTATAAAATGTAATTGCATAGCCAATAAATTTAGTATGTTTGCCAACCAGGTCCGACGGAATTGATGGTTTGTGCCATCCCCTATATGGATCATGAACAAAAAGCATCGATCCAAAAACAAAGTTCATTCCGGCGAACATTCAAAAGTAATGAAACCCAATGAAAAATTTCACGGTCTGCCGGAAACTCTTTCTCTATTTTGTGTTACCCTTTGTAACCATCACCATCCTGGCCGATTGGATTGTTCTTCATTCAATCTGGGCAATCCAGGATGGTTGGGTGGCCCGCCAACAAGAAGCAATTCCCCTGTTCTTAACCATCCTGACCATATCGGTCAGTATCCTGCTGCTTGTTCTATTTTCAGGTATTCTTGTTTTTATTTCGAGAAAGCTGATCTTGCCCTTGAAGGATTTCCGGGATGCCACTGTCCGGTTGGGTGAAGGCAGTTACAATAGCGATCTGCCGGTTAAGTCGGATGACGAAATCGGTAAACTTGCCAGATCTTTTAACATCATGGCCCGTCAAATCCAGGATAAAACCAAAGAATTGCAAAAAGAACGTTATGGCCGGATGCGATCGGTAATCGATGGTGAGGAGATGGAACGCCAGCGTCTTTCCCGTGAACTCCATGATGGAATTGGCCAATTGCTGATTGCTATAAAACTCCGCCTTGAGAGTTTATTATATCAGGACGGGAAAGAGATCCAAAACTCAATCCAGGAGCTGAAAAAATACTTTGACCAGATCATCGATGAGGTACGGAGAATTTCCAATAATCTGCTCCCCTCTGTTTTAGAAGCATTCAGTATCCCAATTGCTTTCCGGAACCTCTTTTCAGAAACAGAAGAACACAGTGGTTTACGGATTCATTTTGAAGCAAGAGGAAATTTTGATGATCTTGATAAAAAAACCAAAACCTATATTTATCGTCTGACCCAGGAAGCAATAAGCAACATTGTCAAACATGCCGACGCTGGTAGTGTAAATGTAAAACTGGTCCGTAAAAACGAGCTCCTGACGCTCATCATCCAGGATGATGGAAAAGGATTTTCATTGGAAAATGCAGGAAAGGAGGGTGGTAATGGAATTCATAATATGCGTGAACGGGCTAGTTTATTGCATGGACAGATCGAAATCCGGTCTGCTCGTGAAGAAGGTACAACCATTACGCTAAAAGTCCCTATAATCTTACCATATGTCAATCATCAGGATTTTCCTCGTGGATGATCACCAGCTCGTCAGGGATGGGATCAAAGCCTTGCTCATGGGGGCAGAAAACATCGAAATCATCGGGGAAGCCTCCACCGGAAAAGAGTTTTTCGAAAAATTATCAACAGTACAACCCAATCTCCTCATTCTCGACATCTCCTTGCCCGATACCTCCGGTATTGAGATCACCCGGCAAATTACCTTAAAATACCCCGATATTAAAGTTCTTATCCTTTCCATGTACACCAATGAAGATTTCATCATCAATTCAGTTAAAGCGGGCGCCCGCGGATACCTGCCGAAAAACACTTCACGCGAAGAGTTGCTTGAGGCAATCCATTGCGTGAATGATGGAGAAGAATTCTTCGCGGCTTCCATTTCTAAAATCATGCTTAAAAGCTACCTCCGCAATGCAAGGGAAGATGAACCCGCTGTTCCACAGCGAAGCGTGGCGCTTACCTCACGCGAAATAGAAATTCTACGCCTTTTTGCCGAAGGACATATCAACAAGGAGATCAGCGATCAATTGGATATAAGTATACGAACTGTAGAAACCCATAAGAACCACATCATGAAAAAACTCGAATTGAAATCGACCGTTGAACTTATAAAATTTGCTATTAAAAATAAATTAATTGAACTATAATTGTCATGATCCAATTTTTTACCATCCGCGAAATAACCGGTTATCTCAAAGAAAAACAATTGCAAAACCGGAGTATCGGTTTCGTACCGACCATGGGCGCTTTACACGAAGGACATCTGACGCTGATCCGACAGTCAAAGAGTGAAAATGATCTGACGGTTTGCAGTATTTTCGTCAATCCGGTTCAATTCAACAACAAAGAAGACCTGGAAAAGTATCCCCGCGACCTTGCCAGGGATTATAA
Organism: Draconibacterium orientale; assembly: GCA_020718225.1. Classification (GTDB taxonomy): domain Bacteria; phylum Bacteroidota; class Bacteroidia; order Bacteroidales; family FEN-979; genus CAIVAT01. The sequence continues at coordinate 1,814 of DYSO01000103.1, read as the reverse complement.
AATGCTTGAAGAAACAGGATGCGATATCCTTTTTTCACCGGAAAACAAAGAAATGTACCCTGACAATCAACCTGAACCACTCGACCTTGAATTTGGGATGCTTGATAAAGTGATGGAAGGAAAGTTCCGTCCGGGACATTTTAAAGGCGTGGCTATTGTTGTCAAAAAACTTTTTGGGATTATCCATCCGACACGCGCCTATTTCGGGAAAAAAGATTTCCAACAATTGGCTGTCATCCGGCATCTGGTCCATTCCCTTGAAATTCCGGTTATTATTGTCCCCTGTGACACGATCAGGGAGCCCGACGGACTGGCAATGAGTTCCAGAAATATGAGATTAACCGTCACCGAACGACAAACTGCCCCCATTATCCATCATGTTCTTTGCAAAGTCAAAGAAAAAGCGGGGATACTCCCGGTCCCGGAACTGAAAGCATGGGCAGTCAGGAAAATAGAGGAAAACGGAAAAATGCATGTTGAATATTTTGAAATCTGCGACAAAGAGCATTTACTCCCGATAGAAAACTGGGACCGGAAAGAGAACGCCGTTGCCTTCACCGCAGTTTTTCTCGGGACGGTACGCCTGATAGACAATATTGAACTTTTTTCTTAATTTTGCCGCATGATGCAAATTCAAGTATTAAAGTCGAAGATCCATCGTGCCACCGTCACCGAATCCAATATCAACTATATTGGAAGTGTCACCATCGACGAAGATTTGATGACCATTGCAAACCTGATTGAATATGAAAAAGTCCAGGTATTGAACATCAATAATGGTGAACGGATTGAAACCTATGTAATCAAAGGTGAGAAAGGAAGTGGCACCATCTGTCTGAATGGGGCAGCAGCCCGGAAATTTTTACCCAACGATCTGGTTATCATAGTTTCTTATGCAATCATGGATTTTGAAGAAGCCCGAACCTTTAAACCGGCTATTGCATTTCCCGATTCAAAAAACATACCCATCCAGAACTAAATACCACGGTAATGACCGGTAATATTGAAATTGATGCCCCATCGAACAACCGCATTACGACCTTTATCAAATTTGTTTTGTTTCTTGGCCTGGGTCTCTTTATCATCTGGCTCTCCCTGCGCAATTTGACCGCTGACGAAAAGCAGCAAATTCTTTTATCCTTTCGTATTGCCAATTATAATTGGGTTATATTGACCATTGTTTTAGGTATTATCAGCCATATCTTTCGCTCTTTGCGTTGGATGCTTCTTTTTGAACCGATGGGTTATAATCCTTCCCTGAAAAATACTTTTTTTGCCGTGATGGTTGGTTATTTTGCCAACCTTGCATTTCCACGCCTGGGCGAAGTTACCCGGTGTGGTATCCTGGCCCGTTACGAAAACATTCCATTCAACAAATCGTTCGGAACCGTAATCACTGAAAGGGCTGTTGATCTGATCTGTTTTATCCTGCTTTTTTTTCTGATGGCGCTGACGCAGATGGGTACCATCAGCAACTATCTTACCACCCACGTTTATCCACAGCTGGTCGCTAAATTCGGTACCCTGCACTTTACAAAACTGATTATTCTCGGATCTCTTGGAATTCTTGTCCTTGCTGTCCTCTTCTATTTTCTGGTTCATAAAAAAGTGAGAACCACTGCATTTTATCTCAAATTAAAGAGTCTGGTACATGGATTCTGGGAAGGTTTGAAATCACTCAGCCAGATAAAAAATCCCCTGTTGTTTGTTTTTTATTCGATCCTTATCTGGACCTTGTATTTTTTTATGTTGTATATCGTATTCTTTTGCTTTTCCGAAACCCGTTCCCTTGGTCTTGGCGCAGGCCTCTCTTC
>DYSO01000245.1 GCA_020718225.1 Draconibacterium orientale | reverse complement strand
AATATTAAATTTTCCAAATTGTTCGGTTATCTGGGCCAATATGAATACCCATTGATCGATACCTTGCCCCTCAACATTTTTACAAACAACCTCCAGGGGGGCATTGAACTGGAAGAGATCGATTTGCGCCTGACTACCTCCAACTCCATTGGGATGCCTTTGCAACTTGATTTTCAGGACCTGATAGCCCATTCATCCAAAAACCCGCCTTTCAATGTCGATATCGCCGATCCCGCATCCGGTTTCCCCAACCCGCTCATCGTTCCTTCCCCTGATATCCACCATATGGGCACTCCCAAAGACACAACATTCCAATTCGGAGAAGATAACTCATACATCATCCCGGCCATTAATATGTCACCCGAATATATTTACTTCAATATAATCGGAAAATCAAATCCGGCCAATAACCCCGCATATGAAAATTTTATCTGCGACACCAGCCGTTTTTCAGTCGACCTGAAAGTTGTTCTCCCTCTATTTGGAAAAATTAAAGGTTTTTATCTGGAAGATACCGTAGCGTTTGACTTCGACATCCCAGATCAGGTCTCCATGCTTGATTTCAAAGTTCGTACTGAAAACCAATTTCCACTTGATGCGGAAATTCAAATTTATTTTGCCGATAAAAATTATGTAATCCTCGATTCCCTCTTTACCTGAAATGACCATCATATTCTTCACGCTGCCCCGGTAGGGCCTCCCCCCGATTACCGGGTTATTACAAACCCACCCATCCAACCTTTCACTTTTTCACCTGCCCCTTTCTATGATGAAGATCTGGAAAGATTGAAACAAGCCCGTTTTCTGTTTATCCAGGTGGGTTTATCCTCTTACAACCAGGGTTTGGTTAAAATATATGCCGACTATAAACTCGATGTAAAATTGGCAGCAAAATTAACCATCGATTCACAAAACTAAATCGGATATGCTATGAAAACGCAAACCTATATCATCAGTCCCATAATTGTTCTTTTCCTGATCCTGGTCGGACTAAAACCTGTTTATTCACAACAAGGTAAGAATATCAGCTTCCTGCGGGTTGTGCCACAATCAGGGTATACCAATCCCGCCATCGTTCCCCCCTATAATTTCTATATCGGTTTACCGGCATTATCCTCCCTGAAAGTTGAGATGAAAAATACCCCGTTCGATTTCGATGATATCGTTAAAACAAATGCCAATGACTCACTCTATCTCGACACCCAGGCTTTTTTAAATTCACTGAAAACCAAAAACTACCTCATGGCTGAATTTACCAATGAATTTTTAGCTTTCGGGGTACGGATTAACCAGGCATTTATCAGCTTCAACCTGAGCGAAAAATTCACCGGCGATGTCATGTACCCCAAAGAGTTCATATCGCTGCTTGTTAACGGTAATTCCCAATATCTTGGATCCACGGTCAATGCAGGGGGTTTTGATATAAATGTCACCCAATACCATGAGCTGGCCTTAGGGTTATCTTACACATTCAATAAAAAAATTACAGCCGGTTTCAGGGCGAAATATCTGATGGGCATCTTTAATATTGAAACCAAACATACAGATATTAACATTTATAGCCCTGATGAATTCTCCATGACCATCAGTACCGATCTGGAAATCAATACCACCATCCCCGGAAATGATGTCTCGGGCGACGACAGCCTGGGGTTCCATATCAACGGAAACGACTTTTTCAAAGGGCTCTATTCCTTTAAAAATACCGGATTGGGCTTTGATCTCGGGGTACAGTATATGCCGACGGAAAAATTAACGTTCGGGTTGAGTGTCACCGACTTTGGCTACATTAACTGGAAGACGGATGTACGAAACATTGTCACCAATGAGGAAACCTCCTCACACACTTTTACCGGAATCGATATCGGCGCCATGTTTTCTTCGGATTCGGTTAAATTCAGCGATCAACTGAGCAATGCCCTCGATTCCCTGAAAAAAGACCTTGGGATAAGGGT
>DYSO01000102.1 GCA_020718225.1 Draconibacterium orientale | reverse complement strand
GTGCCTGAGTATCGGGAGGTTAGCGGCATGAATTTTTAACGGAGTATTGATTTATATATATATGGTCAATTAATATTTTTTATATCTTTGGCTTCGAATTGTATTAAATCAGTCAGCTATGAAGAAAAAAGCCACCATCGACATTCAAAAACTCGAGGTTTCTGCCAGTAAATTAAGGGCCATGGCCCATCCCATGCGAATTGCCATTATTGATTTGTTGACCGATAATAAGAAATTAACGGTAACAGAAATTTATGAGACATTAAATATTGAACAGGCTGCGGCTTCGCATCATTTGAACATCCTGAAAAACAAAGGATTGCTTGATTCGAAACGCAATGGGAAGATGATTCATTATTCTTTGAAAACGCAGGTACTCTCAAACATCATCGATTGCATCAATCAATGTGCTATCGCATAGTAGTTTCGGTAGAATTATTCCAGAACCCAATTTTCCTCGACATCCCAGTTTGATCTTATCTCAATCTTCTTTGGCAGGTAAAATACCGCTTCCGGTTGGATATGCATGCGGTAATTTCCGGTGTCCCATTTTTTGTTTTTATTTCTGTCAAGAACGGCTTTTAACTTAAATTGGCCGGGATTGATATAGTTCATGTTGATTTTTCCGGATTTGTCTATAATCCGTTCATCGATAATACTGGTCTCTTTATCGTTGAGTAACTGAACGATATATTGTCCCGGTTGGTGATCGATATTCAGTGTAACAACCAGGTTCCCAAAGTCTTTTTCTGCTTTTGTCCGGAAAGTCTGGATAATGGAATCATGGCTGAAGCCATTGATTGAAAAAAAGATTGAGTCAGGGATAATGAGGGTATAACTTTTTTCTTCTTCCCATTTATGATTCACCTGTATATGCCGTTTCAGGCTGTCGGTAAATTCCAGATCAGCGGGCACGGTATCTTTATCGGCGACCAGCAATACACGGGAAAAATCCCACCGCGCCAATGGATAGGATGCCACCAGTTCCAGTTTGTTTTTATATTGGTTTAATCCCGATGTTGAAGCAGCGTTTTGAAATGTAAGTTGTGACCCGATATTTTTTTTATCTGTTTTTTTTGAGCCCTCTTTCTTTACAAAGTACATCCTGAGTGTATCAACAAGTTGTTTGTTAACGACCATACGGACAATCAATGTATCGGTTTTAGGGCGGGTGATCCAGAGGGTTACCGTATCTCTTTTTTGAGAAAATTCATTTACGCTCCAGGTCGATAAGGAATCAAAGTTTAGAGGTACAATATGGATATCTTCCACCGGAAAACGAAAGGCTAATATTGCCATTCCTTCTCGAAGGAATCTTGAATTTATCAAGCGTTGAACAGAATCTGTTTCTTCAAAAAGAAACAGATCATACGAAGGATACAGCAAAGCCATTCTGGAGAGGGAGTCGGACTTTCGCAGAGAATCAGCAATCCGGAGGCTATCGGAGTTTGGGATTGATATGCCAGTCTGGAGGTTGCCGGTCAGGGTATCTTTTTTTAATGTATCAATTGTGGAAGGGGCTAAATAATATGGTTTGACCAGGGTATCTGAAAAGGCAATTTTTTCAGCAGGTTGATTAAAAATGAGATCTCCGTTTTGATCAGATAAGGCAAAAAGCAAATAAACAGAATTTTTCAGGTTATTAAAAAGGTAGTTTCCATTTTCATCGCTCTTGGTAACATAATAAGGTGGTGTGTAGAGTGGCAGGGAATCGAGGGGTAAAGAATCGTTGTTGTTGGCATATAATTCTACAAAAATATCTTTTTGGGGAAGGAGGTTAAAAGCGTCAACCAGGGTTCCCTTCAGGGAGAGGGAATCGATAAAATTGCCGGTTGAGAAAACATATGTAAAGCCGGTAAAAATATTATTTTCGGTAATGTCGGAGATAGCGTTGCCAAAGGAGATGGAGTATGTTGTATTTGAAGCCAGTGTATCTTTGATAAGGACAATTAGTGATTTTCCCCGGAGTTTTGTTTCCAGGCGTTGTTTGAGGGGTGGAGAGATAAAAATTTCCTGGAGCGGGTTTTTCAGGTTAATAAATTCATCGAATTCGATGCGGATGGCATTTGTGTTGAATTTTACCGAATGGTTATCTGGTTCGCAAACGGCCACTGAAGGTGTTTTTACATCTTTTGGGCCGCCTGCCGGGGTGACAGGGCTTGCACATGTAACCAGCAGAAATGCAGCAAATAGGGAGAGACAAAAAAAATAAACGTTGTTCAGTGACACTACGGAAAAGTATTTTTGTAAGTTTGCGTCCCCAAAATTACCAATCGTTTTTATAACAAACCGTTTTTATTATTAATTTTACATTGTTAATCAACAAATAATATCATTATGTCAGGTCACAATAAATGGTCCACCATTAAAAGAAAAAAAGGGGCGCTGGATGCCAAGCGTTCGAAAATATTTTCAAAGATCATCAAGGATATTACCATTGCTGTCAAAGAGGGTGGCGCTGATCCTGACGGAAATCCCAGGCTTCGTTTGGCTATTGCAAACGCGAAGGGGGCATCCATGCCCAAGGACAATATTCAACGTGCCATTAGCAAAGGGGCCGATAAAGATGCAGCGGCCCTGATAGAAACCACCTATGAAGGAAAGGGGCCCCATGGGGTAGCCATATTCGTTGAATGCACCACGGATAATTTGCAGCGTACAGTAGCGAATGTTCGTGCCCATTTTAATAAGCATGGCGGTGAATTGGGCCAAAATGGAATGTTGAATTATCTTTTCGACCGGAAGGGCATTTTTGAGGTTCCGCAGGGGGATCTTAACCGGGATGAATTCGAGATGGAGGTTATTGATGCGGGCGCTGAAGATATTGAGCTCGAAGATGGTATCTTTACGATCACCACTGCCATGGAAGATTTTGGAAGTATGATCAAGAAACTCGAGCAATTGAAAATTGAGCCGGAAAGCGCTGAATTACAAAGAATCCCGAAAACAACGGTGACCCTTGAAGAAGATGCTACACGGAAAGTTTTAAAGCTGGTCGATATTATTGAGGAGGATGAAGATGTTCAGAATGTTTTTCACAATCTATCCATCAGTGATGAACTGGCTGAAAAATTATAAAAAAAAACGCGGCTTCTGCCGCGTTTTTTTTTATACTTCACATATAAATTGGGTAAGGTTGATTCCTTTGGGTAATTCCAATTTTTTACGCAGGCGGATTCGGGAAATTTCCGTGCTTGGGGAGGTAATTTTCAAAATGTGTGAGATCTCTTTTGTTGCCAGGTTCATTCGCAGGAGTGCGGCAAGTTTATGATCGTTTGGCGTAAGTTGTGGGAATTTTTTACGGAGCCGGTCGAAAAATCCGGGATGGATTTTTTCGAAATGGGCTTTGATCCGATACCAATCGTTATCAAATTTGATATTTTCATCAATGGTTTTAAGCACCCTTGCAACTTCTACTTTGTTGATTGGTTTCTCTTTTTTCAATAATCGGTTCATGTCTTTTCTGATGAGTCCGATAATTTTATTTTTCTGAGAAATAAAAATCGAGGAGGTGGCAAGTTCGCGATTGATCAGGTCCAGTTCCATATTGTGTTTCTGTTTCAGGAGTTGGTTTACCTTTTGTTCTGCGCGGATGCGTTCCTGCAATCGTTGATTGCGTTCTTTTTCAGCTTTTTTACGCTGTTCGATTTCATTTTTCAGTTCAGAGATAATCCGTTCGTTGGTAATTTCGAGGTTTCTTTGGTAATTTGCCACTTCAATAGCAGCTCGAATCTGGTCAATATCAACAGGTTTGAACAGATAGGCATAGGGTTTCAGGGAAAAGGATTTGGAAAAGACTTCATTTTTGTTGAGTGAAGTCAGAAAAATGATGCCACAATTGTAATTTTCTGTCAGGATCCTGGCAGTTTCAATCCCATCTATGTTCCCCGCTAATTTCACATCCATGATAACGATGTCGGGCTCTTTATTTGTTTCCTGTAGATTGGCAATGTTCTCGATTGCATTTTCTCCTTTTGCATCGATTCCGTAAACTTCATATCCCAATTCTAAAAATTTGTTTTTCAGATCATGGGCGATGATCAACTCATCTTCGACAATATATAAACTGATTGGGGCCATGGTTAATTTTTTTAAATGTTAAAACTCGAGTTGGTTATTATATTGTAGGTATCAATGGCAATAACAAGTTCTTCGTTTGTAGGCATCACCATGGTGATTACGGGTGATCCTGGGCGTGTCAAAATACCTTCACGGCCCTTGATGGAATTGCGTTCCGGATCGAATTGGATTCCGAAAAACTCCATATTTTCAAGAATCAGTTGGCGGGTATTGATATCATTTTCCCCAATTCCCCCCGTCAAAACAATCAGATCAACGCTCCCCATGGCAGCCGCATAGGCCCCGATGTATTTTTTAACCCGGTAGGAATACATTTTCAGTGCAAGCTCGGCGCGTTTATGACCATTTTTTGCTGCCTGTTCAATATCACGCATATCAAAGGATATCCCGGAAATACCGCATACGCCACTCTTTTTGTTAAACAGGGCGTTTGTATCGGCGATGGAGAGATTCTCTTTTTCGGCAATAAAAAGCAGAACGCCCAGATCGACATCTCCACTTCGGGTTCCCATCATAAGTCCTTCTAAAGGGGTAAATCCCATTGAGGTGTCAACAGATTCCCCCTGACAGATGGCAGCTACCGATGAGCCGTTTCCCAGGTGACAGGTGATGATGTTTATTTTGTTAATATCCTTTCCCAGGAACCGGCAGGCTTTCTGGGCAACATATTTATGGGAAGTTCCGTGAAACCCATAGCGACGGATTTTATATTTATCATAATACTCATAAGGAATTGCGTAGAGGTATGAGTAAGGGGGCATCGTTTGGTGAAAAGAGGTATCGAAAACGGCAACCTGGGGAACTTTAGGAAGTATTGACTCAATGGAAAGGATCCCTTTAAGATTAGCAGGGTTATGGAGCGGGGCCAGTTCTATGCATTTTTCAATGTCGGATTTAACTTTATCCGTTATCAGAGCGCTGGATTTGAAATTTTCACCGCCATGGGTCACCCGGTGGCCGACGGCAATAATTTCGTTTTCGTCTTTGATGACCCCAAACACCGGATCTTTCAATGTTTGCAGGATAAGATCGATCCCTACCTGATGATCGGGAACTATGCAGGAAATTTTATGTTTCTCTTTTCCGGAAATCTGGTGGGTTAGTTCGCTTGCCGTCAATCCGATGCGATCAAGCAATCCTTTTGCGATGAGTGTTGTTTCTTGTGTAATTTCAATCAACTGATATTTGATTGAAGAGCTTCCACAGTTTAAAACCAGTATTTTCATTTACGGTGAATAGGTTAGCAGGTTGGCGAGTTGTTTGATATTTTCATCGGAACCCAACATTTTTTTTTGTTGTTAGGGTATGCAAACATACGACAAAATTATGTTTTTCCAAAAAAAAATGTCAGAAAAAACGTAACAAGTTCTTTTTTTTTTAGTTTTGGGCGCTTTATTTAAAGCTTTTCCCTTATTAGTTGTAATTTTGGCCATATTAACGATCTTTCCTTATGGCATTGATCAACTCTTTTGTTTCCTGGTTAATGAAAAAGCGCATCCATCAGATTGAGCTTTTTATGAGGTATCCGCATGAAGTTCAGGCGGAATGGCTTCGTAAACTGCTTTATACTGCCAGGAATACCGAGTGGGGAAAGAAATTTGATTTCAAATCAATTCAAACCCATGAGCAATTCCGTGATCGGGTCCCCGTGAATGATTATGAATCGCTTAAAAAATATATTGATCGGCTTCGAAAAGGGGAACAGAACATTTTATGGCCATCGGAAATCAAATGGTTTGCCCGTTCTTCCGGAACAACCAGTGATAAAAGCAAATTTATCCCCGTCAGCCAGGGCGCATTGGAGGAATGCCACTACAAAGGGGGCAAAGACCTGCTTTCCATCTATTGCAACAACCACCCGGAGACCAAGCTGTTTGATGGAAAAGCAATAGCCATGGGGGGATCGCATCAAATCATCGAGATTAACAATGAATCTTATTATCAGGGTGATTTATCGGCCATTCTGATTCAGAATTTACCTACCTGGGTAGAATTTTTACGTACCCCAAATTTATCAATCGCCCTGATGGATGAGTGGGAAAGTAAAATTGAAATGATGGCAGCCGCAACCATCCTTCACGATGTGACCAATATTTCAGGGGTTCCTTCATGGACGTTACTTCTTTTTAAAAGAGTTCTTGAAATGACCGGAAAAAATCATCTTCTGGAAGTATGGCCAAATTTTGAACTATTTATCCATGGCGGCGTCAATTTTGCCCCATACAGGGATCAATTCCGTAATATCCTGCCATCCGAAAAGGTCAATTATCTGGAAACGTATAACGCTTCGGAAGGCTTTTTTGGAATTCAGGACCGGGATAAATCCGACGATATGCTTTTAATGCTTGATTATGGAATCTATTATGAATTCATCCCGGTTGACCAGCTTCACGATGAAAATCCCAGGGCCCGTGCGCTGGAAGAGGTGGAACTGCATTCCAATTATGCCATGATAATTACCTCTAATGCGGGATTGTGGAGATATATGATCGGCGATACCATCCAGTTTACATCCACCAATCCTTACCGGATTCAAATTACGGGCAGGACAAAAAATTTCATCAATGCATTTGGAGAGGAGCTGATCATTGATAATGCAGAAAAAGCCATTTCCATTGCATCTGAGCGGTGTCATGCCATTGTAACCGAATATACGGCAGCTCCGGTGTATCTGGAGGGAAACCGGAAAGGGGCCCATGAATGGCTGATTGAATTTGAAAAACCGCCCAGGGATTTGGCATTCTTTACCAGTACACTCGATACGGCCCTGAAATCGTTAAACTCTGATTATGAAGCCAAAAGATACCATGGAATGTTGTTGGAAGAACCCAGGATAAGGGTTATGCCTCCCGGAACATTCTATTATTGGATGAAATCGAAAGGAAAACTTGGAGGACAAAATAAGGTACCCCGTTTATCGAACGACCGGAAATATATTGAGGAGATTGACAAACTGGGAATTCAATTATAACGGATTTTATTAATTTTGATCTAAAATTATCAGCCATGCATATTGCCATAGCCGGAAATATTGGTTCGGGAAAAACTACCCTGACCAGCCTCTTAGCTAAACATTTTGGTTGGGATCCCCATTATGAGGATGTTGATACCAATCCTTACCTTAATAGTTTTTATGAAGATATGCAGCGATGGTCGTTCAATCTTCAGATATATTTCTTGAACAGCCGTTTTCGCCAGGTTGTCGATATTAGGAAATCGGGAAAAACGGTAGTCCAGGACCGCACTATTTATGAGGATGCCTTTATTTTCGCACCCAATCTCCATTCCATGAATTTGATGAGCAGCCGTGATTTTGATAATTACCGCTCCTTATTTGATTTGATGAGTACCTTTATTCAACCCCCGGATCTACTGATCTATTTAAGGGCCACAGTTCCAACGCTGGTGAGTCAGATTCAAAAACGGGGAAGAGATTATGAAAATGCCATCCGGCTCGATTATTTGAAGAACCTGAATGATATGTATGATGAATGGATTGATAATTACAAGCTCGGAAAGATTCTGATTATTGATGTGGATACCCTTAAAGTGAATGAAAACCCTGAAGATTTAGGATCGGTCATTGAAAAGATCAATGCACAACTGCACGGGCTCTTTTAGCGGATGAAAACATTAGGTGTAATTCCCTCCCGTTTTGCTTCAACCCGTTTTCCGGGAAAACCATTGGCCGTGATTCATGGAAAAACCATGATCCAGCGGGTTTACGAGCAGGCTTTATCTTGCAGGGGAGTGGACTATTTGGTGGTGGCCACCGATCATGAAGCCATCCGCGATCATATTCTTTCGTTTGGAGGGTTGGTTGTCATGACATCCGAAAAACACCGCAGCGGAACAGAACGTTGTCAGGAAGTTGTTCAGCAATTGGCCTCAAACAATCAATTTTTTGATGTCGTGATCAACATTCAGGGAGATGAACCCACTATTGATCCAATACAGATAGAGCAGGTTTTATCATGCTTTCAACACCCGGGTACCGATATTTCAACATTGATAAAAACAATCTCTTCAGTCGATGAATTGACCTCCCCGGATGTCGTTAAAGTTGTTGCCGATCTCCATGGTAAGGCACTGTATTTTAGTCGTTCACCCATTCCCAATTCCCGTGGTATACCAATCGGGGAGTGGTTTCGTGATACAACTTATTACAAACATATCGGAATTTATGGTTACCGGTCGGAAATTTTAATGCAATTGGTGAACTTGCCGGTCTCTCCGCTTGAATTGGCAGAATCGCTTGAACAACTCCGGTGGCTTGAAAATGGTTTTCACATTCAGACAAAGACCACAGAGATTGAAAGTGTTTCCGTTGACACCCCTGCCGATTTATTAAAAATTACGAACAAGGTCTCAACGCCACGCTAAAATTAGCGTATCTTAGCCAATTCATTTTAAAAGGAAAGGCTGGATTATGGACATTGGTCTTTGTATATCGGATTTGCTGGCAGGACATGATTGTGTGATCATTCCTGGTTTTGGTGGTTTCATCGGAAATTATTCCCCCGCTCAAATTGACCCGGTACATCACTCTTTTCGTCCTCCCACAAAAAAGTTATTATTCAACATCAACCTGAAGCAGAATGATGGGTTGCTGGCTGCTTGTGTGTCAAATTATTATGGCGCTTCTTATGAGGATGCTTGTGAAGTGATCGACACCTTTGTTCAAGCATGTAAATCTGCATTAAAATCAGGAAAACCTTTTATTATCCCGGAAGTTGGACGGTTGTACCCGGGCCGTGAAGGGAACATCCAGTTTGAACAGGATAAAAACAGCAACCTTCTTCCCGAATCCTTTGGGCTGGCTCCGTTTATTTCACCTCCGATGTCCCGGAATATTCGGGCAGGCAAGCCTGAACGGGTATTGGTTTCAAATGCGGAAGCGCGTTCAGTAAAGCGGTGGATGATACCCCGATCCTTGCGATGGGCAGCGGTGATTGCTTTACCGATAGGTATTGCAGCCGTTGTCGGTGTGACTCAATATGATAGAATACAGTTTTCCAAAACCAATGATGCGGGAATCTTCAGCTCGGTACTCTCACGTTTTTCATCTACATCCCTCATTCATAAAAAAGAGGCCCCTTCAAAACCCGCAGAACCAATGGATCAATATGCTGCATCACCCTCGGTTTTTGATCAGGGATTGGAAAGCGACGAAAATGACTTTCCGGAGACCCCCACCCCTGATGTTCAACCCGATCCCGATGTTTCGAAACTTCAGGAGGTACCTCAAACAAATACAGCAATCTATCCTGACAACCCATATGCCGTTATTATCGGAGCTTTCCGGTCAAAAGAAAACGCAGAAAACCTGATTTTGCAGTTACAGCAAAAAGGGGTAACGGCTTCGGTGTATGATCGTTCGAAATCAGGCCTTTACCGGGTTACAATCGGTACTTTTTCTCAGCGGGAAGAAGCCATGCAATTACTCTCTTCAGCAAAATCGGGTGATTTTTCCGGCGCCTGGTTGCTCGCAAAATAGAACGCTTTCGTGTCTAAGAAAAAGCTCATCCATTTTCAGGAGAACCTCACCTTTCCTCATCTGATACAACCCGATTATAAAAGTTTAATTTCGGGGTTTCCATTGCAATCACACTGGAACGAACAATTTTTTAAAAATACTCATCCGATTGTTGCTGAATTGGGTTGCGGAAAAGGAGAATTTACTGTTGAACTGGCCCGGCGATATCCTGAGAAAAATTTTATTGGCATTGACTGGAAAGGATCAAGGCTTTGGCGAGGCTGCAAAACCGTTGAAGAGTTAAGGATGAAAAATGCCTGTTTTATCCGTTCCCTGGTCGATCACGTGGATTTGATTTTTGCCACGGGTGAAATATCCGAATTCTGGATAACTTTTCCGGATCCACAGCCGAAAAAGGAAAACCATCGGCTGACGGCTCCCCGGTTTCTTGAAAAATACCGAAAACTGATGGTTCCCGGAGGAACAATCCACCTGAAAACCGACGATCCGGATTTTTTTCACTATACCTTAAACATCATTCGTGACCATCGGCATCGGCTGTTATGGTCAACCGCCGACTTGTATCATTCAGGATATGAAGGAGATGTTGCGAAAATTCAATCGTTTTATGAAAAAATGTGGTTAGAAAAAGAAAAAAAAATTTGTTATCTGCAATTTCAACTCGATCGGTCATGAAAAAAAGCCTGCTTATTTTAATTACCCTCATCATTTTTCGCGTCGCGACTTTTGGCGAAGAAGGAATGTGGATACCCTTACTTTTAGAACAGTATAATATCCGGCATATGCAGGAAATGGGACTGCGATTGACGGCAGACGATATATACAGTATCAACCATTCAAGTATAAAGGATGCCATTGTGAAATTCGGGGGTGGTTGTACTGCCGAAATCGTTTCACCCCAGGGGTTGATTCTGACCAACCATCACTGTGGACTTGGATCCATTCAACGTCACAGCTCGCTTCAACATGATTATCTGAGGGATGGGTTCTGGGCTGCCTCCCCGGAGGAGGAATTGCCCAATCCCGGATTGACCGTGACCCTGCTTGTGAGGATTGAAGATGTAACAGCACAGATTTTAGAGGGAATAGGGGACAACATGAACCAGTTACAACGTTTACAGCAGATTAAACAAAACATCGATACGGTTGAAAAAAAAGCCTGCCAGGGGACCCGGTTTGAAGCCAGGGTGCTTCCTTTTTTTTATGGCAATCAATATTATCTTTTTGTAAATGAAGTGTTTAAAGATGTTCGTTTGGTTGGCGCCCCACCTTCCGGGATAGGTAAATTTGGCGGTGACACCGATAATTGGATGTGGCCACGACATACCGGTGATTTTTCTGTTTTTCGGATATATGTAAATAAAGAGAATGAACCGGCACCCTATTCCCAAGACAATGTACCGTATCGGCCAAAATATTTTTTACCCATCTCCCTGAATGGTTATCAGAAGGGGGATTTTACCTTTGTTTTTGGTTATCCGGGCAGTACGCGCGAATATCTCACCTCTTTTGGTGTTGATGTTGTGGCCAACCACGAAAATCCCCTTCGGATTAAACTTCGTAAAAAACAGCTCGATATTTTGGATGAAGCCATGGATCAAAGCAGGCTTATCAGAATACAGTATACTGCCAAAGCGAATGGAATTGCCAATGG
>DYSO01000244.1 GCA_020718225.1 Draconibacterium orientale | reverse complement strand
GCTCAATCGATTGAAGCGGTCGTTGCTGATCACTGGTCAACACCTGTATCAGGGCCTGTTTTTCATCACACAGACAAACCGCTGATACGGTATCGAACCCCCGGCGTTTACAGGCTTCAACACGCAGATAGCCATCGATGAGGATATACTGTCCGGCTGCATCCGGTATCACGGATATGGGCTGTAACTGACCATATTGTGAAATGGATCGTCCAATCCGCTCGATTGCCGCATCGGCCAATATCCGGGTATGCCGGTAGCGCATGTCAATCTGATGATGTTCAATGGAAATGACTGGTGGATTCATGAACACCGCTTTGGCGATATCGTCTGATCCAGCGCAGAATGCTGCTTCTGCTGACATGCGTTCTGGACGAGAACGGGAATCTGCCATTTACGCCGGGATTTTTCACGGATCAGGCGCTCCTGTTCACCGGGGCCAAGATTGCTTGTGACCAGATCCCCGATGATGGAAAAGCGAAAAGTGGCGATTTTCTGTTTTTCTGATTCTGTCATACTGAAATCCTCCTGTTTTTGGGGTTTTTGGCTGGATCAATTGCCAGCTTGCCCTCTATAAAACAAATGACGATTTCAGTCGATGCAACCCTTCGGTAGGGTGATACGAAAGCGATGACATATTCAGGTTAAATGGCCCGGCTGACCGGAATGACGCCTTCTGCAATCAGACTTTCAAATGCCTGTTTCAGATCTGCACCCAAACCGAACAGTGCAACGGCCCTTTTTTTCAACGCAGCAAACCAGTGATATTGGCGCTGCCTGCAAATACCTTTGATGGCTTTACCGGTGGTGACAATGGAATCGATACATTTGCGAATCGTGTCAATCGAGGCTTGAAACCGGTTGAAATAGCCTTCCGGCCTGAGCCGGATGACACAGCCGCAATTGGGACAACGATACCGTTTGATAGGGATGGGATCCGTTGAAAAGTCAAAACAACAATATGCAAATCCATGTCCCCAAACCTTGAAATGGTTACAGCCAGGGCAACGATCCGGCCTGGGCCAAGCATAGTTTTCTTTCAGATTTAAGAGAAGATTGATATCCACAGGAACAGATATTATCATGGCATCACCTTTCTGGGGTGCTTTCAATAGAACCCCGGTCAGAGGGAAAAAGCAGCGGTTGCCCGCAAAGCTTTGGCTGTTTTCCCCCGTCAAAATTAAACGGGCCTTTGAAAAATAAAAGGCCCGTTTAATCTGATAATTCTTTCCTGCTTGTCAAGCTATTCTGAAAATTTCATTCTCGTTTATACCCTGATAATATGAGACCTTACACCGGTTTACCAGATTATCAGGCGGGTTGAAATACTGTCCTTTTTTGCAATCAGGCCCGAACGATCCCATAAATGATTTTTATGTTCAAAAGCTATGTCATTACAGTCAGTTGGACAATCAATGCGTCCATCTTTGCAATCAGATTGGGGGCCTGATTTTGCAAATGGACCCGTCTATTTTTATTGCGATCCGCCTGCCTGGTCCGGTTTTTTTTGGTGTAGGCGTCATTTTTCTTCCGGTATTCTTTGTAGTAATCCGGATTGGCGTCTCGCCACACTTTTTGTGCGTCCCTCTGATTGGCTTTGTAATCCGGATCGGAAGCCATTTTCTGTTTCTGCCAAATGCGTTTTCGAACCTTTTGGCAGGCAGGGGAATTACAGTATGTTCGATTCGGGTTACGTAAAGGGGTATCCAGAATTTTGCCGCAATTGATACAACATGGTTTTTTTATTAACAGTCCTTCTGAATAAGGAAATCAGATGATGGGCTGTTAAATCATATGGAAAAGTTTTGCGAGGGGTATGATAAAAAAAGGAAAGAGAAATACAGGTCAGATTTTGCGGGCATAAACCATTAAGGTCTAAATTGGGGTAATATCCGGTGGGTCAGTTTTGGTTAGCAATTCTGGGTCAGTTTTGATTAGCGCTAAGGGCTTAAAAACAACTTGAATTATTTGTACCCGTTCACGGGTCAAATTTTAAGAAAGGATATCCTTAGAGC
>DYSO01000101.1 GCA_020718225.1 Draconibacterium orientale | reverse complement strand
TCATTTTTTACCTTTTCATCAAACCTCTGGATTTTTAATCCAGAGTGGTTTAGTCAGGTTGATAACCATCACCGGTATTTGTTCCGGGTTGAAAAGCAGATCTTCATACCAGTCTTCCGGGCTTATTGCAGGTGTTTCAAGGCTGTGCCTGACCAGTATCAGGATCAAGGAGGCCTTTTGCAGGTTGGCAT
Source organism: Draconibacterium orientale (assembly GCA_020718225.1). GTDB lineage: Bacteria > Bacteroidota > Bacteroidia > Bacteroidales > FEN-979 > CAIVAT01. The sequence continues at coordinate 11,149 of DYSO01000101.1, read as the reverse complement.
ATGACCGGAGGGCGATCTGATACGAAGTTTTTAAGTCAGCCGATGTGGTGAAATTCGAAATCTGGTCGCTATGAAGCCTGATGCCCAGTTCATTAATGAATACCGACAGTCGATTGTTAAGTTCCGGATCGGTTTCATTGGGTTGAAAAAAAAGTATCCGTGCATCGAATAATCCGGCCATTTGCTTGATCCATTGCAACTTATCCTCGATATCATAATCATCGATAAGCGGAACCACAATTTTTCCGGTGTCATTCACGGGCAGGTTCTGCACGACTACCGTTGGTACGGATGACTCATAAACCACTTTAAAGATATCGCTTCCGATAAGGTACTGCCATCCTTTCTTCCCGTGGGTACCCAATACCATCATATTTGCCCCAATTTCCTTAGCTGTTTCGTTGATGGTTGTATAAATCTGACCTTCCCGCTGGATGGTTTCAACCTGTACGTTTTCTGTTCCCCTGTACAAATCCTGGTATGCTTTAAGTTTTTCATCAATAAATCCGGGGCAGGTCTCCTTTTTCTTTAATCCGCGCCTGGTTTTATTATTAATGACATGGAGAATGCAGACTTTGCTGCCGGAGGCGGTGGCAAGTTTGACGCCAAAGGAAACCGCATTGTCACATACCGGCGAGAAGTCAGTCGGGACAAGGATGGTCCCTGAACGAAATAATCCGTTTGATTTCATTTTTACAAGGTTTTATACAAAAAATAATATCAATTGTATCAGGTTTTAGCCTGCACTATTCACTAACCAAATGTCGATAAAAATGTGATTCATCTGGCAATTGATGACAGAAAATTGTTTTTGTGGATTTGAACATGAAACAAGTCTCTCCTAACCCGGCTATCGACATTTTGTTCCAAGTTTCAAGTTCCAAGTTCCAGGTTTGCAACAAACTGAGAACTTTGAACTTTGAGTCCACTCCGAAAAGTATTTTTTTTACGACATCGACACAATCATAACGCTATTGCTTGAGACATCGGGCCCCATCCCCCCCTCCCCCTTCCCCAAAAAGGGAAGGGGGAGGGTTGTGCCAATAATTCATAACGCTGTTAATCATGGTGTTAGATTGATTAGAATACACCTCAGTCAGTCCTGCCTCCGGGTTGATGGTTTTTTGCACCGATTGTGGTACGAATGGTTCCGGGACATTGGCGATGTTTTTAATGGTATGTGGTTTATCTTCAATTCCAGTTGTTTGGAGCCAGCTTCCCCAATTCCCGGCACATATGTTTCATTTTCTGACCAAATAATCTGGAACTGGAATACAGTTGCCCGGGCCACGGGTTATACCCGTTATGTTTGGGCTTATAACGGTTGTGGTTATTCCACCCCGGTTAATTTAACGCAATCCACCCTTACCTGCTTGATTTGCGGGGATCCCTTTATCATCAGCCATGTAGCGGGAGAGGTAGCGCCTGTTGACAAAACGGTAACCTACGGAACGGTAAACAATATACCCGGGGAATTAACAAAATGCTGGATTACCAGCAACCTTGGCGCCGATCATCAGGCAACAGCTGTCAACGATGCTGCCGAGGCTTCTGCCGGCTGGTACTGGCAGTTTAACCGCAAACAGGGGTATAAGCATGATGGAACCACACGGACACCCAATACCGCCTGGATCACCGACATCATCGAAGATTCAGAATGGTTACCGGCCAACGATCCCTGCGTCCTTGAGTTGGGCAATGGATGGCGCTTACCGACAAAAACAGAATGGACCAATGTAGATGTCACGGGTGTCTGGACCAACTGGAGCGGCCCCTGGAACTCATTATTAAAGATGCATGCTGCCGGGTACTTATACTACGGTGATGGTTTACTGCGCAATCGCGGATCCTACGGCATCTACTGGAGTATTACGCAGAGCCAGTCCGATTACGCTTGGGAACTATACTTCCACAGTTCGCAAAGCATCATGTACGACTTCTACAAAGCAAACGCCTTCACCGCCCGCTGCATCAGGGACAATTGATGGCTATTGCCCGGCCGGTGGATGAGGTGCATTGGGACAGGTTGGACAGGTTGGACGGGTTAGACAGTGGATGAGCTGCCTCCTCACTCCTCACCACTGAAAACACCGGGGAACTCTTATTCCGTTTTAACTATCTTTATATTATAATGTTTCCGGTTGAGTTCAAGATTTAAAAAGTAAATTCCGAAGGGCAAAAAACTTAAATCAAATTCGGATTGATGCGTTGAAGAAAGAATGGGCAGGTCATCATCAAACTTCTCAACAAATAATACATCAGGATCACTTCCAATATTTACATCGTTTGGGTATTTATGAATTCAGTCATATTGCTAATAAAACCTCCCGCTCCCGTGCCGTCGTTCGTTTTATTGTTACTGATTGTAGGATTATCCTCCGTATTCCATACCACCCCTTTGGCAGTAATGGTATAACCTCCATCGAAGGTTATGGCCCCTCCACAGATAGCCGTATTTTTTGTAATATCCGTAACTTCTGCTGTTGATAGAACCGGCAAAATATTTTCTGTTTCCGTTTCATTATCTTTTTTGCAGCTTATTGCCATGATAACGACAAAAGCAATAAATAAAACCCTGCTGAATTCTGATGGAATCAAAATAGTTTTCATTTTTTCTTTGTTTATCCTGTTGAAATTGCCATTGATATTTTTTTAAGAAGCCTCATGATTTGCTGGTAAAGGCCGGCGGTATGCGAAGTACAGGTTTTTTAGACGCTTTATATCGAAGCAGCATATTTGAAAAGATGTCAAAATATACTAAAAAACGCTCAAAATTTCAAAGAATAATTGAGTTTGTGTTTTGAAAAGTCAATTGAAATGGTTATATTGTAGTCGTAAAAATGATTAATATTTAATCAAACGACATTTATCGACAACGTCAATAAGCATTGTAACCCCCGATGTATCTGAACTGTCACTCTTATTACTCACTCCGGTATGGAACAATTTCCATCGAAAACCTGGTGGAGGAAGCGGTAAAAAACCATATCCCGGCCATGGCGCTTACCGACATCAACAACTCCACCGGGATCATGGAATTTGTGAAAGCCTGTAAAGAAAAGGGCATCAAACCCATTGCCGGGATCGAATTTCAACGCGACGACCGGCTTCTTTTTACGGGAATCGCCCGAAACAACGACGGTTTCCGCGAGCTGAACGAATTTCTGAGCAACCACAACCTCCATAACCTCCCTTTACCTGATATAGCCCCTGAGTTCAACAATGTCATTGTTATCTATCCATTTTCATCCTTCATTCGTAAATCGTCAATCGTAAATCGTAAATCGTATATCGTATATCGTAAATCGTATATCGTCAATCGTAAATCGTATATCGTAAATCGTAAATCGTATATCGTAAATCGTAAATCGTATCTCGGTATCCCTCCTTCCGACCTCAACCCGCTCATGCTTTCGCGCCACCGCGACCTTATTCCCCGGATGGTTCTCATGGCGCCGGTCACTTTCCGGAATGCACAGGAGTATGAACTGCATCGCAACTTCCGCGCGGTTGACCACAACGTGTTGTTGAGCCGGCTGGAGCCTCAACAGGTTGCCGCCCCTGATGAGATGATGCTGCCGGAAGATGAGATGCTGGCGCTTTGCCGCGATTTTCCGGAGATCATCAGCAACACCGGAAAACTGATGGATGCATGTTCCATCGATTTCGATTTCAAGGCTTGCAAGAACAAAAAAACCTTCACCGGTAGTCGATATGATGATACGGCGTTGCTTGAGAAACTTGCGATCGACGGTGTTCAGTACCGGTACGGGAAAGGGCATGGCGAAGCGTTGCGCCGGGTTCGGCATGAACTGGATATTATCAACCGGATGGAATTTGCCTCCTATTTTCTGATTACCTGGGATATCATCCGCTATTCGATGTCGCGTGGTTTCTATCACGTGGGGAGGGGAAGCGGCGCCAACAGTATTGTGGCTTATTGCCTGAGAATTACAAATGTCGACCCCATTGAGCTGGATCTTTACTTTGAAAGGTTCATCAACCCAAAACGCACTTCGCCACCCGACTTCGATATCGATTATTCCTGGACGGAACGCGACGAAGTCATCGACTACATTTTCAAAAGATATGGCCACGAACATACCGCCCTGTTAGGCGCCATGTCAACTTTCCGGGATAAGTCGATCTATCGTGAACTTGGAAAAGTTCACGGACTACCCAAGGGGGAGATTGATGCTTTTTTAAAACATCCCGATGAGGCGGTGCATAAAAACCATATCATCCGCAAGATCCATGAGCTGGGAGAGAGGATGGCCGACTTTCCCAATATCCGGACCATTCATGCCGGCGGGGTGCTGATCTCCGAGGAGCCCATCACTTGCTATTCGGCGCTTGATCTTCCTCCAAAAGGTTTTCCAACCACACAGTTCGATATGTATGTGGCTGAGGATGCCGGATTTGAGAAACTCGACATCCTGAGTCAGCGTGGTATCGGCCATATTTATGAGGCGGCGGAACTCGTGAAAAAGAACCAGGGGATCAGCGTGGATGTGCACCAGGTGCATGCCTTCAAGGAAGATGAAAAGGTGAAGGAACAACTCCGCAATGCACGGACAATCGGCTGCTTTTACGTGGAAAGTCCCGCCATGCGGGGATTGCTGAAGAAGCTGCACTGCGACAACTACCGGACCCTGGTGGCTGCCAGTTCGATCATCCGCCCGGGGGTGGCCCGCTCCGGGATGATGAAAGAGTATATTTTCCGGTTTCACAATCCTGACAAGTTCAAATACCTCCACCCCGTGATGGAGGAGCAACTGAAAGAGACCTACGGAGTGATGGTTTACCAGGAAGATGTGCTGAAAATCTGCCACCATTTTGCCGGTCTCGACCTGGCCGATGCCGATGTGATCCGCCGGGCCATGAGCGGAAAATACCGGTCGAAGAAGGAACTACAGCGTATCATCGATAAATTTTTCGAAAACTGCAAGAATTTTGGTTATCCCGATGAAGTCACAAAAGAGGTGTGGCGGCAAATCGAGTCGTTTGCAGGGTACTCTTTTTCCAAAGCCCATTCGGCTTCCTATGCGGTTGAAAGCTACCAGAGCCTTTACCTCAAAGCGCATTATCCGCTGGAGTTCATCACAGGTGTGATTAACAATTTTGGTGGATTTTATCCGCCCTGGGTCTATTTCAACGAAGCCAAAATCTCCGGAGCCAATCTGCATCTTCCTTGCGTCAACCGGAGTGAATACAAGACCTGCATCAGGGGAAAAGATATTTTCCTGGGATTTATTCATGTGGCAGGACTGGAAGCAGGGGTGGGGAAATTAATTTACGATTTACGATTTACGATTTACGATTTACGATTTACGAATTACGAAGGAAAAGTGACGAGTGATGAAAGACTAATTACCGCTCTGCCCCCTGATCAACCTGCCAGTTTACCAACTTGCCAACTTACCAACTTATCACCTTCCCAACTTCCATATTCCAACCTTGACGATTTCGTTCGGCGGGTTCCGGTTACCCTCGATCAGTTGATCATCCTCATCCGGGTGGGGGCATTTCGGTTTACCGGCAAGCCCAAGGCTTCGCTGTTATGGGAGGCGCATATGCTGTTAGGGAAAAATCAGACATCAGCCATTGGTAATCAGGCATTGGGCAACCGGCAACGGGCAACCGAAAAAAAAACGATGTCAATCGAAAATTTCGCTACCTCGCCAACCATGGGGCCAGATCAATCTGAAATCGCAAATCCGCTGCTCTTCCCCACAGAAGTTAAGAAATTTGAACTTCCGGCGCTCGAACAAAACGGTCTCTCCGATGTGTATGATGAAATTGAATTTCTCGGTTTTCCCATTACCCGGAGCTATTTTGACCTTCTTGAGACCAAGTCGCGTGGCGAAATCCTGGCGCATGAAATGGCCGATAATGTGGGGAAAACCACCCGTATGATCGGATTGCTGGTTACCATTAAATATGTACGTACGGTAAAAAAAGAGTGGATGCATTTCGGCACTTTCATCGATGTTACCGGCCATTTCTTCGATACCGTGCATTTCCCCAGGTCTGTCACACAATACCCTTTCCGCGGCGATGGGATCTATCTCGTTAAAGGAAAAATCGTGGAGGAGTTCGGTTTCCCAAGCATGAATGTCGAAAAAATGGCAAAGATGCCGCTCAAGGCCGATCCGAGGGAGGGTTCGTGTTGAAAGTTTCAGGTTGCAGTTTGTCAGTTCAATCCCCGGTCAGGTGACATTCAGGATGGTATCGAGCCCGGAAATTTTAAATGTTTTTTTAATAAAAGGGTCACAATTCCGGATGCTGAAATGACCTGAAGGTACTTTTTTTGCAGTTGCGACACAGATCCGGATAAAAGAGGAGGAGATGAAGCTGGTTTCCTTCATATCGAAAACAATCTTTGCAGTGATCCTGTCGGCCGGGCCATTCAGCTCCGGTATGGAATCTGTTTTTTTGTTGATTTCCCCATCGATAATAAGGCTGGCGTTTGTATCCAGCCGGGCGGGGAAGGAACAGAACATTGTTTTTTCGTTGATGTTATAATCGATCGTTACCATGGGTTCAATTTTTAGTGGTTTTTGTTATAATCATACTGCAGCATGGCGTCGGTTGAATTTTCGTCAAGGTATAGCTCATTGCTGACCGACATAAATTTATCGTTCATTTTTCTCCTGCATACCCGTTGGATATTGATCAGGTGTTTGGCTGAGATGTTTTCTGTGGTTATATTTTTTCCACCCGTTCCGCAACCTAAAGTGAGCGAAGGTAGCAGCATGTTATAAGTACCGCCAACGGCTCCCTGTGAAGTGGGGGTGTTGACCACGATCCGGCCTGCATTGATAACCTGTGAAAATTCCATGATCCTGTTTTCGTCGTTGGAATAGATCCCGGCGCTATGTCCGATCCCGCCTAAATAATTCAGGTCAATACAGAGATGGATTGCCTGATGGTAGTTTTTTGCTGAGTAAAATGCAAGAATCGGGGTCAGGACTTCATGGGAGAGGGGGTACTCTTTTCCGACCCCGTTCAATTTGGCAAGCAATATTTTTGTACCTTCAGGTACCGTGATTCCGGCTTTTTGTGCGATGGTATCCACTGATTGGCCTACAATAAATGGGCTCATCGACATGGTATCGGCAACAATAGCGACTTTTTCCACTTTTTTTATCTCCTCCGGGGTAAGGAAGTAGCAATGTTGCCGTTCAAACTCTTCCCGGATCTGAAGTTCAATTTTTTCTTCAACAATGATGGATTGTTCGCTGGCGCAGATGGTCCCGTTATCGAATGTTTTGGAGGAGATGATGCTTGAAACCGCAAACGGAAAATCGGCTGTTTCGTCAATAAACACGGGGACGTTTCCGGGGCCGACCCCGATGGCTGGATTTCCCGAGCTATAGGCTGCATTGACCAGGCCGGTACCTCCTGTTGCTAAGATCAGCGCCAGTTTGGGGTGGGCCATGATGGTATGGGTAAAATCGCGCGATCCGGAGGAGATTACCTGTATGCAATCCTCCGGGGCCCCGGCTTCCAGGGCAGCTTCGTAACATATCCGGGCTGCTTCGGCAGTGCACTTTGCTGCGCTGCGATGGGCGCTGATGATAATGGGGTTGCGGGTTTTTAGAGAGATCAGAATTTTATACATCGCCGTTGAAGTGGGATTGGTCACCGGGGTAACGGCAAAAATGGGCCCGAGGGGTTGTGCAATTTCAGTAATACCGGTATTGGGATCGTTTGAAATGGCGCCTACCGTTTTCTCGTTTTTGATACTTTCATAAACAAGTTGGGTAGCGATTACATTTTTCCAGACTTTGTGCTGCCATATCCCGATTCCCGTCTCTTCGACAGCCATTTTTGCCAGTTTTACACGTGCATTCAAACCGGCTTTGTAAACAGCTTCAACGATATGGTCGGTCTGGGCCTGATCGAATTGTTGAAATTCTGCTGCCGCTAAAATGGCCCTGTTGAGGACATCATCGGCTTTCTCTTGTAAAGTGTCGGCCATGTTTCTTGATTTTTTTGGTTAATTTCTGACAAACATACAATAAAAAAACCAAAAAAGCCAAAAAAACGGGATGAAGTTTATTTCTTTATTCCCAGATAATTTGCTCCTTGTGTATAGACAATATCAACCGGGATATGCGCCGTTTTTAACCTGTCAAGGTTTTTTTGCAACCCCTCCCGGATATTGCCATGGGTTTTCAGGTAAGCAGCGGCTTCTGTATAGTTCCCATCACCTTCAAAGGTCAGTACCATCTTCGACCAGTCGTTCATGGCGGTGGTAATTTTTTCAAAATTGACCTTATAATTGCCATTGGATGTTTGTTCAAAAGCGCCCTGATCAGCAAAATAATTGAAGCACATCATGTTGGCTTTTCCATGGGCGCTGGCTGCGCCAAACCTGACCGACCGGATCAGCCCTGCCATATAAGTTACGAAACAATCTTCTCTGGTAATATCCTTGATTTCCCCCATTTCGATCAGTTTTGTGGCAAGGAACAATCCGAGAATATCGGCTTTGGCTTCTTCAAAAGGAGAATAATTCTCTTTGAGCGCTTCCCTTACCGTGCCTTTTCCATTGATGGTGTTGTTCATTCCCAGTCCATGACCAACTTCATGAAACATAACATTGGAAAAGAAAGCATCGAATTTGATGTTTTTCTTTTGTGTGGAATCGATCAGCAGACCGGAAATAGGGACGAGGATATGGTCGAATTTGGCACGCATTGCATTTTTAAGTTGTAACCGCCGGCTCCCTTTTGCCATCTGAACTTTTTCATCGTTTGGCAGGTTGATTGCGATGGTTTTACTTCCTGCATTGGCCTGACCTGAAACATAAATGATATCATAGGCATTTAAATCGGATTCGGTACCTGGTTTTTCACTCTTATAGGGTCCTGAAACCGGGAGCTGTTGCTGAAGTACAGGAAGAAGTTTGGCAAATTTTTCCAGCTTCAGGCTCCACTCTTTATCTTTGACAAGCAAGGCTGATTCGTATGCAGTTTTATAACCGAAAAGTGCATCTTCATAACTTTCTATCGGCCCCACCACAAAATCAAGGGTGTTGCTTTTCATATCCATCCAGGCCATGTCGCTTTCAAAATAATTATCTGTAATCAAAGCCTGGGCCCTGAGCTGTAAATATTTTTGCAGCCCGGCATCCTCTGCCAGCAATGCTGCCTTATTCAGATAACCTGCCGCCCTGGCCAGCTCCGCTTTGTATGCTTCATGATACCACAATATGGATAGCGTTTTGTCACTTTTTCTTTGAATGATGGTGTAAGGGTTTGTTTTATCCTTGTTTTGCCAATTTTCAAATTCGGCTTTGGTCATATTCTTTGGATAAAAATTGACGCCGGCCGGTTTTTTTCCATAACCTTTCACAAATGGCTTGTTGTTGTTTAACCTTTCCCAGGGACCGTAATTGATATCCGCAAAACGGCGTACATACAGGTTGGGGATGCTGTCCATAAACGGTTTCTTTTCCCCTATAACCTGATTCCAGTAAAGCCCATCGATAATTTTTGCCGCTTCAATCAGCATGGGTATCATTTTCTTCTCTTTGTCTGTCAATATTTCAATGTTGGTTTTCAACCTGACCATTACAAATTCAGTGATTTTTTCTTTCATAATGGAATCTTCCGCAGATAATTTTACCTCTTTTTTTCCGTCACAGTATCCCGTATGGAATGTGAATACAAAAATGACAGATGCAATGAATGAAATGATTCTTTTGTTCATATTTCTCAGTTTTTAGGCCACGAAGGTATGAAAATTAAAAATTATTTTTTTACACGAAGTCGTTTTTACCCTATATTTTCATAGATTTGTACTTTATATATTTAACCCTAAAAACCTTTTCCCATGAATGAATTTACGATTTATCTGATCATTGGAATTCTTCTTCTCTTTTTCTTTGCAGGTATCCGGATAGTCCGTCCTACCCATCGGGCTTTAATTGAACGTTTCGGAAAATACAACCGGTTTGCAATGCCTGGTTTTCACTGGATTTTCCCGGTCATTGAAAAAATGTACCTGGTAAACGTTACCGAAAAGATGATCAATGCAGAACCCCAGGAGATCATTACCAACGACAACCTGAATGCCAAGGTGGATGCCCAGGTCTATTTCAAGATCAATGCTGATGAAGAGAGTGTCAAGAATTCTCAGTATAATGTCAATAGCATTGAATATCAAATTGTTAACCTTGCCAGAACGACCCTTCGTAACATTATTGGAACGATGACCCTTAAATCGGCCAACAGTGAACGGGGTAAAATCAACAAAGAGTTGCATGGTACCTTATTGGATGAAACCAAGAACTGGGGCATACAGATCGTCAGGACGGAGTTGAAGGAGATCGATCCACCCAAAGATGTACAGGAAACCATGAATAAAATTGTCAAGGCGGAAAATGAAAAAATTGCTGCCGTTGACTATGCTACTGCAGCAGAGACCAGGGCAGATGGTGAAAAGCGCGCCGAGATCCGGCGGGCCGAAGGCATCAAACAGGGCGCGATTTTAAAAGCAGAAGGGGAGGCACAGGCCATTGCATTGGTCAATGAAGCTGCTGAAAAATACTTTATCGGGAATGCACAGATCCTGCGAAAAATCCAGGCCATGGAAACAGCGTTGAAGGAAAATGCAAAAATTGTTGTCCCCACCGGAGCCGATCTGGTCAATGTTCTGGGCGAAATGGCAGGGGTTGTGCCAATCAAACACAAAGGTGAAAAACCGGATGGCCGGATTTTATCCGACAATCCATAAAATAAACTTCCCGGAAAGTCATCCATTTTCCGGGTCTTTTTTTTATCCCTAACGTGGACAAGCCACAACCAAACAAATAGCAAATTTCAAAATACAAATAACAAATAAAATACAAATAACAAATTTCAAAAAACAAATAACAAATAAAATACAAATAACAAATTTCAAAAAACAAATGACAAATAAAATACAAATAACAAATTTCAAAAAACAAATAATAAATAAAATACAAATAACAAGTAAAGTACAAACAAACTCACCTGAATTTGAGAAGGAAGGATTGGAATTATATGACGAAGCCATTCAATTGAAAAAAATATTTTCTTCAATCATTGAAAAATCAAAATAGTGTTTCGTATTTGAAATTTTGATGTTGTTTATTATTTGTTTTTTGGAATTTGTT
>DYSO01000100.1 GCA_020718225.1 Draconibacterium orientale | reverse complement strand
CGAATGGAATTGCCAATGGCTGGAAAAAGATGGTAGGTGAAAGTCGCGGTATCGATCGGATTGCTGCTGTTTCGAAGAAGCAAGCGTTTGAAAAGGATTTTCAGTCATGGGCAGTTTCCAACCCGGTGAGAAAATTGAAATACGGAGCGTTGTTGAATTCATTTCAAAAAACGTATGCTGAATTTCTTCCCATCAACATCGCCTCTTTGTATATTACAGAAGCGGGATTGGGGATAGAGCTTGTCCGTTTTGCCTCCCTGACCCGCGACCTGATCAATAAAAGCAGGGATCAAAATACAACCCCGGCAGAACTTGAAAAGCTCCTGTTAAATTTGAAAAAATCAGCCCGGGATTTTTATAAAAATTATCAACCCCGGGTCGATGCAGAGGTGATGGCAGTAATGCTTGGTGAAATGGGGGAATCCATGGACCTTTCATACCGTCCAGATGTTTTTTCCAAAATTGAAAAAAAATATGATGGAAATTGGGAAGCCTATACGAACTGGGTTTTTCAACATTCAATCCTGATGGATTCGGCCCGGTTGTTCCCTTTTCTTGATTGCTACCGGCAGGCGGATTACAGGAAACTGGAAAAAGATCCTGCCGTTCAACTGATGGTTGGTATTTATAATACCAATGAACAATTGATAAAACCAAAAATTCTTGTTTTTACCCGGACCCTTGATAGTCTTCAACGAATTTATATGGAAGGCCAGATGGAGATGAACCCGGACCGTCCTTTTTATCCTGATGCTAATTCAACCATGCGGATTGCTTATGGGAAAGTGGATGATTACCATCCGGCAGATGCCGTCACATATGGTCATTATACAACCCTGGAAGGGGTGATGCAAAAAGAGGATTCGGCTATTTATGATTACAGAATCGATGGACGTTTGAGTGAACTTTTCCACGCACAGGATTACGGACGCTATCGAGATCATGACGGGACGCTTCATGTAGCTTTTATCGCAAGTAATCATACAACCGGGGGAAATTCAGGCAGCCCTCTTTTAAATGCCGACGGACATCTGATCGGAATCAATTTCGACAGGAACTGGGAGGGGACTTTGAGTGACCTGATGTACGATCCGGCCCAGTGCAGGAACATTTCACTGGATATCCGTTATTGTCTTTTCATCATCGATAAATATGCCGGTGCAAAGAGATTGATCGATGAAATGAAAATTATTGGCCCTGATCAGAATCTGTAAACCCGGGTTAATGCATTGCGTATGGTTGGATATTGAAACCGGAATCCTGCCTGTATTAATTTTTCGGGAATCACGGTTTGTCCTTCGAGCAGTACCCCGGCCCCTTCGCCAAATATCAGTTTTAATGCAAATGAAGGAACCTTGAGCCAAACAGGTTGTTTTAATGCTTGTCCCAGGGTTTCGGAAAATTCCGCATTGGTTGTAGGATAGGGGGAAACGCAGTTAACAACACCGGAAATTTCCTGGTTTTCAATAGCGAAAATAAAAGCATCTACAAGGTCATCGAGATGGATAAACGAAACTATTTGTGTTCCGGCGCCTAATTTTGCCCCGGCTCCGATGCTAAAGGGAAAGTGCATTTTTTCCAATGCCCCGCCGTTCTTCCCAAGTACAAGACCGGTTCGGAATATGACCACCCGGACTGCTGTTGCCGCCTTCATTGCTTCGGTTTCCCAATCAAGGCAAACTTTTCCGAGAAAAGAGCCCGAAAAATTCCTGCTTGATTCGGTATGGGTATGTGCCGAATCATAGATTCCGATGGCAGATGAAGAAATTAGCACAGAAGGTTTTATCTCCGCTTCAACGATTGCCTTCACCATTTTTTGGGTTGTGGTGATACGGCTTTCTCGGATTTCCAATTTATTTTGCGGGGTCCATTTTTTTGAAACCGGGGCTCCCGCGAGATTGATCACGACATGGGAGCCTTCAATGAAGTTTTTCCGGAATTCCGGATCGGGCAGGGAAAAGGATTGACGGTCAATCATGCGCACGGTCCAATCCCTTTCATTCATTTTTCGTCGCAAAGCCCTGCCAATAAATCCCGATGAGCCACTCATGGAGACGATCATGTTGTTTTTTTTCGTAAATTTACGAAAATCCTTAATTTTGCGTTACTTTTACGTCAAAAAGGCCATTCTTTATAACTGAAGGGTATAACTGAAATAATTTTTTTAACCGAAATGGAGCACAATAGCAGTAAAAGCCTTTTCCGGGATTTTCCTCCGGTATCAACCACCGCATGGGAAGAAAAGATAAAAGCCGATCTGAAAGGGGCGGATTACGATAAAAAGCTGGTTTGGAATTCTGATGAAGGTTTCAGTGTCAGGCCTTATTACAGAAGTGACGATTTGCGTGGACTTGAGTATCTGAATTCCCTTCCGGATGAAGCGCCTTTTATCAGGGGTGTAAGAAAGGATAACAATGAATGGATAATCCGTCAGGATATTCTGGTCCCCGATATTGAAAAAGCCAATGCGCTTGCGCTGGATGCCATTTCCAAAGGAGCTGATGCTGTCGGCCTGATGTCGGGCGAAGTGACCACCCATAAACAAATGAACCAACTTTTATCCAGGATTGATCTGGATAGCACGGGGGTTCATTTTCTTTCTTCACGCTCTTATCCCTTAACGCTGGAATTGTTTATTTATGAAATCAATCACCGGGGGGCAGGGGGAGAAAAAATTCACGGATCCATCAATTTTGATCCCATCAGTTATCTGTTGCTTCATGGCGAGTATTATGTAAACTGGTTGCATAATCTGGAAGAATCTGAATATTTATTGAATACCATTCAAAAGCGCCTGCCCCATTTCAAGGCAATAAATGTCAATGGCCATTATTTTCAGGATGCCGGATCGACTTTGGTCCAGGAATTGGGATTTAGCCTGGCTGCTGCCAATGAATATATTGCAGGGCTTACTTCCAAAGGGTTTTCAGTTGATGTTGTGGCTCCGCACATTCAGTTTTCATTGGCCACCGGTCCGAATTATTTTATGGAAATAGCCAAATTGCGGGCTGCCCGGCTGCTTTGGGCAAAAATGGTTGGCCAATACAACCCCGTGATGGCCGACTCCCTCCGAATGTTTATCCATTCAACCAGCGCTTTATGGAACAAGACAGTGTACGATCCATATGTCAATATGTTGAGGACTACCACTGAGGGCATGTCTGCTGCACTTGGTAACGCCGATTCGGTTACCCTTCACCCCTTCGATACATCTTATAAGGAACCGGATGATTTTTCACGTCGGATTTCCCGAAACCAGCAATTGGTGTTAAAGAAAGAGGCCTATCTTGATAAAATTGTCGATCCTGCCGGAGGAGCTTATTATATTGAAAACCTGACTCATTCCATTGCTTATCATGCATGGGAGCTGTTTAAATTGGTCGAATCGAAAGGCGGGGCCATCAAATGCATAACCACCGGTTTTCTGCAAGATGAAATTTCACAGGCCCGTCAAAAGAAGGAGATGGATTATGCCCAACGCAAGTCGGTACTCATCGGGACAACCCAATATCCCAATTTGCAGGAGAAGATGGTTGATAAAACCCAGGTGATTGAATCAAAGCCGGCAACGGTCTCATCTCCCTTTATCAAATTAGAAATGTTTCGGGCCGGAAAACCATTTGAAGAAATACGGCTTGCAACCGAACGATATATAAAAAACGGAAACAAGCAACCGGCAGTTTTTTTATTCACGATCGGTAATCTGGCCATGCTCAGGGCCCGTGCCGGTTTTATTTCCAATTTTTTTGGTTGTGCCGGATACGAAATTCTCGACAATCCCGGATTTTCCACCATTGATGAGGGCGTTGCTGCCGCCCTTGCTTCCTTTGCTGAAATTGTAGTTATTTGCAGTTCCGATGAAGAGTATGCAACCTTTGCCCCCGACATTGTACGTGAGATTAAAAAGGTAAATCATAAAATCGTTGTATTGGTAGCCGGTTATCCGAAAGATAGCATTGAAGTATTGAAAATCAGTGGAATAGACGATTTTATTCATGTGAAAAGTAATTTGTTGTCAACCCTGCGTACCTATCAATCGCACCTTGGTATTATTTAATTGTTTTATTCATTTTCTATGAACGCAAATCTACCATCCGATTCAAAAAATACTTTAAAAAGATCTTTATCTATCCTTGTAGTTGAAGACAATGCCATTAATCTGCGGTTAATTACAGCGGCGTTGACCCGGGCCGGGCATCATGTTGATTCGGCCATGGATGGATCTGCAGCCATTCAGAAATTCAAGGAGGCACATTATGAAGTTATTCTGATGGATATCATGATGCCCGTCATGGATGGCATTGCCGCAACCAGGGAGATTCGGAAAATTGAACAATCCCGGAATATTCAGGAAGAAAACCGGGTTAAAATTATTGCCATAACAGCCAATGCATTTGAAGATGACCGCAGTAAATTTTTTAAAGCTGGAATGGATTTTTACATGAATAAACCGGTAGAAATTGAAGAATTAATCCGCATTCTTAATTCATAATTATGATGATCAAAAAAAGTTGGTTTTTCTCATTTAAACCTTTTCTGTCATCTGTAATTATTTATCTGATAGGGGTTTTGTTTTATACCCTCTGGACAAGTTATCAGGAGCGTCGACGAATTATTGAACAGGTCCATGGTGAGCTAATCGAAGCGGCTTCCAATATTAAAAACATACTTCCTCCCGGTTTTCATGACCGGGCATTGGAAAAATCTTCGATCAGTGATTCAGAGAATTACCAGAATACAGTATTGTTATCCAAATGTGCCAATACAGCCGGCATTAAATACCTCTATACTGCGGTTATTAGAAATGGGAAAGTATTTTTCACCTCCTCGAGCGCGACTCCCGAAGAATTTTTAAAAAGGGAATTACCGGGTTACTGGCAGGAATACCCGGAAACCACGGATGCGTTGCGAAACTCAATTGATAAAACGGAACCGGTTTATGAATCTTCCGTCGATCGATGGGGAAGTTTTGAAAGTGTATTAATTCCTGAAATTACTTCTGAAGGAAATAAATACCTGGCTGGCGCCGATATTGATACCGCATTTATCGATGCTTTGATATGGCAACGTATCCCGGGAATTTTAATGATGGGGTTTTTCTTTCTGATCATTGTTATTCCTGTTTTGATAGCTATCCGGGGCTCTTATAAGAAAAACACCATACGCCTTGAAGGGTTGATCAATGAACGCGTAAAAGCAGAAAACGAACTTATTGAATATCGGTCTAATCTGGAGGAAATTGTAAAATCGCGCACAGAACAGCTTCAGCAGGAAGTAGAAGAACGACGTTCCCTGGAAGAAGAATTGAAAAAATCACAAGAAATTGCCATCCGGGAAAGCCAGGCAAAATCCATTTTTCTTGCCAACATGAGCCATGAAATCCGGACACCCATGAATGGTGTCATCGGGATGGCCCATATCCTGAAAGAAACCGAATTGAATAAAGAACAGCGGGAATATCTTGATATCATTGAAATTTCGGGGAATAACCTGCTGTCGATCATCAACGATATCCTTGACTTTTCAAAGATAGAGGCGGGACAGGTTGAACTTGAAACCATTCCTTTTAACCTCAATCAGCAGGTGGAGGAAGTCATTAAAATTTTGCACACCAAAGCCTTGGGGAAAGGGTTGAAACTCTTTTACAGCGCCTCCCATCAATTGCCTGAGATGGTGAAAGGCGATCCCATCCGGTTCAAACAAATTATAATGAACCTGACCAACAATGCAATCAAATTTACAAAAGATGGCAGTATAACCATTGAGCTGGAACAGGAATGGCAGGAAACAGACAAATTAATGGTCCGGTGTAAAGTGATCGATACCGGAATCGGGATTTCTGAAGCCGGAAAAGAGAAGTTGTTTAAAGAATTTTCTCAAACCGATACCTCTACAACCCGAAAGTTTGGCGGTACCGGACTTGGGCTAAAAATTTCAAAAGACCTTGCCCATCTAATGAAAGGAGATATCGGAGCGATGAGCGCCGAAGGTCAGGGATCTACTTTTTGGTTCACGGCCGTTTTTGATAAAATGTTGCAGGAAGAGATCGATAATCTTAAATTGAGTCAGAAAGATACCCGGTTAAAATCGTTTGCTATTCTTCTGGTAGAGGATAATTATATCAGCCAGAGGGTCGCTAAAACATCGCTCGAACGCGACGGGTACCACAACATTGATATCGCCCTCAACGGTAAGGTCGCCGTGAAGATGTTCGGTGAAAAGGAGTATAAACTTGTATTGATGGATATCCGCATGCCGGTGATGGATGGATTGGAAGCAACGGAAAAATTCCGGGAGATTGAACGGTTAAACCCCCAGCGCGCAGCTACCTATATTGTTGCTTTTACTGCATACGCCGTGGAGGGTGACCGGGAACGTTTTCTTGAAGCCGGAATGGATGATTATATTGCAAAACCCTTTCAGCCGGAAGAACTGATAAAAATTATTGAGAAATATGCAGAAAAAATCCGCCTCCGTACACAACGGTCCCTGGTTATTCTGCTGGCAGAAGATAATAAAATTAACCAAAAAGTAGGATTGAAGACACTTGAGGCCTTTGGCCATAAGGTTGATCTGGCAGAAAACGGTTTCGAAGCTGTGGAAAAATGCAAAGAAAATGAATACGATCTGATTCTGATGGACCTTGAGATGCCCGAGATGGATGGTCTTGAAGCAACCCGCATTATCCGAATGATGGAAAGGGAACGCTTGCTCACAGACGATACCCGGAAAAAGGTAAAGATAGTAGCTTTGACCGCGCATTCAACAACCGAAGACAGGGAACATTGTCTTGCCGCAGGAATGGATGACTACATCAGCAAGCCATTCAGGCAAAGTGAAATTGTCAGGGCATTGAATATAAATCCATAATGTATGAACCCATCGGTTAACGGATTTGCGTTTTTACTTTCTTTCTTATTCGTCTTTCCACTCATGGCCCAGGATGAAAAGGTTTTTGAGGAAATTAAAGCACAAAAAGAATCGGATGGAGCAGCGCTGAATTTCGGTGCAGATATCATGAGCCGTTATATCTGGCGTGGATACGATTATGGAAATTCCCCGGCCATACAACCCAATATCAGTTTATCATGGAAAGGATTCAATGTCGGAGTCTGGGGTTCGTATGCTTTTTCTAAACATACCCTTCAGATCAATGATTCTATTTTTGAAGATGCAGAGAATTATAGCGAAATCGACTTGTATATATCTTATACCTTCAAATGGTTTACGTTGTTGTTTGTTGATTATTTCACTGTAAACGGACTCAATGCCAACGACGGAAACCGTTATTTTGATTATAATAATGCAACAACTGGTCACGCTTTTGAGGGTACCCTTGCATTTGATGGCACCGATACCTTTCCGCTTCAACTTACTGTAAATACAATATTTTACGGGGATGATAAAGACAAAGATTCTACGGGTGTTTATGGAACCGGAACGAAAAACAACTTTAGCACCTACTTTGAAGCTTCCTATACTTTTAATATTTCTAAGATCGGAGTAGAATTAAAACCATTTATTGGCGGAACTCCATTTGGCAGTTCCTGGTATGGTCCCACGGCAGGAATTATTAATGTGGGCCTCACTGCCCGCAAAACCATTGAAATTACAAAAACCTATGGATTGCCGTTGCAGGTTTCCTTTATTACGAATCCTCAATCCCAAAGTGCATTTCTTGTCTTTGGGATATCTTTATGAAAACCGGTAGAACTTTAATTGAACAATGAGACCAGATTTTTCACATGTTGATTTTAAGCCAGTCCCTGATGGTAAAGCTTTTTCTGAATGGGAGAAAGAAGCAGGGATTCAAAAAACCTGGCTGACACCCGAGCAAATTCCGGTGAAACCGGTATATGGTCCAGATGACCTGGCGCAGATGGAGCATTTGAATTATGCAGCCGGATTGCCCCCTTTTTTACGGGGTCCTTATTCCACTATGTATGTGATGAGTCCATGGACCATCCGGCAGTATGCCGGTTTTTCTACGGCAGAGGAATCAAATGCATTTTATAGGCGCAACCTGAAATCCGGACAAAAAGGGTTATCGGTAGCCTTTGACCTGGCGACGCACCGTGGTTACGATTCTGACCATGAACGGGTTGTCGGAGATGTTGGAAAAGCGGGAGTCGCCATCGATTCTATCCTTGACATGAAAATCCTCTTTGACCAGATTCCATTGGATAAGATGTCGGTTTCCATGACGATGAATGGGGCGGTTTTACCAATTCTTGCTTTTTATATTGTGGCAGCCGAGGAGCAGGGGGTTCCCATGGCAAATCTGATAGGGACCATTCAGAACGATATCCTTAAAGAATTTATGGTAAGGAATACCTATATTTATCCTCCTGCTCCTTCGATGAAGATCATTGCCGATATTTTTGGTTTTACGGCCAAACACATGCCCAAATTCAATTCAATCTCCATCAGCGGGTATCATATGCAGGAAGCTGGCGCTACATCTGCCATTGAACTTGCTTATACCTTAGCCGACGGATTTGAATATCTCCGGGCAGGAACAAACGCCGGTATGGACATCGATACTTTTGCCCCCCGGTTATCGTTTTTCTGGGCTGCCGGAATGAACCATTTTATGGAGATTGCAAAGATGAGGGCGGCACGGTTGTTATGGGCAAAAATAGTAAAACAGTTCAACCCTTTAAACCCAAAGTCGATGGCCTTGCGTACACATACCCAGACCTCGGGTTGGAGTTTAACAGAGCAGGATCCTTTCAACAATGTGGCGCGTACCTGTGTGGAAGCGCTGGCTGCCGTTCTCGGACATACTCAGTCATTGCATACCAATTCGCTGGATGAAGCCATTGCACTGCCCACGGAGTTTTCTGCACGGATTGCCCGGAATACACAACTGTTTCTTCAGGAAGAGATCCAGATTTGCCGATCCCTCGATCCCTGGGCCGGATCGTATTATGTAGAAACACTTACAAACGAAATAGCACACAAAGCATGGGAATTAATTGAGGAGGTAGAATCTCTCGGGGGGATGGCAAAGGCGATTGAAACGGGAATTCCCAAGATGCGCATTGAAGAAGCATCGGCCCGTAAACAGGCACGAATTGATTCAGGAAAGGATAAAATCATCGGCGTTAATCAGTACCGGCTTGAAAAAGAAGATCCCATTGAAATCCTGGATGTGGACAATGCAGCAGTAAGGGAATCACAGATACTCCGGCTTAAACAACTCCGCGCCCAACGCAACAATGAGGATGTCAATCTGGCTCTGGATGCTTTGACCCGCTCAGCGGAAACGGGGGAGGGGAATTTATTGGCGCTTGCCATCGATGCTGCCCGTAAAAGGGCTTCTTTGGGAGAAATTTCAACTGCACTTGAAAAAGTTTATGGGAGATATAAAGCTGTGATAAGAAGTATTTCCGGAGTTTACTCTTCGGAGTCGAAAGATGATGATGCCTTTCAAAAAGCACGCGGGCTTGCTGATAAATTTGCTGAAATCGAAGGCCGCCGCCCCCGGATCATGATTGCCAAAATGGGACAGGATGGCCATGACCGGGGCGCAAAAGTTGTTGCGACCGGTTACGCCGATATCGGATTTGATGTTGACATCGGCCCCCTTTTCCAGACCCCGGCTGAAGCAGCAAAACAAGCTATTGAAAACGACGTTCATATACTGGGCGTTTCCAGCCTGGCTGCCGGTCATAAAACACTGGTTCCGCAAGTCATCGGGGAGTTGAAAAAATATGGCCGTGAAGACATCCTGGTTGTTGTCGGAGGTGTGATCCCTCATCAGGATTATGAATTTCTCTACCATGCCGGCGCTGCTGCTATTTTTGGGCCCGGTACCGTTATTACTGAAGCTGGGATCAAACTTCTTGAAATCCTGATTGATAGCCGGAAGTAATTCATGATCCTTCATACGATTACTTTACCAAACGGAATCCGGTTGGTGCACCAGGAAATTCCGACACCGGTAGCACATTGTGGTTTGTTTATCAATGCCGGTTCAAGGGATGAACCTGAAACCAGCCATGGAATTGCTCATTTTATTGAACATACCATCTTTAAGGGAACAAAAAAACGCAACCTGTTTCAGGTATTAAACCGCCTGGAAAATGTTGGCGCCGATTTGAATGCCTTTACCGGTAAAGAGGAAACCTGTATCTATGCTTCCTTCCTAAGTATTTATTATGCACGGGCACTCGATCTTTTTCAGGATATATTCTTCCATTCGACCTTTCCTGAAAAGGAAATTTTAAAAGAAAAACAGGTAGTGGCCGATGAAATCCGTTCATATCTGGATACCCCCGCAGAAAAAATTTTTGACGATTTTGAAGATTTGGTCTTCGCGGGCCATCCTCTGGGAAGAAATATCCTCGGAACAGAAAAAACCATCCGGAAAATATCGGGGGGAGATATTCTCGATTTTATGAACCACAATTATCACCTTGACGGAGTTGTCATCGCTTCGTCGGGAAATATTCCTTTTGCACGTCTCGTAAAACTGGTAACCCGATCGTTCAGTAATAACCCGGAACGTGGGACTGTAAAGCCAAGGATCCCTTTTCAAAACTTTACCCCTTTTCATCAGGTTCAGAAAAAAAAGGTTTTTCAGGTACATTGCCTGTTGGGCGCACCGGCCTATCCGTTTCACGATGATCGACGGATTGCCCTGGCCCTGCTCAATAACATGCTGGGAGGGCCCATTATGAATTCACGGTTATCATTGGCTTTGCGCGAACGTAACGGACTAACCTATCACAATGAATCAAATTATACTTCCTATTCCGATTCCGGGGTGATTACCATCTATTTTAGTACAGAAGCGAGCCGGTATGAAAAGGCGCTCAGCATCGTTCATAAAGAATTGACCAGGCTTCGAACCGAATTGTTGACAACAATGCAATTACATACCATCCGGAAACAGTTGATTGGCCAGCTGGCCATTGCCCAGGAGTCGAACCTTTCGAATATGCTCTCTTTCGGAAAAAGTTTTTTGCTTCAGGACCGTTTTGATCCTGTTGAAACCATAATAGAAAAAATTGAGGTTGTTACGGCTGCATGTCTGCGGGATATTGCAAATGAAATATTTGAACCCGGGCTTATCTCAATCCTCACCTATATACCAAAATAATAAACCATGATAAAAGGATTTCAAACCATGTTGCTCTTTAAAAACGAATCCTTCCGGTGGGACCATCTGGCCGGGTACGTTTGTCTGATATTGGCGGTATGTTTTATTTTTAAATACTGAACCTTCAATGTTGTCGTTCAACCTAACGTGGACAAGCCACAACCAAATAAATAACAAATTTCAAAAAACAAATAACAAATAAAAAACAAATAACAAATAAAATACAAATAACAAGTAAAGTACAAACAAACTCACCTGAA
>DYSO01000099.1 GCA_020718225.1 Draconibacterium orientale | reverse complement strand
AAATTATGAAGGGGCCCGCCATATTGCCAGCTGGAAGCGAAAAGTGACCAGAGGATGGGATAGCATCGAGGTGCTATCCATTAAAACCCCCAGCTCAAATCAAAAACCGCTTTCCCTTGGAGAAGCATTCAAAGCTGAAATCGTTCTCGATTTGAATGAATTATCGGGTACCGACGTTGGCATTGAAGTGGTTTTTGGTAAAAAAATTAACGATGAGGTAAAAGAGCCCGATTTTATTGAGGAGATGACCATGGACCGCGCTGAAAAAAACATTGTATCGTTCACTTGTAATATCCCAATCAATCAGGCAGGGGTATATGATTTTGTATTTCGCCTGTTTCCCAAAAGCCCATTGTTACCGCATCGCCAGGATTTCAACCTGATCCGGTGGATCTGAGTAAAGGACCATCACTGGAAAATATGGAATTTCTATCTTTGCAAAAATTATAAACGCTGATGAATACCAAACTGCTTGAAGGGAAAACAGCCCTTATAACCGGAGCAAACCGCGGGATCGGGAAAGCCATTGCACTAAAATTTGCATTTCATGGCGCACAAATTGCTTTTTCCGACATTGCTTACAATGAGGAGGCAACAATCCTGGAAAATGAATTGACAACTTTCGGTATCCGGGCCCGGGGTTATGCCTCCGACGCCAGCTCTTTTTCCGATAGCGAACAACTGGTCACAAAGGTTCTCGAAGATTTCCCGGTTATTGATATCCTGGTCAACAACGCAGGTATCACCCGTGATAACCTTCTTCTGAGAATGACCGAAGAGGATTGGGACCGGGTTATCAATGTCAATCTGAAATCCGTTTTTAATCTCACAAAAGCAATTCAGAAAGTGATGATAAAACAGCGGTTTGGTTCCATCATTAACATGAGTTCTGTCGTTGGCATTGAGGGGAATAGCGGACAGTCAAACTATGCAGCTTCGAAAGCCGGTATCATCGGGTTTACAAAATCAATGGCACAGGAACTGGGATCACGCAATATCCGTTGCAATGCCATTGCCCCCGGTTTTATTGAGACGGAGATGACTGCAAGAATTCCGCTTGAGTATCGTGAAAAATGGATACAGGATATTCCAATGAAACGTCCCGGAACTACGGATGATGTGGCAAATCTTGCCCTCTTCCTCGCTTCCGATCTCAGCGCCTACATCACAGGCCAGGCCATCACTGTCTGTGGCGGTCTTCATACTTAATAAAAGACAGGTCATTGGGAATTGTTTTTGAATATCCTGTAGCGTTTCTCCTTTTTTGCCTTTTAACAGGCGCCCTTTATGCTTTTATCCTCTATTTTTTTGATAAAAGAAGAAAAACTGCGCCAGGACTGATTTGGTCCCTGATGGGCCTGCGGTTCCTCACCATATCCGTGATTGCTATATTGCTTCTTTCGCCGCTGATGAAACGTACCGTAACCACGGTTGATAAACCCGTTGCCATTTTAGGGATCGACAATTCCTTATCGATCGTTCTGACCGGTGATTCAACCTATTATCGGACTGCTTTCCGGGACCAGTTAAACAGGCTAATTTCAGAATTGCAAAAAAAATGTGAGGTAAAAATCTATTCATTCGGCGAAAAACTTTCTCCGGGGCTGAACACCTCTTTTACAGAAAAGGAAACCGATATCGGTTCGTTTTTTACCGAAGTTGAAAACCGGTATTCAAACCGAAATACCGGCGCCCTGATTATTGCTTCCGACGGCCTATATACCAAAGGGATAGATCCGTTTTATGCCGGCCGGAAAATTTCATTTCCCGTATATTCCATAGCTTTAGGGGATACCAATTTGCGTAAGGATATATTTATCCGAAAAATTACTGCCAATAAAACGGTCTTTAAAGGAGATCATTTTCCCGTCGAAGTTATGATCGGACTGGATAAAGTGAACGGGGCGAAATCGCTTGTTAAACTCAAACAGGGAACTCAGTTGCTTGATAGTAAGGAAATTATTGTTAAGGAAGAGCGCTCATCGGTTAAACTTTTTTTTCAGGTTGAAGCCGGAAAACCCGGAACTACAAGATATTCTGTTCAGATCGATCCTTTGGAGGGGGAAACCAATAAACTGAACAACAGCCGTGATTTCTTTATGGAAGTCCTGGATACCCGTCAGAAAATTGCCATTGTATACGAAGCCCCCCACCCGGATATCACAGCGCTCTTGAAGGCCATGGAGGGATCGGCCCGTTTTGATATAGAACAATTTCCAACTGGCGATTTGACTGTTCCGGCCGACAAATTTGACCTGATAATCCTCTATCAGTTCCCTTCACTGACCGGGGCGACAAATCTGAATGCACTGATAAAAACCAAAACATCCCAACTCTATTTCCTGGGTTCACATTCAGACATCAATGCTTTTAATAATTTGAAGACAGGCTTAATAATCAACACAAAACCAGCCAGCTTTTCCGAAGTACAGGTCGTGGTTAACCAGGCTTTCCCCCTGTTTTCCTTAGAGAAAGGGGACCCTGCCCTTTTTGATGGTTTCCCTCCATTACAGGCCCCTTTTGGGGTTTATCAACCTGCCCCGTTGTCGGAAGCGCTTTTTTATCAGAAATCAGGTGCCGTAAGTACTACCAATCCCTTGCTCATTTTTTTTACAGGACAGGATAAAAAAATTGGCGTTATCACCGGCGAAAATTTGTGGCGCTGGAGAATTTACGATTTTATTCAGAATAAGGACCATGTCGCATTCGACCGGCTAATCAACAAAATTGTCCATTATCTGGCAGTAAAAGAGGATAATAGTTTTTTCAGGATCACCCTGAAAAACAGGATCGGGGAGAATGAACCCGTTGAAGCAGAAGCTGAAGTTTATAATTCTAGCTATGAACTTATCAACGATCCGGAGGTAAACATCACCATCACAGATCAAGAAAATAATAAATATCCTTATCTTTTTAGCAGGACCACCAAGGCATATTTTCTGAATATCGGAATTTTACCAGTCGGGTCCTATTCTTATATTGCCACCACAAAGGTTGGGAAAAACCAATACCAACAAAGTGGAAAGTTTTTCATTGAACAGATCAACAATGAGTATTTTAACCTGGTTGCCGATCATCAATTATTGAACAGAATTTCGAAAAGTCACGATGGAGAGGTTGTCTATCCCCATGAAATGGACCAACTCGCCAATAAAATCCTTCAGCGTGAAGATTTCAGGCCGGTTTTAATTACCGGAAAACGTTTTTCTGACCTGATCGGGAACCCGTGGCTGTTTATTGCACTTCTTGCCCTGCTTACTGCGGAATGGGCTGTGCGGAAACGAAAGGGCATGTAAATAAAATTACAGATCCTTTTTTTTCATCGTCCAGACCACAATAAGGACCATGATGGACGAATAGAGCAAAGGCAGAAGACAACCTCCCAGCGTAACCTTCTCCTGCAGGTTTAATCCCATGACTTTTTTCAAGACCGGTATTGCCGGATATTCTGTGACACGGAGCACTGCATTTAACGGAAGGTAGGTTGATATATCGTTTTTAAAGACAATGGGACTCTTGAGGAAATAATAGAGGATGGGTTCGACAATAAGGGCGTACAAAGTAAATAGTGCAATTGACAGACCGGTGTTCCGGAGCATAAAACCAAAGAAAAACGCATAGATCTGCAGTGTCAGGATGGTTATAAAAAAACCGGTGATGAAAGTGGATTTTTCAAAGATTAAAGCCAACGTATTTTCACTGGTATGCGAAAGTCCGATAATCAGGGAACCAAAGGCCATTAATAGAGTCAGTACCACCGAAATTAAAAGGATCAGATAGAGTTTGGAAAGGAGAAATTCAAATTTACTTAAACCGTTGATCACATTTTGCCGGATCGTTTTAAAGGTAAACTCATTGGTAATTAATATAATAATGATGATTGCCGGGAAAATAAGGACATATCGGATGGTTGCAAAAAAAGCGATGTTTTGCCATACATCCGGGAAAAAAAAGATGTTTACATGGGGAAGCGGAATCGGGAGGTGTCTGTTCATGTTATCGACCATGTTATTGATAATGAACTCAGCCATTACGATTCCAAGGGAGAGGAAAATAAAATAAACCCCGGTCAGTATCCAGAATGTTTTATAGGACCTGATTTTTTTAAATTCAATTTTAAGCAGCTTGATCATTTGTTATTTTGTAAAAGTTCAAGAAAATGTTGTTCGAGGCTCCGTTTGCGTTCTGACAGATGGTTAAGGGTTATGCCGTTTGAAAAGAGGTAGGTATTGATTTCCTCCGGATTAACATCTCCTTTAAAAAAAACCTGTACGATATCTTTTGAGGACTCGAGGGATTTAAACCCCGGGAAAGTGGTAATAACCCTGATCAGATCTTCGCGATTCGCTGCCCTAAGCTCAAACGAATCGGAAATAGCGAGCACTTCACTGACTTTTCCGTCGAAGAGTTTTTTACCCTTGCTGAGTACAGCGACATGGGAACAGATTTTCTGAACCTCGTCGAGGAGGTGCGAGGCTAAAATGATGGTAGTTCCCTGACCAGCAACCAATAAAATTAAATCACGGATGTGGGCTATACCCTGTGGATCGAGTCCATTGGTCGGTTCATCCAGGATTAACACCTCGGGTTCCCCTAACATTGCTGAAGCGATGGCAAGTCGCTGTTTCATTCCAAATGAAAAGGTACGGAACCGGGATTTTTTTCGTTCGTGCAAACCCGTCAAATGCAACACCCGGTCAATATCATTATAATCAAGGTTTTTGATATCGGCAACAATTTTCAGATTGTCCACCGGATTCAGATAGGGAAAAAAATTTGGGTTTTCAATAACAGAACCAATCCTTTTCCGTGATTCTTTGGAGGGTTCTTCACCAAACCACCGATAACTGCCTTCATTGGCCCGGATAAGGTCAAGGATAATGCTTAACGTAGTGGTTTTACCACTTCCGTTGGGGCCTAAAATTCCAAATATCTGGCCTTTTTCAACTTCAATTGAAAGTTTTTTTACAGCCTGGATTTTTCCATACTGTTTTGAAATCTGTTGAATGGATAGAACGGTTTCCAAAATGTTATATAATTGGATATTGAATGAGAATATGTTTTCTTGACGCAGATCTGATCAAAATGTTACAAACAGGGCAAAAAACGCAATTATCTGAAATCGGCATACAATAAAAACAACGTTGGAATTTTATGAATATTGGGGGAGTGTTTTTTCCATTCACGGATGCTTTTTGTAATGATCGCACTGTTTTCGCCTGTAATATTAACGGCAATACAGAGCAACGTATTGTCATGACAGGTTGAAGTCAGCGCTTCAAACAAAGGGAGGTTCCGGTAGGGCGCCTCAATAAAGAGCTGGGTCTGTTTTTTTTCATGGATGGTTGTCTCCAGTTCTTTGATTCTGCGGATGCGGGATTGCTTATCGGCTGGCAAGTATCCAAGAAATGCAAAGTTTTGACCATTAAAGCCAGAAGCCATCAGGGCAAGCATAAGTGATGAAGGTCCGGTCAGTGGAACGACAGGAATACCGGTAAGATGGGCCTGTCTTACAATTTCGGAACCCGGATCGGCAACACAGGGGAGTCCGGCTTCGGATAATAGTCCGATATCGTGGCCTTCAAGGGCAGGTGTCAGATAATGGGAAAGGTTGATGGTTGCGGAGTGTTCATTGAAAATATAAAATGTCAGATCGTCAATTTTCTTGTCAATGGCTGCCAGTTTTAGAAAGCGTCGGGCAGTCCGGGCCTCTTCTGCAATAAAATAGCTGAGTTTCCTGATTACGTATAATGTACCGTTTGGCAAAACAAGATCAACCGGGCCTTGAGCAATCGGGGTTGGTATCAGGTATAGTTTGCCGTGCATCATGTAAGTATCCATGGTAATTGGTCAAGATCCACGTTTCCCCCCGAGAGGATCACGGCTACTCTTTTTCCGGAGATATCTGTTTTTTTATCGAGAATAGCGGCAATGGGAACGGCCGACGATGGTTCGATGATGATCTTCATCCTTTCCCAAAGCATGCGCATCGCATTCACAATGCTCTCTTCATTTACAGTGACAATGGTATGTACATGGTTAAGGATGATCGGAAATGTAATGCTGCCCAGCGAAGTCCGCAATCCGTCGGCTAGGGTTACCGGATTCTCTGATGGGATGAATCTTTTTTGTTCGAATGAAAGAAAGGCATCGTTTGCCTGTTCCGGTTCAACTCCGATGACTTTAGTACCGGGCTGAAAATAGTGGGCTGCCAGTGCAGTCCCGCTGAGCAAGCCCCCACCGCCAACAGGCGCCATGATGATTTCCAGCCCTTTAACTTCATGGATGATTTCGAGAGCGGCCGTTGCTTGTCCTGCAATGATCCTGGTGTCGTTGTATGGATGTATTTCTATGGCCCCTGTTTGTTTCAATATTTTGTTCAATGTTTTTTCCCGGTCGGTTAATGTCGGTTTGCAAAAGGTAATGATTCCCCCATATCCTTTCACAGCTTCGACTTTTACCCGCGACGAATTGGAAGGCATGACAATATATGCCGGAATCCCTAATCTGGATGCAGCATAGGAGAGGGCCTGTGCATGATTTCCCGACGAATGGGGGCCACTCCATGTGCCTGTTGTTCTTTATTCAACAGCAGGACGGCATTGGAGGCGCCCCGTGCCTTAAATGCCCCTACCTTCTGGAAATTTTCACATTTAAAGAAAATATTAGCATTGAATTGCATATCCAGAAAACGGGATGTCAGAACTGGCGTATGATGGATAAAATTGGTAATTCTGCCGGCAGCTTCGAGAATATCGTCGGAAGAGGGTTTGAGTGTGAACCCGTTTATCATGTCCCGTCAGGTTTTTCAATGATGCTGTTGGCAATGGTTTGGCAGGCCCGATACATGTGCCAGAAAATTAAAGTTGAACCGTTTGTCTAACTCTTCAACAAATTGCCTGAATTGTTTATCGGTTTCAACCAGGTTGTTCACCGTACGACAGGCATGAAGAACGGTAGCGTGGTCTTTATTGCCACAATGCAGTCCGATATTTGCCAGGGAGGATTTGGTGAGCTTCTTTGAAAAATACATCGATAGCTGTCGTGCCTGGACGATTTCCCGTTTTCGTGTTTTTGAATGGATCAAATCAACAGGAATATTAAAATATTCGCATACAACCTTTTGAATATAGTCAATGGATATTTCACGGGAAGTATTTCTGACGAACTTATCAATCATTTGTTTGGCAAGTTCGAGGGTAATTGTTTTTTTGTTTAGGGAAGATTGTGCCAATAAGGATATCAGCGCACCCTCAAGTTCCCGAATGTTGGTATTGATACTGTATGCCAGGTATTCGATAACCTCGGTGGGGATTTGGATCCCGTCGTTGTATAATTTTTTATGGAGTATGGCAATTCGTGTTTCGAAGTCAGGAACCTGCAGGTCTGCAGAAAGTCCCCATTTAAAACGGGAAAGCAACCGGGGTTCAATTCCCTTCATTTCTACCGGCGGTTTGTCGGATGTTAGAATGATCTGGTTGCTTTTCTGATGGAGGTGATTGAAAATATGAAAAAAAACATCTTGTGTCTTTTCTTTTCCGGCCAGATTGTGGATGTCATCAATAATCAGCACATCGATGATCTGGTAGAAATGAATAAAATCGTTTTGATTGTTGTTTTTTACGGAGTCGATAAATTGGTTGATGAACTGATCGGTTGTTACGTACAGCACGGTTTTTTCCGGAAAATTGGTTTTAACCTGTAAGCCGATGGAGTGGGACAGGTGGGTTTTGCCCAAACCTGTCTGGCTATAAATCAGCAATGGGTTGAATGCCGTTTTGCCAGGGTTACCGGCCACGGCATAACCCGCAGAACGTGCCAATCGGTTACAATCACCCTCGATGAAATTTTCAAAAGAATAACTCTCTATCAATTGTGAATTAACTTTGATTTTCTTCAACCCGGGTATGATAAATGGATTGGGAATTTCCTTGGATGTACCTCTATTTAAATCAATTGGCATGGACACAGAAGGGTTAACGGTTGATTTTTTTTCACCGGTAGGTACATTAATGGTATAGGGCCCTGGTTCCTGATCAGAGTTGTCAACAATGATACTATATTCCAACCGGCCTTCATTGCCTAATTCTTTTTTAATTGTCTTTTTCAACAATCCGATATAATGTTCTTCAAGCCATTCATAAAAAAATTGACTCGGGACCTGAATTGTCAAAACACGGTCTTTAATCTTAACGGCTTTTATCGGTAAAAACCAGGTTTTGAAACTTTGGTAATTGATATTATCTTTAATTACTTTCAGACAATTTTCCCAAACATCGATTGCAATTTTTTCCATTAATTCAAAAACCTGAACTAGTTATTAAATTACTCTTTATTAATGATCACCTGTTGTTGGATTTTGTCCGTAAGCCAAAACCTCTGGTTTTATGGAAAGTTGATTTAATTAACAAATTTACGGAAAAAATAGTTCATAAAAAAATTTTTTAACCTTGCTTTATTAAAAAAAAAGTATTCGAGAAAATTGATTTATCTGTTGAGTATAAATGTAACTTCTGATAGTAACCTTTCCATCAATAATTTGATTTATTCCCAGCACCATTGATAATTTTAGTTTATAATGCTTCTAAATCTTTTACTGTATGATTCATAGCTATTTAATCAGGCATGTAAGGGTTTTTCTATATGGTAAAATAAAAAAAAGCCTATTCGGGAAGACCGTTGACCCGGAAAAGGATCGAAGCCCGGTTCAAACTTGCTATCCGCTCCCTGAGAGATGGCAGAAAACTCATTTTTACCGTAAGCCGGATGGTACAACGTTCATCGGACACCTGATCTATAACCCGGCACTCTTTTTCCTTAACGATCCTCATGATATCATTCATGGCCGGATAGTCAAAATTAATCTCAACCCTTGCCATGACAGTTTTTTCAATAATCGAGGCATTGGTTAATGATTCCCGGGCTGCGGTACGGTATGCATTGATAAGACCTGGAATACCCAGTTTTGTACCGCCAAAATACCGGACAACAACAACGAGGATGTCCGACAAGTCGAACGACAGAAGTTGTCCAAATATCGGTTTCCCGGCCGACCCGGAGGGTTCCCCGTCATCATTGATCCGGTACTGCCTTTTATCAAAACCCAACCGGTAAGCATAGCAGAAATGGTTGGCGCCATGATATTCTTTCCTGATTCTGTCCAGGGTTGTCTTTACCTCGCTTTCGGTACCCACCGGGATTGCAATAGCAATGAATTTGCTTGCTTTCTCCCTGTATCCACCCTGTGATTCATTAAGAATGGAGAAATATGTGTCGGATTGGAGTTCCATCGGGGCGAATTTACTTTTTTTTTAAATTCGCCCCATGGAATCACCATCAGCGTTTGTAAAAAATATTATCCGCGATTTTAAGACCGGTTTGGAAAGTCTTTATCCTGCTGATGAGATAATGAACTTTGTCTATATCCTTTTTGACGAATATCTTCAATGGCCAAAAGCAAAAATACATCTGTCGTATGAAATAAAGCTGGATGGTTTGACAGTCTTAAGGTTCTATGATGCACTTGAAAAGCTCAGGCTGGGAACCCCGGTACAATATGTTACGGGGAAGAGCTGGTTTAACGGGTTGAAGTTATCGGTTACACCTGATGTATTGATCCCTCGGCCTGAAACAGAAGAGTTATGCCAGATTATCTTTTCGGGAAATATTCAAAATCAATATCTTGATATTTCCATTTTGGATATTGGAACCGGATCCGGGTGCATTGCCATCGATTTAAAGAAAAAATTTCCTTTTGCCCATGTGACGGGTATCGATATTTCTGAAAAGGCACTCGGGGTTGCACAGAGCAATGCCGCCTTTTCACAAACTCCCGTTCGTTTTATTTATGCTGATATTTTAATACCCGACAGTTGGGGCCTTTTTGGCGCTTTTGATCTTATTGTAAGCAACCCTCCGTATGTCAGGGAAAGTGACAAAAAAATAATGCACAGGAATGTCGTTGAATTTGAACCTTCCACCGCCTTGTTTGTCCCTGAAAATGAACCGCTTCAATTTTATAAAGCCATTGGGGCCTTTGCAGTTCTTCATTTACGGCGGCCGGGATATCTCTGGTTTGAAATCAATGAACAGTTGGGTAAGGAAGTCAGTGAACTTCTCAGGAAAATGGGTTTCCTGAAAGTAGAAGTTATTCGGGATTTTTTTGGAAAAGACCGGTTTGTGAAGGCCGAAGCAAAACCGGGACTGACGGATATATCTTATTGGTATGCCGACAAGCCTTGATCAGGGATAAATTCTTTCACCAAACAACAGGGTGCCAATTCTGACCATTGTGCTCCCTTCTTCAATTGCAATCTGAAAATCGCCCGACATTCCCATTGAGATATGTTTGAATTCGTGGTTTTCATTAAAACAGGTGGTTTTAATAACGGTATGGTAATGTCGAAGCATTTTGAACTCATCCCTGGTCCGTTGAACATCATTGGTAAAGCTTCCCATTCCCATAATCCCTGTTATCCGGATGTTTCGAAGGGAATGGTAGTCATCCGATTGCAGCATATCCATTGCCTCATCGATGTAGAAACCAAACTTGGTCTCTTCCGTTGCAATGTAAAATTGCAGCAGGCAATCGATGGTGCGGTTCATTTTCAGCGCCTCTTTATTGACCGCCTGCAACAGGTTGAGACTGTCAACGCTATGGATCAACGTGACAAACGGGGCTATGTATTTGATTTTATTCGTTTGAAGATGGCCGATAAAATGCCATTCAATATCTCTGGGCAGTTGGTTGTATTTTAACTCAAGTTCACGTGCCTTATTCTCTCCAAAAACACGGTGGCCTGAAACATAGGCTTGCATGATATCAGAAACCGAATGGTTCTTTGAAACTGCTATCAATTTCACGCCCACTGGTATTAGCGTGCGTAAATAGATTAAATTTTCTGTTATTCCCATGTTGCAAAAATACGAATTTGAAGGTTTCACTTTCTCGCTGATCGAATTCGTATTTCATGTACATTTGTAATCAAAATACCCATGAAGAGGATCATTCTTGTTTTTGCCAGACAACTTCTTTTTTGGCTTCTTTTTTTTAACCTGCTCCGTCTTGTTTTTATCCTCTATTCCCTTAAAATTATTTTGGCAGAGCAAATTCATTTTGGTGAATTGATGGGTGTTTTCTACCATTCTTTAAAACTTGACCTGGCAA
Source organism: Draconibacterium orientale (assembly GCA_020718225.1). Taxonomy (GTDB): domain Bacteria; phylum Bacteroidota; class Bacteroidia; order Bacteroidales; family FEN-979; genus CAIVAT01. Next base: position 245 of record DYSO01000099.1, on the reverse strand, counting down.
CCGCATCTTATTTTTTGGTTTTTCCATTCCTTATCCTGGTTGTCCAATCTGTTTGGAGCCCCTTATGGCTGAACCGACTGAACCGGATATATACCAGCTTTCTGATCATCCTCTATTCATTATCTACAGCAGGGGAGATGGGAATTTATGCGGAATGGAAAACCATACTGACCTATAAAGTGGTTAAATATTTCAGTCATCCAAGCGAAATTTATAATTCAGCCGAGACAGGTACCTTTTTCCTT